>NZ_JBHJWG010000018.1:0-146599 GCF_042266305.1 Kitasatospora sp. NPDC056076
TCGGATTCACTTTCCGCTTTGTCGCCCCGGTCTCCCGCGGCGACTCCGGAACTGTACGGGGACCGACCCGCCACATGCAAATCGCCTCCGCCCGGGGTCCGGGCGGAGGCGATCAGCAGTGACGACCGAGGAGGCGGTCAGCGGACCTCGGTGATCTCCGGGCCGCGCGCGAACGGGTCGAGCGAGCCGTAGCGGCCCTCGCCCTCGGGCGCGGCGGCGGCCCCGCCACCGTCGGCGACCATCTGGGCGTCCTCGGGGAGCTTGAGCACGATCGGGTCGCGCGGAGCCATCGGGGTCTCGCCGCGGACGACGACGGTCTGCCGGAAGACCTGCTCCAGGATGCCGGCCATCTCGGGCTGCACGGCGGCCTGGCCCGAGATCACACCGCGGAGGAACCAGCGCGGCCCGTCACAGCCGACGAAGCGCACCAGCTGCACGCCCTGGGTGCCGTCCGGCAGCTGCACCGGGACCTGGGCACGGAGGTGCCAGCCGAGCGGGCCCTCCTCCTCGTCGATCAGACCGCCCTGCGAGGTGATGCCGTTGGCGATCTCCTCGCGGACCTCCCCCCAGATGCCCTCCGACTTCGGGGCCGCGAAGGCCTGGAGCTGGATGGCGCTGTTGCCGAGCACCAGGGTGGCCGCGACGATCGCGTCACCGGCGACCTCGACGCGGAGCTCCATGCCCTCGACGCCGGGGACCAGCAGACCCCCGAGGTCGACCCGTCCCTCCTCCGGCGTCTCCAGCTCGGTGTGGTCCCACGGGCCGTCCGGCCGCGGGGCCGGCGGGAGGCCGACCTTGTCGGCCGGGTCCAGCTCGGTCACGTTCTCGCTCTCGGCGGAACCTTCGACGTCATCGGCCGTCTCGTCGGCGCTGATGGCGTCGTCGGCGAGCTGCTCGACAGCGTCCTCGCTCTTCTGGCGACGACGGAACACGGTCACTGTCCTTCCCGGTCCAAGACCGATGCGAATACCTGCTCGGCTTCCTGCGAGGCCGCGGGAATGCTAGACCGCGGCGTGGCCACCGGTCGACCCGAACCCACCCTCGGCGCGTGCCGACCCCGGCAGCTCGGCCACCTCGTGGAAGCGGGCCTTCTCGACCTGCTGGATGACCAGCTGGGCGATCCGGTCCCCTCGGCGGAAGCTGACCCCCTCGCGCGGGTCCAGATTGACGACGATCACCTTGATCTCTCCACGGTACCCGGCATCGACCGTCCCCGGGGCGTTCACGAGGGCAACTCCGCAACGAGCTGCCAGCCCGGAGCGCGGGTGGACGAAGGCCGCGTAGCCGTCCGGCAGGGCGATGGCGATGCCGGTGGGGAGCACCGCCCGCTCACCGGGGGCCAGCTCGGCGTCGACGGTGGTCCGCAGGTCGGCACCGGCGTCCCCGGGCTGCGCGTACTCGGGCAGCGGCAGCTCGGCGTCGATGCGCCTGATCAGGACGTCCAGCTGCGGACGGGGGGTCTCGCTCAAGGGTTCACCTCAAAGGCTCGTGCGCGCTTCATCAGATCCGGGTCGTCGAGGACCTTCTCGATGTCCTCGGGTCGACCGTGCGAGGTGAAGTGTTCCAGCTTCACCTGGATGAAGAGCGCCTGCGCACGCACGGCGACCGGTCCGTCGGGGCCGCCGATCCGCCCCTCGGCGGCGCTGTAGATCTTGCGGCCGTGCACCCCGGTGATCCAGGCGCGCAGGTGCAGCACCGAGTCGACGGGCACCGGGCTGAGGAAGTCGGTCTCCAGCCGGCCGGTCACCGCGGGCGCGTGGAGCAGCCAGTTCAGCGTTCCGAGGGTCTCGTCCATCGCCGTGGTGAGAACCCCGCCGTGGGCCAGCCCGGGGCCGCCCTGGTGCACGTCCCGGACGCTGAACTCGGCGGTGACGTCGAGTCCCTCGCCGGCGACCGCGTCGATCCGCAGTCCGCCGGGGTGCCGGGGGCCGCAGCCGAAGCAGTGCTCGTAGTGGGAGCCGAGGCGGGTGCCGGGGGCGGGCGCCTGGGGGTGGCGCTCCGGGATCACGGCGTCCGGCGGCGGGGTGGTCGGGGTCGGCGGCAACGCGGGCGCCGGCCGGTCGGCGGGGGTGGTGGGGGTGGTCGTACCGGTCACGGCTCGCCAGCCTACCCAGGGGTAGCAAGACCTCCGGTGGGGGTGGCGTCCCGAGCCGGGCGTCAGGGCGCCCACAATGGAGGGCATGTACGACGAACGCCTCACGGTGCCTCGCTCCTGGTGGCTGCTCCCGGTCGCAGTCGGTCTGACCCTGGCACTGATCCTGATCCGGGTCAGCGGGCCGGCCGCCCTGGTCGGCCTGGTGGCCGGCATCGCCATCGGCGCGGTGGCGATCAGCAGTTACGGCTCGGCGCGGATCCGCGTGGTGCAGGGCTCGCTGGTGGCCGGGCCGGCCCGGATCCCGGTGGACGCGCTGGGTGCCGCCCACGCGCTGAGCCCCACCGAGGCGGCGGCCTGGCGCGGTCCGAAGGCCGATCCCCGCGCCTTCATGCTGCTGCGCAGCTACGTCCCGACGGCGCTGCGGGTCGAGGTGAGCGATCCGGCCGACCCGACGCCGTACCTCTACCTGTCGACGCGCTCCCCGATGAAGCTGGCCGAGGCCCTGGAGGAGGCCCGGCGCGGCGCCCGTACCTGACCGACGCGCCCGCCGGCCCCGTGAACGGGCCCCGAAAGACCGAGAGGGACGGTTCCGCTGCTGCGGGACCGTCCCTACGACTTTGTCCTGGCCGGCACGTGGCCGACCGACTCCGTCCTCCCGGGTCCGTCCGCCAGGACGGGCCGCGGACCTGCCGTCCGGCCCCGCTGCCCGGGGCCGGAAGGGGCGGTGTGCCGGTGCCGCGGGAGCCACGGGCACCTGGCGCTGTCCGCTGCGGTGCTCAGGCGCCGCAGTCCCGGCAGATCGGGTTGCCGTTCTTCTCGCTGTAGAGCTGGCTGCGGTGGTGGACCAGGAAGCAGCTCATGCAGGTGAACTCGTCCGCCTGCTTGGGCAGGACACGGACGGCGAGCTCCTCGTTCGAGAGGTCGGCGCCGGGAAGCTCCATGCCCTCGGCGGCGTCGAACTCGTCGACGTCGACGGAGCCGCCGCCCTTGTCGTTCCGCCGAGCCTTGAGCTCCTCGATGCTGTCTTCGTTGAGCTCGTCGTCGGTCTTGCGTGGGGTGTCGTAGTCGGTTGCCATTGTCGCTCTCCCCCTCCGGGTTTGTGCGGTGTGTGCGGTATCTCCAGCGCACGTAACGCATGGGGGGTCGGTCTTGTGCCCGACCCGAGGCGGAGATTTTGCCTTACTTCAAGCCCCGTTACTCAATCGACACTCAGCCAGGGCTCCGTTGGGGTGATCCTCCGGGGCGCGAAAGGCCTCACGCAGGGCCATCGTCGACCCCTCGCGCGCCCTCCGAACCGGCGACTCACAGTGAGCGAACCCCGTACAGGTGTCCGTCGAATCCCTTGCCCACCAGGGATGCCGACCAATCCGACGGACCAGCGGCAGGCCGGAATCCGATCACGGACGGCGATCGGCGCCCCCGATGGGGTGATCACTCTCCGGGGTCGCCCGGAATCGTGGAGCGACACGGTGTGAGCTTGGTCACGTTCAGAATCTTCCGGGGCAAACCACGGAAAATCCACCCACTCCGCCCCCTCCCTCAGGGGGCGCGACGGCTCGGCGGAAGCGCCCCCGGAGACGCCCTAGCCGGCGTTGCGGCGCGCCTCCCGGCGGGCCAGCAGCGCGGCCTGGCGCTCCTCGAACTTGCGCGCCTGACCGTCCAGCCCGTCCAGGAAGACGCCCAGCTCGTTCTGCGCCAGCAGGCCCTCGGGGCCGAGGCCGTCGATCTCCATCACCCGCAGGTGGCGCAGCACCGGCTGGAGCACGTCGTCGTGGTGGATGCGCAGGTTGTACACCCCGCCGATGGCGATCTGGGCGGCGGCGCGCTCGAAACCGGGGATCCCGTGGCCGGGCATCCGGAAGTCGATCACCACGTCGGCGATGGCGCGCATGGCCTGGTCCGGGGCGAGCTCCAGGGCGGCCTTCAGCAGGTTCCGGTAGAAGACCATGTGCAGGTTCTCGTCGTTGGCGATCTTCGCCAGCAGCTGGTCGCACAGCGGGTCGCCCGCGTACTTGCCGGTGTTGCGGTGCGAGATGCGGGTCGCGAGCTCCTGGAAGGCCACGTAGGCGACCGAGTGCAGCATGCTGTGCGCGTTGTCGGACTCGAAGCCCTCCGACATGTGGGACATCCGGGCCCGCTCCAGCTCCACCGGGTCGACGGCCCGGGTGGCGAGCAGGAAGTCGCGGATGGCTATTCCGTGCCGGCCCTCCTCCGCGGTCCAGCGGTGCACCCAGGTGCCCCAGGCGCCCTCGCGGCCGAACATGGTCGCGATCTCGTGGTGGTAGCTGGGCAGGTTGTCCTCGGTGAGCAGGTTCACCACCAGCGAGACCCGCCCGAGCGGGGTCACCTGGGACTGGTCCAGCGCCCAGGCCTCGCCGCCCAGCACGCCGTCGAAGTCGCGGCCCTGGCTCCACGGGACGAACTCGTGCGGCATCCACTCCTTGGCCACGGTCAGGTGGCGGTTGAGCTCCTTCTCGACGACCTCTTCGAGGGCCAGGATCAGCCGCGCGTCGGTCCAGCCGCTCGATCCGAGCGAGGGGCTGCTCTGCACAGGGGCGATGGTCACGGGCTTGCTCCTGGGGACGGATACACGCGCTGGACGGGCGCGTTGGGCGGGCACGCGTCGTGTCGGAGCCGTCGGCGGACGAACCGGCGGACGCACTTACGGTTGCGTAGGTTACGACACCGTAAGTTGCTGGGGCCGGAAAAGACAAGCCGCCCCCGCCAGGCCTTATGTCGTCTTGACGGTCTGGCGGGGGCGGCCGGGAACGGTCGCCCACGGAACGCGGCAGCGTCCGGGGCCGAGAGGGCGCAGAACGGCCCCAGGGGCGGCTACGGGGACGGAATCCGCACCCGCATGGTGAGGCCGCCCCCGGAGCGCGGGGTGGCCTCGATGGTGCCGCCGTGGGCGCGCACCACCGAGCGGACGATGGACAGGCCCAGACCGACCCCCTTGTCGCTGCGGGTGCGGTCGGCGCCCTTGATCCGGCGGAACGGCTCGAAGATGTGCTCCAGCTCGTACCCGGGCACCACCGGGCCGGTGTTGGAGACCACCAGCTCGCCGCCGCCCGGCACGGTGGCGGTAGCCAGCTCGACCCAGCCGCCCGCGGTGTTGTAGCGGACCGCGTTCTGCAGCAGGTTGAGCGCCAGCCGCTCCAGCAGCACGCCGTTGCCCGCGACCACCGCCGGGTCGAGCCTGGAGCGCAGCTCCACCTCCCGCTTGTCGGCCTCGCCCCGGGTCTGCTCCAGCGCCCGGGTGGCCACCTCGGACAGCTCCACGGCGCGCCGGTCGGTGAGTTCGTTCTCGCTGCGGGCGAGCAGCAGCAGGCCCTCGACCAGCTGCTCGCTGCGCTCGTTGGTGGCCAGCAGGGTCTTGCCGAGCTGCTGGAGGTCGGGCGAGGCGGCCGGGTCGGAGAGCTGGACCTCCAGCAGGGTCCGGTTGATCGCCAGCGGGGTGCGCAGCTCGTGCGAGGCGTTGGCGACGAAACGGCGCTGGGAGTCGAAGGAGCGGTCCAGCCGGTCCAGCATGTCGTCGAAGGTGTCGGCGAGCTCCTTGAGCTCGTCGTCCGGGCCGTCCAGCTCGATCCGGCGGTGCAGGTCGGAGGAGGCGACGTCACGGGCGGTACGGGTGATCCGGCCGAGCGGGCGCAGCACCCGGCCGGCCATCGCGTAGCCGGCCGCGAAGGCGATCACGGCGAGGCAGACCAGCACGGTGAGCAGCTTGCGCAGCAGGGTGTTGAGCGCCGCGGCGGCCTGGATGGACTTGTTGTCGTTCAGCCACTGGTCGAGCGCGTTCTGGTTGGTCAGGACCTGGCCGTCCGGGGTGAGCACGGAGATGCCCGGTCCGGTGAGCCTCAGGTGCGGCTGGCCGACCTCCTGGAGCGACTGCTGGACGAAGAAGTACATGACCAGCAGCAGGACCACGCCGGCCATCAGGAACATGCCGCCGTAGAGCAGGGTGAGCCGCATCCGGATGGTCGGGCGGAACGGCAGCCAGGCGAGCAGGCCGTCACCGGGGACGTAGGTCTCGGGCTGGTGCGGACGGGACTGGCGGGGCGGGTGCACGGGCTTGGGCGGAACGGCTCGCGGGCCGCCGGCGGGCGCGCCGGAGGGCCCGCCGGCCGGGGGCGGCGGGGTGGTCATGATGGTCCTCTCGGGCGTCCGCCGGGGGCGGGCGCTGGGTACGGCGGGGGATCCTCGGGGGCGGATCCCGGGGCGGAGTCCGGCGGGCCGGACTACGGGGGGACGGACTCCGGGGGGCGGGTCCCGGTCAGATCCGGTAGCCGGAACCGGGCACGGTGACGATCACCGGCGGGTCGCCGAGCTTGCGGCGCAGCGTCATCACGGTGACCCGCACGACGTTGGTGAACGGGTCGGTGTGCTCGTCCCAGGCCTTCTCCAGGAGCTGCTCGGCCGAGACGACGGCGCCGCCGGCCCGCATCAGCACCTCCAGGACGGCGAACTCCTTGGGGGCGAGCTGGACGGTGCGCCCCTCCCGGATCACCTCGCGGCGGCCGGGGTCGAGCGAGATCCCGGCCCGTTCCAGCACCGGGGGCAGCGGGACGGTCGCGCGACGGCCCAGCGCCCTTACCCGGGCGACGAGTTCGCTGAAGGCGAACGGCTTCGGAAGGTAGTCGTCGGCGCCGATCTCCAGGCCCTCGACCCGGTCGCTGATGTCGCCGGAGGCGGTCAGCATGATCACCCGGGTGGCCAGGCCCTGCTCGACCACCTTGCGGCAGACGTCGTCGCCGTGGACCAGCGGGAGGTCGCGGTCCAGGACCACCACGTCGTAGTCGTTGACCGCGATGCGCTGGAGCGCGGCCTCCCCGTCGTACACCACGTCGACGGCCATCGCCTCGCGGCGCAGGCCGGTCGCGACAGCCTCGGCGAGCAGCTGCTCGTCCTCGACGACGAGAACCCGCACGGTCGTTGTCCCTTCTCCAGGCCGGCCCCGGAAGCGGACGCACGGCTCCGACGGTGGCTCCATCCTGCCTGGTCCTGCGGTAAAGCAGCGATAAGCTGCCCCTCGGGCAGGAGGCCCGGGCCCCTCGGCGGTGACCGTTCGTGTCGGGAGAACTCCGCTTGGACTGTGACACGGGCAACTTTCTTCCGCCGGGAGGTTTCCCGGCTCCCCGGGCGGGGAGGACAGCTGCACACCCGCGATCTGGCTGTTGGCCGATCGCACCCACCCGCCGTGCGTTCATCCGCGCCGGCCCTGGGGCTGGGAATTCACCGGGAGCGGCCGAAGGGCCGTCTCCGCGCCCGACCGGAGATCCACCACTCGTCGGACCGGGCGCATTCACCGGCTGGACCCTCCTCGGGGCGGAGAGCGCACGACCGTGCACGTCCGACACAGTAAGGGGGCCCGTATGGACGCCTTCAAGGCCGGAATCCTGCAGCGCATAGCCAACGCCGAGCAGGACCTGCACCGCGCGATCGAGGCCGGGGACGAGTTCCTCGCCGAGGTGGAGCAGTCCGAGCTGGACGACCTCCGTCGTCTGGCCGCCGAGCACGGTGTGGACACCGTGCTGGACCGCCACCGCACCGCCGCCTGACCCGACGCCGGCACTCCGGCACCAGCGGCCCTGCGGGGGCCGTGCGAAACCCCAAGGCCCTGGCATCCCCCGTGTGCCAGGGCTCTTCGCATGTCCGGAGGGTTCTCACCGGGGCCCTCCGGGTTCGCGGGGCCTGGTCAGTCCGCCCAGGCGCGCAGCGCGGCCAGCCGCTCCTGCAGGGGCTGGTACACGCCCGGGGCGGCGGCCACGGTCAGCTCGCCGTCCGGGCCGTGCCCGGGGCGGCCGCCGACCAGCGCACCGGCCTCGGTGGCGATCAGGCAGCCGGCCGCGCGGTCCCAGGGGGCGAGGCCCCGCTCGTAGTAGCCGTCCAGCCGCCCGGCGGCCACGTCGCACAGGTCGACGGCGGCCGCCCCGGCCCGGCGGACGTCCCGCACCTCGGGCATCAGGGCCAGCAGCACCTCGGCCTGGCGCACCCGCACCGGCTGGACGTAGTTGAAGCCGGTGGCGATCAGCGCCTGGCCCCAGGGCGGGGCCGGGCGGGTCGAGACCGGCCGGCCGTCGAGGTGGGCGCCGCGGCCCAGCACGGCGTGGAACAGCTCACCGCGGGCCGGGGCGTACACCACCCCGACGACGGCCCGGCCGTCCACCTCGGCGGCCACGCTGACCGCCCAGGAGGGCAGCCCGTACAGGTAGTTGACCGTGCCGTCGAGCGGGTCGACGACCCAGCGCACCCCGCTGGTGCCGGGCCGCTCGGCGCCCTCCTCGCCCAGGTAGCCGTCCTGGGGGCGGCGCTCGGCGATCAGCTCCACGACGAGCTTCTCGGAGGCGAGGTCCATCTCGGTGACCACGTCGACCGGGCTGCTCTTGGTGCCGGCCACGCCGAGGTCGGCGGGGCGGCCGTCGCGCAGCAGTGCGCCGGCCCGCCGGGCCGCGTCCAGGGCCACCTCCAGCAGGTCGTCGAGGAGCCGGTCGTCGGGCTGGGCGGGGGTGGGCACGGGATTCTCCTCCGGAAGGGGTCAGCGCTCGGCGGCGGCCGGGCGCGGGGCGCGCGGGTTGGGGCAGCAGGCCACCGCGCACACGTCGTGGCTGGGGCCGAGGGTGCCGAGGGCGCAGCGGGTCACGCCCTCACCGCGTTCGACGGCGGCCCGCTCCAGGACGAGCTCGCGCACCGCGGCCGTGAACCGCGGGTCGGCGCCGACGGTGGCCGCGCGGGAGACCGGCAGGCCCAGTTCGGCGGCCTTGGCGACGGCCTCGGTGTCGAGGTCGTACTTGACCTCCATGTGGTCGGAGACGAAACCGATCGGGACCATCACCACGGCCGGCGCGCCGTCGGCGTGCTGGGCCTCCAGGTGGTCGCAGATGTCCGGTTCCAGCCACGGGGTGTGCGGGGCGCCGCTGCGGCTCTGGAACACCAGCTGCCACGGCCGGTCGGCCACGCCGGTGCGCTCGGCGACGGCCGCGGCGATCAGCCGGGCCACGTCCAGGTGCTGGGCGACGTAGGCGCCGCCGGGGGTGCCCCGGGCCGGGTCGTCCGGGGCGCCGGAGGTCTCGGCCATCGCGTCCGGGATGGAGTGGGTGGTGAAGGCCAGCCGGGCACCGGGCCGGACGGCCTCGGGCAGCTCGGCCAGGGCGGCCAGGGCGGCGTCGATCATCGGCTCGACGAAGCCGGGGAGGTGGTAGAAGTGCCGCAGCTTGTCGACGGTCGGTACCGGGACGCCCTCCTCGGCGAGGACGGCCAGCGCGTCGGCCAGGTTCTCCCGGTACTGGCGGCAGCCCGAGTAGCCGGCGTAGGCGCTGGTGGCGAGCACCGCGATCCGGCGGTGGCCGGCCCCGGCCATCTCCCGCAGGGCGTCCACCAGGTACGGGGCCCAGTTGCGGTTGCCCCAGTACACCGGCAGGTCCAGCCCGTGCTCGGCGAAGTCCTTGCGCAGGGCGGTGAGCAGCTCCCGGTTCTGCTCGTTGATCGGGCTGACGCCCCCGAACAGGAAGTAGTGCTTGCCCACCTCCTTGAGCCGTTCCTTGGGGATGCCGCGGCCCCGGGTGACGTTCTCCAGGAACGGGACGACGTCCTCGGGGGCCTCGGGCCCGCCGAAGGACAGCAGCAGCAGGGCGTCGTACGGGGCGGCGCCGGAGGAGGAGGGTTTGCGCGCGTCGGACATGGCACCGATCCTGCCACTGAGGGGCCGGGCACCGGCGCCGGGGCCGCGCGGGCGTCCGGAAAATACCGTTTGCCAACGTACGTAAGCTGTCTAGACCAGACTTGTTCCTTACCCCCCTGCCCGGAGCTCCCGTGCTGTCCAGCTACCGCCGAATATTCGCCGCGCCCGGCACCGTGGCCTTCTCCTCCACCGGTTTCGTCTCCCGGCTGCCGATCTCGATGACCGGCATCGGCATCGTGACCATGCTGTCCCAACTGCGCGGCTCGTACGGCGTGGCCGGACTGGTCTCGGCGGCCCTGGCCGTCTCCGCGGCGGTCCTGGGCCCCCAGGTCTCCCGCCTGGTGGACCGGCACGGCCAGGCGAGGATCATCGTCCCGGCCATGGCCCTGACCATCGGCTCCGTCGTCGGCCTGCTGCTCTGCGCCCGGCTGGGCGCACCGGACTGGACGCTGTTCGTGTTCGCCGCCGGCATGGGCGTGATGCCGAGCACCGGCGCCATGGTCCGCGCCCGCTGGGCGCACCTCTACCGCGAGGACCCCGACCGGCTGCACACCGCCTACTCCTTCGAGGCCGTGGTCGACGAGGTCTGCTTCATCGTCGGCCCGATCCTCTCCATCGGCCTGGCCACCTCCGTCTTCCCGGAAGCCGGCGTGCTGCTCGCCGGGATCTTCCTGACCGTCGGCGTGCTGCTGTTCGCCGGCCAGCGCTCCACCGAGCCCCCGGTCCACGAGGCCGCCCGGCACCAGGGCAGCTCGGTGATCCGCAACCGCGGCCTCCAGGTGCTGATCCTCACCTTCGTCGCCACCGGCGCAATCTTCGGCTCGGTCGAAGTGGTCACCGTCGCCTACTCCGAGGCCCAGGGGCACAAGTCGGTCTCCAGCGTGATCCTCGCCCTGTGGGCGCTCGGCTCCTGCGCGGCCGGGGTGGTGTTCGGCGCGGTCAAGCTCACCGGCTCGATGGCGAAGCGCTTCTTCCTCGGCGTGCTGTTCATGGCGCTCAGCATGGTGCCGATCCTGCTGGTCGCCCACGCCGTGCACGGCATCGGCGGACTCGTCGCGGTCGGCGCCGCCCTGCTCGTCGCCGGCATCGCCATCTCCCCCACCCTGATCACCGCGATGGCCCTGGTCGAACGGCTCGTCCCGGCCGCCCAGCTCACCGAGGGCATGACCTGGACCACCACCGGCCTGGCCCTCGGCGTCGCGGTCGGCTCCTCCGCCGCGGGCTGGGTGATCGACGCCTCCGGCGCCGCCGCCGGCTACTGGGTCCCGCTGACCGCCGGCGTGCTCGGCGCCCTCGCCGCCCTGGCCGGACTCGGCCGGCTGCGCGCCGGACTCGACGCCCAGCAGCCCACCGACCAGGCCGGCGGAACGCCCGGCCGACCCGTAGACGTCGAACGGTGAACTGACTAATCTCGCCCTACCCGCGGCCCTACCCGCGGGTAGGGCCTGTCTCCCGGGATCCGACGGGCCAGGCCGCACCGGACCGCGCCGACCCGATCGGCCACGGAGCAGGAGGCAGCGCAATGCCCCAGGCCAGCACCGCGACCCCCACCCGGTGGACCAACTGGGCCGGCAACCAGAACGCCCGGCCGGCCCGGACCGCCACCCCCGGCACCGCGGCGGAACTGGCCAGGGAGATCGCCCGCGCCGCCGACCAGGGCCGCAGCGTCAAGGCCGTCGGCTCCGGCCACTCCTTCACCGCCATCGCCTCGCCCGGCGACGGCCTGCTGATCCGGCCGCACGCCCTCACCGCCGTCCGCGGGCTCGACCGCGAGGCCGGCACCGTCACCGTCGAGTCCGGCCTCCCGCTCAGCCGCCTCAACCGGCTGCTCGCCGCCGAGGGCCTCTCCCTCACCAACATGGGCGACATCGAGGTCCAGACCGTCGCCGGCGCCACCAGCACCGGCACCCACGGCACCGGCCGCGACTCCGGCTCGCTCGCCGCCCAGATCCGCGCCCTGGAGATCGTGCTCGCCGACGGCAGCGTCCGGCACTGCTCCCCCACCGAGAACCCCCGGCTCTTCCAGGGCGCCCGGCTCGGCCTCGGCGCCCTCGGCGTGATCACCGCCCTCACCTTCGGCGTCGAACCGGCCTTCCTGCTCACCGCCCACGAGCAGCCGATGACCTTCGACGAGGTGCTGGAACGCCTCGACGACCTCACCGCCGTCAACGAGCACTTCGAGTTCTACTGGTTCCCGCACACCGACCGCTGCGCCACCAAGCGCAACAACCGCAGCCAGGGACCGGCCGCCCCGCTGCCCCGGTTCAAGGAGTGGCTGGAGGACGACTTCCTCTCCAACACCGTCTGGGAGGGCGCCTGCCGGGTCGGCCGCCGCTTCCCCGGCGCCGTGCCCTCGATCGCCTCGCTCGCCAGCCGCGCCTGGTCCGACCGCAGCTACACCGACACCGCGTACAAGGTGTTCACCAGCCCGCGCAAGGTCCGCTTCCTGGAGATGGAGTACGCCGTCCCGCGCGCGGCCGTCGCCGGGGTGCTGCGCGAACTGAAGGCCCTGGTCGAACGCTCCGACTGGAAGGTCAGCTTCCCGGTCGAGGTGCGCTTCGCCCCCGCCGACGACCTCTGGCTCTCCACCGCCTCCGGCCGGGACAGCGCCTACATCGCCGTCCACCTCTACCGGGGCACCCGCGACCAGGGCTACTTCACCGGCGTGGAACAGCTGATGACCGCCCATCAGGGCCGCCCCCACTGGGGCAAGCTGCACACCCGCGACGCCGAGTACCTGGCGGGCGTCTACCCGCACTTCGAGGACTTCACCGCCCTGCGCGACGAGGTCGACCCCCGGCGCGTCTTCGGCAACGACTACCTGCGGCGGGTACTGGGGGCCTAAGTTCGGCGACCGGCCCTAAGGAGTCGCGGTGGCGGGCGGGGGCGGGGGCACCGTCGCGTTCGCCGGGGCGTTGCTCGGCACGGGCGGCTGCGGCGTGGCCTCACCGGTGGGCCTGCCCGAGCCGCCCGCCGACGGCGAGGCACCGGCCGACGGGCTCGCACCGGGGCCCGCCGAGGGAGAGGCGCTCCCGCTCGCGCCGGTGCCCGGGGTGGCGGTCGGCTCCCGACCCGGTCGCGTCGTCGCCGGGGCCGAGGCTCCGCCGGACGGCGCGTCCTGCGAGCCGCGCCCGGTGGACGGGCGCTGCGACGGGACGTCCTGCGGCGGCGGGTCCTTGCGCGTCACCGTGCCGCCGAAGGACGTCCCGTCGCCCGACCGGCCCTTCACCGTCGCCGACACCGGCTGGCCGGTGGCCAGCTCGAACGCCACGATCGGCGTCATCGCCAGGACGAAGACCAGACCGGAGACCGCCGCGTAGCCCCGCCAGCCCAGCCGCCGGCGCGCCCGCACCACCTGCGGCGCGTTCCACTCCGAGGTGAGCACCGGCGGCCCGGCCGGCCCGTGCGCCGTGTGCTGAGCCGGGTGCTCCTGCTCCGCGGGCACCTGGCGCAGGCCGTTCACCGTCTGGTTCGGCCCGCGGTCCACCGCGTCGCGCAGCTGCTCGCCGGTCCGCCGGAACACGTGCTGGAACACCGCGCCGCCGGTGGTGGCCCCGATGCTGACCACCGCGGCGCCCATGATCGTTCCGTACACGCCGAGTTCGGAGGCGAGCAGCGCGCCCACCACCGCGGCCAGCGCGCTCGCCACGACCTGAGCCACACTCAGATCGATCCGCTTGCGCTCCTCCTTGCCGCCCTCCTCGGCGGGGCTCCGCTCCGGCATCAACATCCCTCGGTCCGTACGACTGCAACTCGAACAAGCCTCTCCATCTTGCCCAAAGAAGGACACAAGGGACGAAAATGCGGTTCTCCGCTCCCGGATTGTGTGAAGATGATCACCGTTCATCCGCCGGTGGTCCGCCGTTGGGGGCGCGCGCTCTTGAGATTCCCGTGAATCGCGGGAGACTTGAGCGGCGAGCCGCCCCTTCGGATGCCACGAATGGAGTACTGTTCGTAAAGCCCGAGCCTTGGGTCGACTTGTCGACTGTGCCTTCACCGGCAGCTTGACGAAGAGCCACTGAGCGGGCACGCACGGCGACGCCGGTCCCGGATCGTCGCGAACACTCCGCGTGCGAGGACGGCCGGGGCACCCAGACGCGACGTCGACGGATGACGTGGCAAAAAGGCAACCGTGCCACAGCGGTGTGGCCGGGCGTAAGCCCGACACGCCGGGGAACTCAGCAAGGTTGTGGCCAGTCGCGAGTGGGCAGGCCACACTCAGTACGGGAGCAGCGACGCAGGTGACGTCGGCAGGCACAACCCGGGAGGTGACCGTGCCCGAACTGCGGGTTGTGGCCGTCAGCAACGACGGCACACGGCTGGTGCTCAAGGCTGCCGACAGCACGGAGTACACCCTCCCCATCGACGAGCGGCTGCGCGCCGCCATCCGCGGCGACCGGCCGCGCCTCGGCCAGATCGAGATCGAGGTCGAGAGCCACCTCCGCCCCCGAGACATCCAGGCCCGGATACGAGCCGGAGCCTCCGCCGAGGAGGTCGCCCAGGCCGCCGGCATCTCCGTCGACCGGGTCCGCCGCTTCGAGGGGCCGGTCCTCGCCGAACGCGCCTTCATGGCCGAGCGCGCCCGCAAGACCGCGATCCGCCGCAACGGCGAGTCCCCCGGGCCGCAGCTCGGCGAGGCCGTCGCCGAGCGGCTCGCCCTGCGCGGCGCCGAGAAGGACACCGAACGCTGGGACTCCTGGCGGCGCGACGACGGCACCTGGGAGGTCATCCTCTCCTACCGCGCCGACGGCGAGGGCCGCAGCGCGTCCTGGACGTACGACCCGCCCCGGCGCCTGGTCCAGCCCAACGACGACGAGGCCCGCGCGCTGATCGGCGAGACGGTCGAGCGCGAGGAGGACTCGGTCTTCCCGTTCATCCCGCGGATCGCCCGGCTCCCCCAGGACCGGCCGCCCCGCCCGATGATCGACCGGCCCTCCGCCGACCGCATCATGTCGGCCCGCGAGGTCCGCGAGTCGCGCGAGGCCACCGCCGACTCCCGGGACTCGCTGACCAGCCTGCTCGACGTCGTCCCGGCCTTCCGCGGCGACCTCGCCGTCGGCGGGCCCGCCCCGATCGAACCGGTGCCCGCCGAGGTCGCCGAGGAGACCGAGGAGCCGGCCGCGGCCGCCGCCCCGGCGGTCGGCGCGGGCTCCGCCTACGCCGACATCCTGATGCCGCGCGCCGTCGCCCCGCACCGCGAACGCCTGGTCGGCACCACCGACCGGCAGGCCGAGGCGGACGGCGTCCGGCCCGGCCGCCGGGCCACCGTGCCCAGCTGGGACGAGATCGTCTTCGGCAGCCGGCGCAAGAAGCAGGAGTAGCGCACCGACAGTGCTGCGGGGCGCCGGCTCGGCCGGCGCCCCGCAGCACTGTGTGGCCGTCAGAAGACCTTGCCGCAGAACGGGTGCCCGCCCAGCCCGGCTGGTCGGTCAGCCCGGCCGGTCGGTCAGCCCGGCTGGTCGGTCACCGCCACCGGGCGGCCCGGGTCGCTCGACCACTCGCTCCACGAACCCGGGTACAGCACCGCATCCAGGCCCGCCGCCTCCATCGCCAGGATCTGGTGCGCCGCCGTCACGCCCGAACCGCAGTACACCGCGACCTCGCGCTCCCCCGCGCCCAACGCCCGGAACCGGCCCAGCAGTTCGGCCGCCGGGCGGAACCTCCCGTCCGGACCCACGTTCTCGGCGGTCGGCGCCGACACCGCGCCCGGGATGTGTCCGGCCCGCGGGTCCACCGGCTCGCTCTCGCCCCGGTAGCGCTCCCCCGACCGGGCGTCCAGCAGCAGACCGCTGCGCGCCCGGGCCGCGGCAGCGTCCGCGTCCAGCGTCGGCAACTGCCCCGGCACGGGCTTGAAGTCGCCCTCCGCCGGCTCCGGCAGCTCCGCCGTCACCGGCAGCCCGGCCGCCCGCCAGGCCGCGAAGCCGCCGTCCAGCACCCGGACGTCCGGGTGCCCGGCCCAGCGCAGCAGCCACCAGGCCCGCGCCGCCGCCATCGACGCCGCACCGTCGTACACCACGACCGGACGCCCGGAGCTCACCCCGAACCCGCGCATCGCCGCGCCGAACTCCTCCGGATCCGGCAGCGGGTGGCGCCCGCCCCGGCCCGGAGCGCCGGGCGGAGCCGCGAGATCCCGGTCCAGCTCGACGAAGTGGGCACCGGGCAGGTGCCCGGCCCGGTACTCCTCGGCCGCGGTCGGGCCGCCCGGCGCGGCACCGACCAACTGGTAGCGCACGTCCAGCAGCACCGGCGGCCGCGCGGAGGCGAGCGCCTCCCGCAGCTCGGCCGCGGAGATCAGCGGGGAACCGTCGTTGAAGGTGGTCATGCCGGCCATTGTCGCGCAGCGCGCCCGAACCGCGGCTCTTTGTGCGCTCTTTGCCGGACTTTCCGCGCGGGTCGAGGGTTGGGCGCGCGCCAGGGTGGAAGCATCACCCTCGCGCGCCCGGATCTCCGTGCGCCGAACACCCGTGAGGAGGCCCGCATTGCCCGCGGTGGAACTCCGACTGGCCCAGGGCACACCCTGCTGGGTCAGCCTGCTGACCGACGACCTGCCCGGCGCGCGCGCCTTCTACGGCGAGCTCCTCGGCTGGACGTACTCCCCCGGGCCCGGCCAACTCGGCGCCTACGTCCGGGCCGAGCTCGACGGCACCCCCGTCGCCGGCCTCGGCGTCTCCAGCACCACCGGCTTCCCGGTGCAGTGGACCACCTACTTCGCCGTGGACGACGCCGACCGCACCGCCCAACTGGTGCGCGAGTGCGGGGGCACCGTCGCGGTCGGGCCGCTGCAGGCCGACGACGCCGGGCGGATGGCCGTCGCCGCCGACCTCTCCGGAGCCGTCTTCGGCCTCTGGCAGGCCGAGCAGCACCTCGGCCGGGAGGCCGGGACGGACCCGGGCGGGCCCGCCTGGGCCGAACTGCTCACCCCGGACGCCGACGGCGCCGCCGCCTTCTACGGCACGGTGCTCGACCGGCCGGTCCGGCCCACCGCCGACGAGAGCGCGCTACTGGTGCACGGACGCCCGGTCGCGGGCATCCGCCACCGCGCCGACCTGCGCGGCCACCCGCCGCGCTGGCGCACCCACTTCGCCGTCCGGGACGCCGAGCAGACCACCCGTCACACCGTCGAACTCGGCGGCCGCGTCCTGGTCGAACCGCACGACACCGCCCGCGGCCGGGCCGCCCGACTGGCCGACCCGCAGGGCGGGCACTTCTCGGTGCTCGAAGCCCTGTGACTCGCCCACTCGCCTCCGGGGCGCTCGGACCCGGCGCCGACGGTCGTCGCTCCGGCGCTCGTCCCTCGCTTGTCGCTCCTCGCTTTCGGCACCGGCGCACCCCTTCGGCTCGGGGCGGTTAGACCTGCTGCTCCTCGAAGGGCAGCACGTCCGGGGAGAGCACCGAGGCGCGGGCGGTCGCGGCGGTCATCCGGCGGCGGTGGTGGCGGCGGCACAGCACCTCGTAGCCGATCTCGTCCTCGCTCACCGAGATGTCGCCGATCACCACCTGGGCGCCCTCGACCACCATCACGCCGCCGACCGTACGGGCGTTGTGGGTCGCCCGCGCGCCGCACCAGCAGAGCGCCTCGACCTGGAGCACCTCCACCCGGTCGGCCAGCTCGATCAGCCGCTGCGAACCGGGGAACAGCCGGGTCCGGAAGTCGGTGGTGATGCCGAAGGTGTAGACGTCGATGTCCAGCTCGTCCACCACGCGGGCCAGTTGGTCCACCTGCTCGGCGGCGAAGAACTGGGCCTCGTCGCAGATCAGGTAGTCCACCCGGCCGCCCGCCGAGAGCCGCTGCACCACGTGGCCGTGGAAGTCGAAGTCGTCCGTCACCTCGACCGCGTCGGCGCGCAGGCCCAGCCGGCTGGAGATGGTGGCGGCGCCGGCCCGGTCGTTGCGGGTCAGGATGACGCCCTGCCGGCCGCGCGCGGCGTGGTTGTGGTCCATCTGCAGCGCCAGCGTCGACTTGCCGCAGTCCATCGTGCCCGAGAAGAACACCAGTTCAGCCATGGGTGGAGCAAGGGCCTTTCACATCAAGGGGGTTCGGGCGCGAAGGGGTCAAGGGTCCGCCTCAGCCCCGGACTTCGAGCAGCGGCACGAACTGTTCGACCGGAGTCATCGAGCCGTGCAGGCCGATCATCGCGGACTCGCCGGGCTCGTTGCGGGAGGCGACGATCGCGATGTCGTCGCGCGCCGCGGCGACCACGTCGCCGATCCGCCGGTACACCCGCTCGTCGACGGTCGGGCCGAACCAGCCCGCCGCGATCGCCTCGTCCCGGGTGGCCACCCACATCCGGTCGCCCAGCACCTCGCTCCAGACCGTGTGCACGTCGGCCGCGGCGCCCGGCACCGCGTACACGTGCCGGGCCCGGCCCTCGCCGCCCAGCAGGGCGACACCGGCACCGAGCTCCCAGTCCTCGTCGAAGTCGATCCGGTCCTCGGGGGCGATGTCGATCATGCCGTGGTCGGCCGTCACGTACATCGCCGACCGCGGCGGCAACTGCTCGGCCAGTCGGCGGGCCAGCCGGTCCACCGCGTCCAGCGTCATCCGCCACTCGTCGGAGTCCACCCCGAAACGGTGGCCGGCGCCGTCCAGCTCGCTGACGTAGGTGTACACCAGTGCCCGGTCGTGCTCGGCCAGCCAGGAGGCGGCCAAGTCCATCCGCTCCTCGCCGGTGGTACGGCCCAGGAAGGTCCCGCCGGACAGCGCCACCCTGGTCAGCGGGGTCTGGGCGAACAGCGGGGAGGACACCTGGGCGGTCGCCACCCCGGCCCGGTGGGTCTGCTCGAACACCGTCGGGTACGGCTGCCAGACCTTCGGGTCGGTGTGCGGCTGCCAGCGCAGCTGGTTCATCAGGTAGTCGGTGCCCGGCACCGCCACCGTGTACCCGGCCAGGCCGTGCAGGCCGGGCGGCGTACCCGTGCCGACCGAGGCCAGCGAGGTCGCGGTGGTCGACGGGAAGCCCGCGGTCAGCGGCCGGCCGGAGCCGCCCAGCGAACTCCCGGCCAGCGAGGACAGGAACGGCGCGTACTCGGGGTGGCGCAGCAGCAGCTCCCAGCCCAGGCCGTCCACCAGGAAGACCACCGCCCGGTCGGCCGGGGCGATCGGCAGCGTCGCGGTGAACCCCGGGACGCCCAGGCCCGCCGCCACCGAGGGCAGCAGGTCGCAGAGCGAGCCGCTGCCGTACGGGGGCGCGGGGGCGTCGGCCGGGTCGAGGATCTCGAAGGCGTCGTAGCCGTCGGAGGGTGCGAAGGACATGGAACCGGATTCGTAGCGGGCGGGACCGCGGGCGGGCGCGCGATCGGGAACGGCGGGGCTCGGTGGCCGGGCGCGACGGGGCCCGGCCGGGACCTCAGACCCGCGGGCCGTTGTCGATCGTCGCGTCGGACAGCGCCCGGGCGAACAGCAACGCCTGGGCCACCGTCTCCGGACCGTCCCCGGCCTCGCTCACCCGCAGCGAGAGGTCGTCGGCCGTCGCCGAACCGGTGTAGCCGTGGTCGGCCTCGCAGTTCGGGTCCGAGCAGCCGGCCGGCTCCAGGTCCAGGCGCTGCACCGCGCCCCAGCCGATGGTCAGCACCACCTCGCGCGGCAGCGTCCCGGGCGTGTACGTCTCCGGGTTCGCCACCATCCGGCTCAGCACGACCGAGCCGATCCGGTCCAGCCGGACACTCTCCGTCGAGGTGGTGGCGAACGGCACGGCGGGGCTGCCCGCGTCACCCGACTGCTCGTCGGTGTGGCTCACCACGAACCGGGTCGGGGTCAGCACCAGCACCGTCACGTGCCGGCGCACCTCGTTGGAGTCGAAGGTCGTCTCCTGGTGCACCAGGTAGGAGCTGATCGGCTCCGGGCCCACCGCGGACTCGACCGCCTCGGACACCAGGGCCGGGTAGTAGCCGCTGCGCTCGATCGCCGAGCGCAGGTCCTGAGTGGTGGTGGTACCGGTCTTCGCCATAACTCCATCCTGGCATGGTCCGCCGACGAAGCGGGCGGCACGGCGCCGAGCTTCGGACATCAGCGCCCACAGGCAGGCGCAACCAAGGAAGATTACAGGGTGCTCATCGCGCGCGGGCCCAGATCGCTGCGGACGGGCAGCGGGGCGACCCGCACCCGCGCCCCCAGGATCGCCAGCCCGTGCGGGGCGACGACCACCGGTTCGAGATCCACCGAGGCGATCTCCGGTACGTCGTCCACCAACTGCGACACCCGCAGCAGCAGCTCCTCCAGCGCGGCGGTGTCCACCGCCTCGGCGCCGCGCCAGCCGAACAGCAGCGGCGCCGCCCGCACCTCGCGGATCAGACCGGCGACGTCCTGGTCGGTGGCCGGGACGAGGCGGTGGGCCACGTCGCCGAGCAGCTCGGCCGGGGCGCCGGCCAGGCCGAAGGACAGGATCGCGCCGACGGCCGGATCGACCGTGGCACCGATCACGGTGTCCACGCCGCGCGGGGCCATCCGCTGCACCACCAGCTGGGCGCCGGCCGCGCCGCCGAGCAGGGCGTCCAGCTCGCGGTGGGCGCGGCGCAGGCCCTCCTCGCCGGTCAGGTCCAGCCGGACGCTGCCCAGGTCGGGGCGGTGGCGCAGGTGCGGGGCGGTCGCCTTCAGGGCCACCGGGTAGCCGAGCTGCTCGGCGGCCCGGACGGCCTCCCGCTCGTCGGGGGCGGCCAGCGTGGGCGAGACGTCGACACCGTAGCGGGCCAGCAGCAGCCGGGCCTCGGAGTCGGACAGGGTGATCCGGGCGCCGCCGGGCTGGGTACGGGCGGCGACCGCGGTGCGGGTGCTGAGCGCCGCGTCCACCAGGGCGCGGGCGCCGGGCTCGTCGATCCGGTCCAGGTCGGGGACGCGCGCTGTCTCCTCCGCCGCGGCGGTGCGGCGGCGCCACTGCGCGTAGTGCACGGCGTGCGCGAGGGCGCGCACGGCCCGCTCGGGCGCCGCGTAGGCCGGGATCCCGCCCGGGCGCAGCCGGGTCGGCAGGTCGGTCAGGGCCAGGTGGGCCAGCACCAGGGGCTTGCCCAACTCCCGTGCCCGCTCGCCCGCTTCGAGCAGACCGGTGGCGATCTCCGGATCGTCCGAGCCCATCTCGGGGTCGTCCGGGCCGGTCAGCCGGCCGCCCATGAAGGCGTGCGCGGAAGTGCCGATCGGCGGGATGGCGACGGCGATCACCGCGTCCACGGCCGGGTCGCCGAGCGCGACGTCCAGGGCGATCCGGAAGTTCTCGCCGGTCGCCGCGGTGGTGAGGTCGACCGGTGTGCACGGGCGCAGCCCGGCGCTCAGGCAGGCGTCGTAGGTGAGCAGGCCCAGCGAGTCGGAGTTGCCGACCACGGCGACCCGGTCACCGGGCGGCAGCGGCTGCTGGGCGAGCAGCTCACCGGTGTCGAACAGCTCGGTGATGGTCGCCACCCTGGTGACCCCGGCCTGTTCGAACAGCGCGTCCACGGTGGCGTCGTGCAGGCCGGTGGCGGTGGCCGGGACGGCGTGGCCGGGCGGCAGGCTGCCGGTGTGGCGGGCGCCCTTGACCACCACCACCGGCTTGGCGGTGGCCAGTCGGCGCGCGATCCGGGTGAACTTGCGGGGGTTGCCGAAGGACTCCAGGTAGAGCAGCACCACCTCGGTGGCCTCGTCCTCGGCCCAGTACTGCAGGAAGTCGTTGCCGGAGACGTCCGAGCGGTTGCCGACCGAGGCGAAGGAGGAGACCCCGAGGCCGCGCCGGTGGGCGGACTCCAGCAGGGCCACGCCGATCGCCCCGGACTGGCAGAAGATCCCGAAGCCGCCGCGGTCCGGCAGGTGCGGGGCGAGCGAGGCGTTCAGCGGGTGGTCGGGGTCGGTGTTGATCAGGCCGAAGGCGTTCGGGCCGATCACCCGCATGCCCGCCGCGCGGGCCTGGCGCACCAGGGCGCGCTGGCGGTCGCGGCCCTCCGGGCCGGTCTCGGCGTAACCGGCGGTGACCACCACCAGGCCCTGCACGCCGTGCGCGCCGCACTCGGCGACGGCCGCCGGGACGACGCTCTCGGGGACGGCGATCACCGCAAGGTCCACCGGCCCGGGAATGTCCAGAATCGAGCGGTGCACCGGGACGCCGTCCAGCTCGGTGCCGGGCGGGGCGCTGCGGTTCACCGCGTAGACGGTGCGCGGGGCGCCCTTGGCCTCGTACCGGCTCTCGAACTCGGTGTCGAAGCTGCCGAGCAGGTCGCGCAGCAGGGCCCGGCCGACGGTCTGCGGATTGCGGGAGACGCCGATCACCGCCACCGAGCGCGGGGTCAGCAGCCGCTGCACCGAGCGGGCCTCGGCGCGGTGCTCGCGGGCGCGCATCACGGCGAGTGAGCGGTCGGTCTGTTCGAGGGCGAACTCCAGGTGCACCACGCCGTCGGCAAAGCTGCGGCGCTGGGTGTAGCCGGCGTCGGTGAAGACCTTCACCATCTTGCGGTTCTCCGGCAGCACCTCGGCCTGGAAGCGGCGGATGCCCCGCTCCTGGGCCACCGCCGCGATGTGCTCCAGCAGCGCGGAGGCCACGCCGCGGCCCTGGTGGGCGTCCTGGACGAGGAAGGCGACCTCGGCGTCGGTGCCGTGCTCGGAGGGGCGGCCGTCGGCGTCGATCCGGTCGTAGCGGACGGTCGCGATGAAGTGGTCCCGGACCACCACGGCGAGGCCGACCCGGTTCACGAAGTCGTGGTGGGTGAAGCGGCGCACGTCCTTGTCGGAGAGCCGCGGGTAGGGGGCGAAGAAGCGGAAGTACTTGGACTGGTCGGAGACCTGTTCGTAGAACTCCACCAGCCGCCCGGCGTCGCCGGGGGTGATCGGCCGGATCCGGGCCGTGCCGCCGTCGCGCAGCAGGACGTCGGCTTCCCAGTGCTGCGGATAGTCGGGTTGCGCGGGGTTCGCCACCGCGGGGTCTTCCACATTCGTCAGGTTATCCGGCGGCGAGCCGAATGGCGCCGGGCGCGTGCCCACGGCAGGGTGGACAGGGCCGCTGGCCGGGCCTTATGCCCCGAAAAGAAACAATCACAAGTCCCGAACGCGGCGCCTCGCAGGGGTTGCCTGCGTGCAACACTGGTCTAGACAACACGGTCGTTCCCCCCGCTCGCCCGAGCACGGCCGTGACCAGCTTCACCGGAAAGGCACGTCTCATGGCTGAGCGCCGCGTCACCATCGGTTGGGCCGAGGGCCTGCACGCCCGTCCCGCCTCCGTCTTCGTCCGGGCCGTCACGGCCACCGGCGTGCCGATCACCATCGCCAAGCCCGGCGGCAACCCCGTGAACGCCGCCTCCATGCTCGGCCTGCTCGCCCTGGGCGCCCAGGGCGGCGACGAGGTCATCCTGGCCTCCGACGCCCCCAACGCCGACGAGGCCCTCGACCGCCTCGCCAAGCTCGTCGCCGAAGGCCTCGACGAGCTCCCGGCCGCGGCCTGAGCCCACGCAACACACGCGAAGAGCCCGGCGGTGCCTAGCACTGCCGGGCTCTTCTGTTCGCGGAATCGGTCGTATCCACACCATTGAGCGAACTGGTGATCGTTCGACCCCCTCGAACGGCGAATGGCGCCGATGCTCGCGGCATGACGTTCTTCGACCTCGAACGACCCGAGCACGCCTACATGTTCGCCTTCCTCCAGGCGGACGGGCATCTGTGGCAGGGACCCGGCCGCAAGGGCCAGCTCTCTGTAGAGCTCTCCGCTCGGGACGCCCCGATCCTGGACGAGTTCCAGCGACTCTGCCCGTTCTACAGCAGCATCCGCTACCGGGCGCGCAGCACGAACTTCAAAGCCGATCACACTTCCGCCGTATGGACGATCAGCGCCAGAGAGTTCCGCGAGGAAGTGCAGGAGCTTGGCCTGCCGGCCGGACGAAAGTCAGAGATCATCGCGCCGCCTGCAGTGCCGTTCTCCGAACGCGACTATCTTCGCGGGCTCATCGACGCCGACGGCTCAGCGGGAATCACTACGCAAGGTCTCCCCTTCGTTAGCCTCACCACGAAAAGCGACGCCATCGCGATCTTCTTTATGGACTACGCCGAACGCCTTACCGGGGCAAAGCGCACGGCACGCCGGAATCAGCGTGACGCGATCCTGAACCTTCTCTACTCGCGAGAAGAGGCCGTAGCCATCCTCTCCAACCTTTACTATCCGGGCTCTCTCTCGCTACCTCGAAAGCGAGCCGCCGCCGAGCAGGCGACTACGTGGATCCGACCAGTAGATCTGCAAAGAAGAATTAAACGGAGCTGGAACCAAGCCGAGGATGAAATCCTCATGGCGGCACCGAGCATCCGGGCTGCTGCGAGGCAGCTCGGCCGAACCGAGCAGAGCTGCAACCTTCGCCGATGGCGCCTCAATGGCTGCAAATCGCGAAAGATAGCGTCATGAATGCGGCCCCCGGATCATTCCGGGGGCCGCATTCATTCATCAGCCCTTGACGCAGACCACCTGCTTGAGGTGCGCAACCACCTCGACCAGGTCCTTCTGCTGTTCGATGACCTTGTCGATGTTCTTGTAGGCGCCCGGGATCTCGTCCACCACACCGCTGTCCTTGCGGCACTCCACACCCGCAGTCTGCTCGGCCAGGTCGCTCGTGGTGAACCGCTTCTTCGCGGCGGTGCGGCTCATCTTCCGGCCGGCGCCATGTGAGGCGGAATTGAACGACGCCTCGTTGCCGAGGCCACGGACGATGTACGAACCAGTGCCCATCGAACCCGGGATGATCCCGTAGTCGCCGGAGCCGGCCCGAATCGCGCCCTTACGGGTCACCAGCAGGTCGACGCCGTCGTACCGCTCCTCCGACACGTAGTTGTGGTGGCAGCTGATCACCTCGTCGAAGGCAACCTTCGCCTTCGTGAACTCACCCCGGACGACGTCCTGGAAGAGCGCCATCATCATCGCGCGGTTGTGCTTCGCGTACTCCTGTGCCCAGAAGAGGTCCTGGCGGTAGTCGGCCATCTCAGGGGTCTTCGCGAGGAAGACCGCCAGATCCCGGTCGACCAGGCCCTGGTTGTGCGACAGCGAGCGGGCGACGCCCATGTGGTGCTCCGCCAGCTCCTTGCCGATGTTGCGGGAGCCGGAGTGCAGCATCAACCAGACATTTCCTTCTGTATCGATACATACCTCGCAAAAGTGGTTCCCTCCGCCGAGCGTTCCCATCTGCTGCATGGCCCGTTCGCGACGCCATTTGACCGCTTCTGCCACCCCGTCGAAGCGCTGCCAGAAGTCGTCCCAGCCCTCCGTGCGGAAGCCGTGCAGCGTGGTCGGGTCGACCGGGTCGGTGTGGAGGCCGCGGCCGACCGGGATGGCCTGCTCGATCTTGGAGCGCAGGGCGGAGAGGTCGTCCGGGAGGTCCTTGGCGGTGAGGGAGGTCTTCACCGCGCTCATCCCGCAGCCGATGTCGACGCCGACCGCCGCCGGGCAGACCGCGTCCTTCATGGCGATGACGGAGCCGACCGTCGCGCCCTTGCCCAGGTGGACGTCCGGCATCACGGCCAAGCCGTGCAGCCAGGGCAGGGAGCTGATGTTGCGCAGCTGCTGGAGGGCCGCGCCCTCGACCGTCGCCGGGTCGGTCCACATCCGGATCGGGACGCGGATGCCGGGTACTTCGGTGTACGTCATGGTCGAACGACCTCCATGGGTCGGGGAGTTCAGGAGAAGTGGGGTGCCGCGCGCATGCGATCCCGGTGCGGCTCGGGGAAGTTCGGGGACGGGTGCGCTCAGGCAGCCGTGGCGAGGCATGGGAGATACGGCCTCGGGGAGCGTCGTCGTATGGCTTGCTCGACCCGCATGGTGACCGCCTCCCTCCGCTGCTCGCAGTTCGCACGTGGTGTGCGTCGGGGAACATCTATCCACGGAACGGGCCGGGCCCGCAACGGATTTACGGACGCGCCCGGAACACGTCCGGAACGCGTCCGGCCCGGCGGAGCGAAAGCGCTCCACCGGGCCGGAGGGGACGTCGGAGGGCGTCAGCCGACGACGGTGACCTCGCCGATCCCGAGCGCCCGCACGTCCGCCTCGATGGCGGCGGCGTCGCCGACCAGGACGGTGATCAGGCGGTCCGGCGGGAAGGCCGCGACCACGGCCTCGGTGGCCGCCGCGGTGGGCAGTTCGGCCAGCTGCCGGTAGACCTCGGCCTGGTAGTCGTCGGCGAGGTACTGCTCGACCTGGTCGGCCAGGGTGCCGGCGACCGAGCCCGCGGTCTCGTACTTGAGCGGCGCGACGCCGACCAGGAACTGCACGGCCTCGTCGCGCTCGGCGTCGGTGAGGCCCTCGGCGGCGAGGGTGCGCAGGATGGTCCAGGTGTCGGCGAGCGCGGGGGCGGTGGAGGCGGTGTCCACCGAGCCGCTGATGGCGAGCAGCGAACGCCCGCTGCCGTCGGCGGCGGAGCGCAGTGGCTGGGCGAAGGCCCGGACGCCGTAGGTGTAGCCCTTCTCCTCGCGCAGGACGCGGTCGAGGCGGGAGGTGAGGGTGCCGCCGAGGCAGTAGGTGCCGAGGATCTGGGCGGCCCAGACCGGGTCGTGGCGGTCGGGGCCGATCCGGCCGATCAGCAGCTGGGTCTGGACGGAGCCGGGGCGGTCGACGATGAGGACGCGGCCGTGGTCGTCGCCGGTGACCGGGGCGTGGGCGGAGGGTTCCGCGGTGGTGCCGGTCCAGGTGCCGAGGGTGCTCTCCAGCAGGGCGGGGAGGTCGACGCCGGTGAGGTCGCCGACCACCACGACGGTGGTGGTGGCGGGGCGCACGTGGGCGTCGTAGAAGGCCTTGACGGCGGCGCGGTCGATCGACTTGACGGTGTCGGCGGTGCCGCTGCGGGGCCGGGAGAGGCGGTCCGTGGCCTCGAAGAGCTCGGCGTAGAGGGCCTTGGCGGCGCGCCGGGCGGGGTTGGCCTGCTCGTGCACGATCTCGTCGAGGCGGTTGGCGACGAGGCGCTCGATCTCCTCGGCCGGGAGGGCGGGGGCGCGCAGGGCGTCGGCGAGCAGGGTGAGGCCGCGCTGGAGCCGGGAGGCGGGGACTTCGAGGGCGACCCGGATGCAGGGGTGGTCGGCGTGGGCGTCGAGGGTGGCCCCGGCGCGCTCGAGTTCGCCGGCGAACTCCTCGGCGGTGAGGGTGTCGGTGCCCTCGTTGAGGGCGCGGGCGAGGATGGCGGCGACGCCGTCGAGGCCCTCGGGCTCGGCGGCGAGCGGGGCGTCGAGGAGGACCTCGACGGCGACCAGCTGCTGGCCGGGCCGGTGGCAGTGCAGCACGGTGATGCCGTTGCCGAGGGCGGCCCGCTCGGGGGCGGGGAAGGCCCAGGGGCCGGGGGTGCCGGGCTGGGGCTGGGGGTGGAAGGTCATCGCGGGGACGTAGTCGGTGCTCATACGGCGGCACCCTCCTCTTCGGAAGCGGCGTCGGAAGCGTCGTCGGCGGCGGTCGCGGTCGGCTCGTAGACGAGGACGGCCCGGTTGTCGGGGTGGAGCCGGGCCTTGGCGACGGCCTGGACCTCCTCGGCGGTGACGTCGAGGACCTTGGGGAGGGCGTCGTTCAGCAGCTTGGGGTCGCCGAACAGGACGGCGTAGCGGCAGAGTTCGTCGGCGCGGCCGGCGACGGTGGTGAGCCGGTCGAGCCACTCGCGCTCGATCTGGGCCTGGGCGCGCTCGAGTTCCTCGGGGGTGGGGCCCTCGGCGGCGAAGCGGGCGAGCTCCTCGTCGACGGCGGCGTCGATCTGGGCGATGGTGGCGTCGCCGGAGGTCTTGACGTCGAGCCAGCCGAGGCTGGGGGCGCCGGCGAGGCGCAGCAGGCCGAAGCCGGCGGCGACGGCGGTGCGGTCGCGGCGGACGAGCCGGTTGTAGAGGCGGCTGGACTCGCCGCTGCCGAGGATGGTGAGCGCGAGGTCGGCGGCGTCGGCCTCGCGGGTGCCGTCGTGGGGCAGGCGGTAGGCGGCCATCAGGGCGCGGGAGGGGACGTCCTCGGCGAGTTCCTGGCGCAGTTCGCGGCCGATGGTGTCGGGGAGTTCGCCGGAGCGCGGGGGCTGCTTGCCGTCGTGCGCGGGGATGGAGCCGAAGTACTTCTCGACCCAGGCGATGGTCTGCTCGGGGTCGATGTCGCCGACCACGGAGAGCACCGCGTTGTTGGGCGCGTAGTAGGTGCGGAAGAACGCGCGGGCGTCCTCCAGGGTGGCGGCGTCGAGGTCGGCCATGGAGCCGATCGGGGTGTGGTGGTACGGGTGGCCGTCGGGGTACGAGAGCGCGGTGAGCTTCTCGAAGGCGGTGCCGTACGGGACGTTGTCGTAGCGCTGGCGGCGTTCGTTCTTGACGACGGCGCGCTGGTTCTCCATGGACGTCTCGTCGAGGGCGGCGAGCAGCGAGCCCATGCGGTCGGCCTCCAGCCAGAGGGCGAGCTCCAGCTGGTGGGCGGGCATGGTCTCGTAGTAGTTGGTGCGTTCGAAGCTGGTGGTGCCGTTGAGCGAGCCGCCGGCGCCCTGGACGAGCTCGAAGTGCCCGTTGTTGGTGACGTTGGCGGAGCCCTGGAACATCAGGTGCTCGAAGAGGTGGGCGAGGCCGGTGCGGCCCTTGACCTCGTGGCGGGAGCCGACGTCGTACCAGAGGCAGACCGCGGCGACCGGGGTGAGTCGGTCCTCGGAGAGGACGACGCGCAGGCCGTTGGCCAGGCGGTGCTCGGTGATGGCGATGCCTCGGCTGGAGGCGGGGGCCGGGTTGGCCATGCGCTCGGGTCCTTCCCGTCGTCGATGTCGGGGTTCGTGTGGCGTCCCCCATTGTGGTGCAACGCGCGGGGGGCGTGTTTGTGTCCGCGCGGATGCGGCGTTCGCCAGGGGCGGAAGAGGGCCGCTGACCGGGAGTGTCGGCGCGAGGGTCCACAATGGGGGCGCCGTGCCCTGTCGGTCGCGCCCGGTTGACGGGTCGCGGCGGTAGGACGGTGAATCAGGGAGCCGGGGCGGCGAAGCCCGTCCGGTGCCCGGACCGGACGCCCGGCGTCCGGCCGACGACACAGCCAGCGACACGTAAGGGAGCCCCGCCGCGATGGCCCGCCGCAGTTCGCAGACCCCGCCGCCCGGAGACTTCGAGGAGCGGATCCTCGACGTCGACGTCGTGGACGAGATGCAGGGCTCCTTCCTGGAGTACGCCTACTCGGTGATCTACTCGCGTGCGCTGCCCGACGCGCGGGACGGTCTCAAGCCGGTGCACCGCCGAATCCTGTACCAGGCCAACGAGATGGGCCTGCGTCCGAACCGGGCGCACGTGAAGTGCGCGCGCGTGGTGGGCGAGGTGATGGGCCGGCTGCACCCGCACGGCGACCAGTCGATCTACGACTCGGTGGTGCGCATGGCGCAGCCGTTCTCGATGCGGCTGCCGCTGATCGACGGGCACGGCAACTTCGGTTCGCTGGGCAACGACGACCCGCCGGCGGCGATGCGGTACACCGAGTCGCGGCTGACGGCGGCCTCGATGGCGATGGTGGAGTCGATCCACGAGGACACCGTCGACTTCGGGCCGAACTACGACGGCAGCGAGCAGGAGCCGCTGGCGTTGCCGGCCGCGTTCCCGAACCTGCTGGTGAACGGCGCGACGGGCATCGCGGTGGGCATGGCGACGAACATGCCGCCGCACAACCTGTCCGAGGTGGTGGCCGCGGCCCGGCACCTGATCAAGCACCCGAGCGCGGACCTGGACACGCTGATGCGGTTCGTGCCCGGTCCGGACCTGCCGACGGGCGGGCGGGTCGTGGGCCTGTCGGGCATCCGGGACGCGTACGAGTCGGGCCGCGGCACCTTCAAGATCCGGGCCACCACGACGATCGAGAACGTCACGGCGCGCCGCAAGGGCATCGTGGTGACCGAGCTGCCGTACAACGTCGGCCCGGAGAAGGTCATCGCGAAGATCAAGGACCTGGTCAACGCGAAGAAGCTGCAGGGCATCGCGGACGTCAAGGACCTGACCGACCGCGAGCACGGGCTGCGGCTGGTGATCGAGGTGAAGAACGGCTTCGTGCCGGAGGCACTGCTGGAGCAGCTCTACAAGCTGACGCCGTTGGAGGAGACCTTCGGCATCAACAACGTGGCGCTGGTGGACGGGCAGCCGCTGACGCTGGGCCTCAAGGAGCTGCTGGAGGTCTACGTCGACCACCGCTTCACGGTGGTGCGCCGGCGCAGCGACTTCCGGCGCCGCAAGCGGCAGGAGCGGCTGCACCTGGTCGAGGGCCTGCTGGTGGCCCTGGTGGACATCGACGAGGTCATCTCGATCATCCGGTCGAGTGACAACGCCCAGCAGGCGAAGGAGCGCCTGATGGAGCGCTTCTCGCTGTCGGAGACGCAGACCGGCTACATCCTGGACACCCCGCTGCGCCGGTTGACCCGGTTCGACCGGGTGGAGCTGGAGCAGGAGAAGGAGAAGCTGAACGCGGAGATCGCGGAGCTGACCGAGATCCTGGAGTCGGACACCAGGCTGCGCAGCGTGGTGTCGTCCGAACTGGGCGCGGTGTCCAAGCAGTTCGGGACGGAGCGGCGCACGGTGCTGCTGGAGGCGGGGGCGGCTCCGGCCGCGGCGCTGACGGTGCCGCTGGAGGTGGCGGACGATCCGTGCCGGGTGCTGCTGTCCTCGACGGGGCTGCTGGCGCGGACGGCGGACGGTGAGCCGTTCGAGCTGTCGGAGAAGCGGGCGAAGCACGACGTGATCGTGTCGGCGGTGCCGGCCACGGCGCGGGCGGACGTGGGTGTGGTGACGTCCGCGGGCCGGGTGCTGCGGCTGCCGGTGATCGACCTGCCGGCGCTGCCGCCGATGCCCTCGCCGACGCTGGCGGGCGGGGCCGCGGTGGAGGAGTTCCTGCGGCTGGAGGCCGGGGAGCGGGTGCTGGCGCTGACCACGCTGGACGAGTCCTCGCCGGGGCTGGCGCTGGGCACGGTGCAGGGTGTGGTGAAGCGGGTGGTGCCGGAGTGGCCGGCGAACAAGGACGAGTTCGAGGTGATCGGCCTCAAGGACGGCGACGAGCTGGTGGGCGCGGTCGAACTGCGCACCGGCGAGGAGGACTTGGTCTTCATCACCTCGGACGCCCAGCTGCTGCGCTACCCGGCGGGTCAGGTCCGTCCGCAGGGCCGTCCGGCGGGTGGCATGGCGGGCGTCAAGCTGTCGGACGGCGCCCGGGTGCTGTCGTTCACGGCGGTGGACCCGGCCGTGGACGCGGTGGTGGTCTCGGTGGCGGGCGCCTCGGGCACGCTGTCAGGTGACGAGCAGTCGTCCTGGAAGGTCACCCCGTTCGAGCAGTACCCGCGCAAGGGCCGGGCGACCGGCGGTGTGCGCTGCCAGCGCTTCCTGCGCGGCGAGGACGGCCTGGCGTTCGCCTGGGCGGGTGCCGCCCCGGCCCGGGCCGCCGGTGCCAAGGGCGTGCCGGTCGACCTGCCGGAGCGCGACCCGCGCCGGGACGGTTCGGGTACGCCGGTGACGGCGCCGATCGCGGTGGTGGCCGGCCCGGCGTGACGGCTCGCCCGTGCTGACGGGGTCGGAGGGCGGGGTGCCTGCGGGCGCCCCGCCCTCCGGCGTGTCCGGGCCCGGTCTCGGCTGCTCCGGGCCTGGTCGCGGGCGTTGCGCGGCCCCCGGGCCGGGCCGGACCGCCGGGGGTAGCCTTTCCCGGGTGAGCACCTGTGCGACCCTCTCGCGTGAACTTTCGGAGCCGTTGACCGCGACGGCGGCGGTGGCGACCACCTGGCTGCTGCTGGAGCAGAACGGCCCCTGGGGCGCGAAGGCTCTAAACGAGAGCCACCTGGACGGGGCGGTCGGGCGCGCGCTGGAGGCCGCCGCGGCGGGCACCGGCATACGGGTCGCCCTGATCCGGCGCCCCGGGCGGCACGCGGACTGCCTGCCGACGGCGCGGCACGAGGTGGTCGTGGCGCACGCGGTGCCGGGCCGCGGCTGGGTCCGCCGGGCGCAGGTGGCGGATCCGGCGGAGCTGCTGGGGCTGGACTTCGCGGCGCTGGGCGCCGGTGACCACACGGGCTTCGGGATGGAGCACGTCGGCGGCCCGCTGGCGCTGGTGTGCACCAACGGCCGCCGGGACCGCTGCTGCGCGCTGCTGGGCCGTCCGCTGGCCGCGGAGCTGGCGGCGGCCGGGCACAGCGAGGTGTGGGAGGTCACCCACCTGGGCGGGCACCGCTTCTCCCCCACGATGCTGGTGCTGCCGTACGGCTACGCGTACGGGCGGCTGACGCCGGAGAGCGCCAAGGAGGTGCTGGCGGCGACGGCGGCCGGGCACATGGTGCCGGAGTGGTCGCGGGGCTGCTCGGGCTGGGAGCGGCCGGGCCAGGCGGCCGAGCACGCGGTGCGGCTGGCGATCGGCGAGACCGGGGTGGACGCGCTGACCCTGGCGCAGCGGGTGGACGGCCCGGGCCGCTGGCTGGTGGCGGTGATCCACCGGGACGGGCGGGCCTGGGAGGTGGACGTGATCGAGTCGGTGAGCGAGCCGGCGCGTCCGGAGAGCTGCGGCAAGGCGGCGGGGACGCCGTCGCGGATGGACGTGCTCTCCGTGCGGGGGATCTGAGCCGGGGAACCGAGCGGGGAAGTGAGCGGGGACCTGAGCCGGGGAACCGAGCGGGGGGTCCGAGCACCACGGCGGCCCCGCGCCCGTGGGGGTGGGCGCGGGACCGCGAGGGCCGGGCGTCAGCCGGCGGCCTTGCCGACGAACTCCGTGGTGTACGTCCTGGCCAGGTCGATCGTCCCTTCCTTGCCCTTGACGTCCGGGTGGAAGGCGGCGAGCACCGCGAGCACGGTCCTGGGCCCGTCGGCGGGCATCACCCCGTCGGTGGTGAACATCGGCAGGGCGGACTTGATGGCCGCCGCGTACTGCTCGGCGCCGCCCTGCGCGTAGTCGGCGGGCATCTTCGCGGCGATCTCCTCGGGGCTGTGGGTGGACATCCACTTGAGGGTCTTGACGAAGGCGTTGGTGAGCTTCTGGGTGGTGTCCTTGTTCTTCTCGACCCACTCGGTGTTCATGTACAGCGAGGAGGACGGGTAGAGCCCGCCGAGCGCCTGGCGCGAGCCCTCGGGGGTGCGCATGTCGTAGAGGATCTTGCCGAGGCCCTTGTCGAGGACGGTGGCGACGGTCGGGTCGGTGGTCATCCCGGCGTCGATGCTGCCCTGCTGGAGGGCGGCGATGAAGGTCTGCCCGGCGCCGACCGCGATCGGGCTGAAGTCGCTGACGGAGGCGCCGTTCTTGACCGCGAGGTACTTGGTGAGGAAGTCGGTGGAGGAGCCGATGCTGGTGACGCCGAGCTTCTTGCCCTTGAAGTCGGCGCCGGACCTGATGGCGTCGGCCTGCTTGGCGGAGACCAGTTCGACCTCGCCGGGGGCCTGGGCGAACTGGACCACGGACTCGACGTGCTTGCCCTTGGCCTGGAGGTCGATGGTGTGGTCGTAGAAGCCGACGGCGCCCTGGACGTCGCCGGCCAGCAGCGCGGTGGTGGCGTTGACGCCGGCCGGTTCGGTGAGCAGTTCGACGTTGACGCCGGCCTCGGCGAAGTAGCCGAGCCGCTGGGTGAGCATCGCGGGCAGGTAGATGACCTTGTCCAGGCCACCGACCATGATCTTGACCTTGGGTCCGTCGACCTGCTGCCCGGCCGGGGCCGCGCCGTGGGACGAGGTGGCGGCGTCGTTGGCGCAGGCGGAGAGCGGGACGAGCAGGGCGGCGGCGAGGACGGCAGTGAGAGCTCTGCGCATCGTGGGGGAACCTCTCGGTGCGTACGGGTGGGGGGAGTTCAGCGGCCGTCGCCCGCGTCGGCGGGCTTCCAGCGGAAGAGTCTCTTCTCGGCGAAGGTCAGCAGCCCCTCGGTGAGCAGCGCGACGACGGCGAGGATGGTCATGGCGGCGTACACCCCGGCCGCGTTGAAGGTGCCCTGGGCGGCGGCGACCAGCAGGCCGAGGCCCTTGGTGGCGCCGATGTACTCGCCGACGATCGCGCCGATCAGCGCGAAGCCGAAGCTGACGTGGAGGCTGGTGAAGATCCAGGTGGTGGCGGCGGGGATGACCACCTGGAGGGTGACCTTGCGGTTGTCGGCGCCCAGGATGCGGGCGTTGGCGACCAGGTTGCGGTCGACCTCGCGGGCGCCCTGGAAGGCGTTGAAGAACACCGGGAAGAACACCAGGACCACCGCGGAGGCGACCTTGGAGGCCGGGCCGAGGCCGAACCAGATCAGGAAGATCGGGGCGAGCACGATCCGCGGGATGGCGTTGAGGACCTTGATGTACGGCCCGAACACGTCGGCCAGGAAGCGGACCCGGCCGAGCGCGATGCCCAGCAGCACACCGCCGACCACGCCGATCACCCAGCCGGTGAGGGCCTCGTACAGGGTGTAGCCGATCTGCTCGCCGAGCGAGCCCTGGGCGGTGCCGTGGGTGGTCCACTGCCAGATCTGGTCCCAGATCCTGGACGGCTGGGAGAAGTTGAACGGGTCGATGACCTCGGTGCGGGCGCACACCTCCCACAGGCCGAGGAAGGCGACCAGCACCCCGAGCCGGGCCGCGTAGACGGTCAACTTCCGGTTGCGGGCGGCCCGTTCGCGGGCCTCGGTTCTGGTCGTGGCGGCCGGGGGCTTCCCGGCGGCGGTCGACGCGGTCTCGGACGCGGTCTCAAGCGGCACGACCCGCTCCTCTCTCCCGGGTGATGCGCACCTCTTCGCCGAGCGAGGCCCAGATCTCGCGGTACAGCTCGACGAACCTCGGTTCCAGCCGGACGGCTTCCACGGTGCGCGGTCGTGGCAGGTCGACGGTGAAGACCTCCTTGACGGTGGCCGGTCCGGCCGTCATCACGACGACCCGGTCGGCGAGCGCGATGGCCTCGTCCAGGTCGTGGGTGACGAAGACGACCGACGAGCCGGTGCCGGCCCACAGCTCCAGCAGCTGGTCGGACATCAGGGCGCGGGTCTGCACGTCCAGCGCCGAGAACGGCTCGTCCATCAGCAGGATGGTCGGGTCGTTGACGAAGGTCTGGGCGAGTGCGACGCGCTTGCGCATGCCGCCGGACAGCTGGTGCGGGTAGCGGTCCTCGAAGGCGGCCAGGCCCACCCGGCCCAGCCAGTCCCGGGCCCGCTCCTTCGCCTCGGCGGCGGGCACGCCGCGGAAGCGCGGCCCGGCCATCACGTTGGACAGCACGGTGCGCCAGGGGAAGACGGCGTCCTGCTGGAAGACGAACCCGACCTTGGGGTCGATCCCGCGCACGGGCTCGCCGTACACCCGGACCTCGCCCTCGGTGGGCTCCTCCAGGCCGCTGACCAGGGTCAGCGTGGTGGACTTGCCGCAGCCGGTGGGGCCGACGACGGCGACGAACTCGCCCTGGGCGACGGTCAGATCGAGATCGCGGACGGCGGTGTGCAGCGCACCGGAGGGGGTGCGGAAGCGTTTCGTCGCGCCGGTCAGCTCGATCGCCGGGGTATCGGTCATTCATTCCTCCCGGATCAGTGCTTGCCCCGGAAAGGTAGGAGCGGGCCCGGCCCCGGCGGGAGCCATCTGCGCGTAGTGCGACTTCTCCGCGTTGAGGGGTGTTCTGCTCCTTTTGCTTCCGCTACAACTGCGGGGACGCGGGCTGACAGAAACACGTCGGAAACATAGGGTGTCCCGACCCCACCCCTGTCGGCCCCCACCCCTCAGGACCCCGCCCCTCGGGACCCCGCCCCGCAGGACCCCGCCCAGCAGGCCCCCACCTGGTGGGTCCCCGCCACACCCAGCCGCCGAGAGGAGGCCCGGATGAAGCTCCCCCACTGGCCCCGCCGGGTCTTCGCCCAGCTCCTGCTGAGCCAGACCGTCGTCACCGTCGGCGTCACCGCCCTGACCGCCGGGCTGTTCCTGGCCCCGGTCAGCAGCGAACTGGACCACGACGCCATGCAGCGGGCGCTGTCCATCGCCCAGGCCACCGCCACCGACGAGACCCTCGCCCGGGCCGCCGACGCCCGCGACGTCGTCACCGCGCAGCGCAACGCCGAGCAGATCCGGCTCGCCACCGGCGCCAGCTTCGTCGTGGTCACCGACCTGGACGGCATCCGCCTCTCGCACACCGACCCGGGCCGGATCGGCCAGCGGGTCAGCACCGATCCCGAGCCGGCACTGGCCGGCCGCAGCGTCACCGCGATCCAGCAGGGCACCCTGGGCCGCACCGCCCGCGGCAAGGTGCCGCTGCGGACGACGGACGGCCGGATCGTCGGCGAGGTGTCGGTCGGCATCAGCGACGACTCGATCCGCCGCCGGCTGCTGAAGATGCTCACCGGCATCCTGCTGTGCGCCGCCGCCGGCCTGACCGCCGGCACCGTCGCCACCCTGGTGCTGGCCCGTCGGCTCAAGCGCCGCACCCACAACATCGCGCTGGCCGACATCTCCGCCCTGCTGGTCGAGCGCGAGGCGATGCTGCACGGCATCCGCGAGGGCCTGGTCGCGCTGGACGAACGGGGCAGGATCCGGCTGGCCAACGACGAGGCCCTGCGGCTGCTCGACCTGCCCGGGGAGTGCACCGGCCGCCCGATCGCCGCGGTGCTGCCGCCGGGCCGGCTGGCCGACGTGCTGACCGGGCGGATCACCGGCACCGACCTGCCGGCCGTCCGGGACGACCGGGTGCTGGTGGTGAACCGGACGGCCACCGCCGAGGGCGCCGTGGTGACGCTGCGCGACCGCACCGAGCTGGAGTCGCTGGTCCGCGAGCTGGACACCACCCGCAGCCTCACCGAGGCGCTGCGCGCCCAGGACCACGAGCACGCCAACCGGATGCACACCCTGCTCGGCCTGCTCGAACTCGGCCGCCACGAGCAGGCGGTGGCCTTCATCTCGGAGCAGTCCGGCTCGCACGCCGTGGTCGCCGCGCGGATCGCCGAACAGGTGCAGGACCCGCACGTGGCGGCGCTGCTGGCGGGCAAGACGGCGGTGGCCGACGAGCGCGGGGTGCGGTTGGTGCTCGCCCCGGCGGCGCACCTGCCGGACGCGGTGGTGGACGCCCGGGCACTGGTGACGGTGCTCGGCAACCTGATCGACAACGCGGTGGACGCCCTGGTGCCCGGCGGCAGCGGGCGGACGGGCCCGGGCGGGCGGCTGGAGGTGACCCTGGCGGCGGCCGGCTCCACCCTGCTGCTGCAGGTCGCGGACAGCGGCCCGGGCGTGCCGGAGGAGCTGCGCGAGCAGGTCTTCGAGGAGGGGTGGACCAGCAAGGACGCGCCCGCGCACCGTCCGCGCGGGCTGGGCCTGGCGATGGTGCGGCGGCTGGTCGAACGGACCGGCGGCCGGATCGTGCTCGACACCGGCCCGCTCGGCGGCGCCCGGTTCACCGTCGAACTGCCCGAGGCCCTGCTCACCACTCAGCTCGTGGAGGCGTGATGATCGACGTACTCGTGGTGGACGACGACTTCCGGGTCGCGGATGTGCACGCCGCCTACGTGGCCAAGGTGCCGGGCTTCCGGGTCACCGGCACCGCCCACTCGGCCGGAGAGGCGCTGGCCGCGCTGGAGCGCCGCCCGGTGGACCTCCTGCTGCTCGACCACCACCTGCCGGACGAGGCCGGCCTGGCGCTGGTCCGCCGGCTGCGGGAACGCCAGGTGACCTGCGACGTGATGATGGTGACCGCCGCCCGGGACGTCTCCACCGTGCACGCCGCGATGCAGCACGGCGCCCTGCAGTACCTGGTCAAGCCGTTCACCTTCGCCGGGCTGCGGGACAAGCTGGTCTCCTACGCCCAGCTGCGGCACGCCCTGGCCGCCCCGGCCCGGGAGGCCGGCCAGGACGAGGTGGACCGGCTGTTCGCCACCCTGCGCAGCGCCGCCGCGCCCGCCGGGACACTGCCCAAGGGTCACTCGGCGCCCACCACCGACCTGGTGCTGGGCGTGCTGCGCCGGGCGGGCCGGCCGCTGTCCGCCCAGGAGGTCGCCGACGCCACCGGGCTGAGCCGCTCGACCGCCCAGCGCTACCTCAAGCAGCTGGAACGGGACAGCCGACTGCGGCTGACCCTGCGCTACGGCGACACCGGCCGCCCCGAGCACCGCTACGGGCTGGCCGCCCGGGCGTGACCGGCCCCGGACGCCCGACCCGGCCCAGCGGCCCGACCGGCCCGGGTCACGGCGGCTACGCCGCACCCGCTCCGGTGAGGGCCCGCACCTCCAGCTCGGCGAAGCGGTCCGCGTCGGCCGGTTCGGGAGAGGTGAGCGTCCCGATCCAGCCCGCCAGGAAGCCGAGCGGGATGGAGACGATCCCGGGGTTCTCCAGCGGGAACCAGTGGAAGTCGACGCCGGGGAACAGCGCCACCTTCGAGCCGGAGACCACCGGCGAGAAGAACACCAGCACGATCGCCGGGACGAGCCCGCCGTACACCGACCAGACCGCGCCCCGGGCGGTGAACCGCGACCAGAACAGGCTGTACAGCAGCACCGGCAGGTTCGAGGAGGCGGCCACCGCGAAGGCCAGGCCGACCAGGAAGGCGACGTTCAGCTGCTGGGCGTAGAGGCTGATCACGATCGCCACCGCGCCGATCCCGCCGGCCGCGAACCGGGCCACCACCACCTCCTGCTGCTCGCTCGGCTTCTCCTCGGTGCGCTCCGCGCCGCGCCGGCCCGGCCGGCTCCGCCAGGCGCCGGCCCAGATGTCGTGGGCGAAGGCGGCGGAGGAGGCCAGGGTCAGCCCGGCGACCACGGCGAGGATGGTGGCGAAGGCGATCGCCGAGATCAGCGCGAACAGCACCACCCCGCCGGTGCTGCCGTTGCCGCCGCCGAGCACCAGGGCGAGCAGCGGGACGGCGGTGTTCCCGGCCGCGTTGGCGTGCCGCACCTCGGCGGAGCCGACGAGTGCGGTGGCGCCCAGGCCGAGCGCGATGGCCATCAGGTAGAAGCCGCCGACCAGGCCGATCGCCCACATCGTGGAGCGGCGGGCGGCCCGCGCGGTGGGCACCGTGTAGAAGCGGGACAGGATGTGCGGCAGGCCGGCGGTGCCGAGCACCAGGGCCAGGCCGAGGCTGAAGAAGTCCAACCGGCTGGTGAAGGTGGCGCCGTACTTGAGCCCGGGTTCGAGGTAGCGCTGACCGGCGCCGCTGTGCCGGGCGGCCTGGCGCATCAGCTCGAACAGGTCGCCGTGGAAGCGGGCCACCAGCAGCACGGTGAGCAGCACCGAACCGGCGATCAGCAGGAACGCCTTGACGATCTGGATCCAGGTGGTGGCCCGCATCCCGCCGATGGTGACGTAGACGATCATCAGTGCGCCGACCGCGATGATCGTCCAGGTCCGGGCCTGGGCGCTGTTGGTGCCGAGCAGCAGGGCGACCAGCGAGCCGGCGCCGACCATCTGGGCGACCAGGTAGAGCAGGGTGACCACGACGCTGGCGCCGCCGGCCGCCGCCCGCACCTTGCGGCGGCGCAGCCGCAGCGCGAGCACGTCGGCGAGGGTGTACCGGCCCGCGTTGCGGACGAGTTCGGCGACCAGCATCAGCACGACCAGCCAGGCGACCAGGAAGCCGATGCTGTACAGCACGCCGTCGTAGCCGTACAGGGCGATCAGTCCGGCGACGCCCAGGAAGGAGGCGGCGGACAGGTAGTCGCCGGAGAGCGCGAAGCCGTTCTGCAGCGGGGTGAAGTCGCGCCCGCCGGTGTAGAAGTCCTCGGCGGCGCTGCCCTGGCGGCCGACCCAGAGGGTGATCCCCAGGGTGACCAGGACGATCACGGCGAACAGCACGATCGCCAGGCCGTGGTGCTGGCCGGCCGGGGCGACGGGGGGCGGGGTGGCGGTGGTCAGCACGCCGGTGGCGGCGGTCACCGCAGCTGGTCCTGGGTGTCCCAGCGCAGGCCCAGGGCGGCGCGGTCGCGCTTGGTCCGGGCGTTGCGGGCGTAGAGCCAGGTGAGCAGGAAGGTGGAGGCGAACTGGAGCAGGCCCAGTACCCAGGCCACGTTGAGCGGGCCGACCACCGGGCTGCGCATCACGCCGGGCGCGGCGGCCTCGGCGGCGACGTACATCAGGTACCAGCCGAGGAAGGCGCCGCTGGTCGGGAAGACGAACGAGCGGTAGCTGCGGCGGATGTCCTGGAAGGCCGCGCTGGCCTGGACGTTCCGGTAGACCTCGGTGCTGTCGGTGGTGCTCACCGCCGCTGCCGGTGCCTGCGGCACCACGGGCGGTACGGCGGGCGGGGCGAGCGGCGGGGCGGCGGCCGGTACCCGTGGCGGTACGGCGGGTGGCGCGACCGGCCGCGCGGCGACGGCCGGGGCGGGCGGCGCGGCCACCGGCTCGGGAGCGGCGGCCGACCGGGCGGCGGCCGGACGGGTGGCAACCGGCTGGCCCGGTACGGCCGTTCGGCGGGGGGTGGCAGTCGGCTCGGACGCAGTGGCGGCGGCCGCCGGAGCGGCCCACCAGTCGAATCGCTGCCCCTGTCCGGGACTGCTGGTCTGCTGCTGTGGCACTGCTGCTCCTGGGCGCGGGCCGGGCGTTCTGACCCCAACCATCATGGAGGCCCCCGGACACCGTCCCTGACCATCGCAGATACGTTCACTCAATGAGGTGATCGATCATCTGACGGACACTCATCCGACTACTGCTGCGTACCGGTGATTCCGTGCCGGAAGGCGTACGCGACCGCCTGCGCCCGGTCCCGCACCGCCGTCTTGGCGAACAGGTTGTTGATGTGCGTCTTGACCGTCGCCTGGCTGACGAACAGCCGCTGGGCGATCTCCGCGTTGGAGAGCCCCTCGGCGATCAGCGCGAGCACCTCGGCCTCCCGCAGCGTCAACCCGTCCGGCAGCTGACCGCCCCTCCCGCCCGGCGGCACGCCCGGTGCGGCCGGCGCGGTCGGTGCGGTCGGTGCGGTCGGCGCGGCCGGTAGGGTCGGCCCGCTCTTCGCCGGCCCCTCCGAAAGCCGCTCCAGCAAGCGGAGTTGGACCTGCGGGGAGAGTCCGGCCGCGCCCGAGCGGACGTCCGCGATGGCCTTGGCGATCTCCTCACCGCCGGCGTCCTTGGTGAGGTAGCCGCGCGCCCCGGCCTGCAACGCCGGGAACAGCGACTCGTCGTCGGCGTAGGTGGTGAGCACCACGACCTCGGTCCCCGGGTGGGCGGCCCGGATCCGCCGGGTCGCCTCGACGCCGTCCACCCGCGGCATCCGCAGGTCCATCAGCACCACGTCCGGGTGGTACCGCTCCACCAGGGTGACGGCCTCCTCCCCGTCCGCCGCCGCGCCGACCACCTCGATGCCGGGCAGCAGGCCCAGCAGCATCACGATGCCCTCGCGCACCACCGTCTGGTCGTCCGCCACCAGCACCCTGATGACCCCGCCGTTCATGCCGGCACCCGCAGCAACACCCGCCACCCTCCGTCCTCCGGGCCCGCCAGCAGGGTGCCGCCGAGCAGTTCCGCGCGTTCGCGCATCCCCAGCAGACCGTACCCGCTGCCGCTCCCGGCCAGGTCGCCGGAGGACGGCTCGCCCGTCGACTGGCCGCGCGGCGCCCGGGTGTTGCGCACCTCCAGCTCCACCGCGTCGTCCAGGTAGCGCAGTTCGACCGAGCAGCGGGCGCCCGGCGCGTGCTTGCGGACGTTGGTCACCGCCTCCTGCGCCGTGCGCCGCACCGCGAGCCCGGCCTCGGCGGCCAGCGGCCGGGGCGTACCGGTCACCGTGAGCGGAGCCCGCTCGCGCTCGGTCAGTTCCACCAGGAACTCCCCGACCGGGGTGAACTCCCCGCGCAGCGCGGACAGCGCCTGCCGCGTCTCGACCAGCCCGTCCTGGGCCATCCGCCGCGCGGCCACGACCCGTTCGCGGACCTGCGCGCGGTCCGTCCCGGCGTCCAGCATCAGCCGGGCCGCCTCCAGGTGGACCAGCTGCGCGGAGAGGCTGTGGGCCAGCACGTCGTGGATCTCCCGGGCGATCCGGGCCCGTTCGGCGAGCGCCGCGCTCTCCGCCTCGGCGGCCCGGACGGCGCGCTCCTGGACCAGCAGCCGACGGGCGGTGCCGCGGGCCTCGATGTCCAGTCGCAGCAGGAAGCCGACCAGCAGCGACCCTCCGACGGTGGCGGCCACGCTGAGCCAACTCGCCGGGGAGGCCGCCGTGTACGAGGCCAGCGCGGCCGCCGCGGTGAGCAGGGCCGGCGCGGGCGGCAGCCGGATCAGGGCCGTGACGGCCAGCCCGATCCAGAGGAAGTCGGCCAGCGTGTAGGCCTGTCCCTGGTTGGCGAGCCAGCCGGCGCCGATCAGCACCGCGGCCAGCAGGTACGAGGGGACGGGGCGCTGTTCCCGGCTGACCCTCAGGTACAGCACGCTGAGGGCGACGGCCGCGACCAGCCCGGCCGCCGCGGCCGCCGCCGCCCAGCCGGCGTACCTGCCGCCGGAGAAGGTCGCCCAGCCGACGACGACCAGCAGGACGGTCCGGCCGAACACGGTGAGGACCCGCCGCGGTCGGCTCTCGGCCTCGCGCTCCAGTCCCTCCCGGGACTGCCAGCGGGTCCAGTACCACCCGGGCAAGGGGGCCTCCTCGGTGCTCACGGCGACGGTTCAGTGCAGCAGGGCGGTCGCCCGCGCGGGCTCCAGCGTCCGGGCCCTCCAGTTGACCACGAGCGAGCGGACCAGCAGCAGGACCGCCATGCCGAGCATCAGCGAGCTGCCCGCCTGGTGGACGCCCAGGGCCGAGCCGGCCGCGTACAGGCCGATCCGGACGACGACCATGCCGCCCCAGGCGGCCAGGGTGGCCTTGGTGCCCTTGACCATGACGTTGCCGTCGGCGGCCCGCCAGACCCGGACGGTCCAGCCCCACACCGTCCCCATCGCGAGGGTGGTGACCAGCCCGGCGGCGAGCAGGGCGCCCGACAGCGCGGTGTGCTGGTGGTCGATGATCTGGGGGTCGCGCAGCGCGAGCACGCCCAGGATCAGCGGGAGCAGCCAGAAGCGGCGTTCGGTGTCCAGTCGCTGGACGCGCATCTGGCGTCCGACGACCAGAACCACCACCGCGGCGATCACGAGGAGGTTGGCGAGGGATCCCATCGGATTCTCCGTCCCGGGAGAGGCGTGTTGCTGACCTCTCCGACGCTACGGATCCGGCGCTCCCCGCTGATCGGAGCCGGGGTGGACCCCGGGTGGAACCGACGGCGCGGGGGCCCTCCACCCGTGGGTGGAGGGCCCCCGTCGGCCGGCCGCGTCAGGCGTCGATGCGGGAGCGGTCCAGGGTGGCCGCCGAGTCCACGATGAACTCCTTGCGCGGGGCGACGTCGTTGCCCATCAGCAGGTCGAAGATCTTCTCGGCCTGCTCCAGGTCGCCCAGGTTGATCCGGCGCAGGGTGCGGTGGCGCGGGTCCACGGTGGTCTCGGCCAGCTGGTCGGCGTCCATCTCGCCCAGGCCCTTGTACCGCTGCACCGGCTCCTTCCAGCGCTGCCCCTTGCGCTGGAACTCCAGCAGGGTGGAGCGCAGCTCGGCGTCGGAGTAGGTGTAGTGGTACTTCTCCTGGCCGCGCTTGGGGCTGGTGAGCTCGATCCGGTGCAGCGGCGGGACGGCGGCGAAGACCCGGCCCTGCTCGACCATCGGCCGCATGTAGCGGTGGAAGAGGGTCAGCAGCAGGGTGCGGATGTGCGAGCCGTCGACGTCGGCGTCGGCCATGAAGATCACGCGGCCGTAGCGGGCCTGGTCGATGTCGAAGGTGCGGCCCGAGCCGGCCCCTATCACCTGGATGATCGCGGCGCACTCGGCGTTCTTGAGCATGTCGCTCACCGACGCCTTCTGCACGTTGAGGATCTTGCCGCGGATCGGTAGCAGCGCCTGGAACTCGGAGTTGCGGGCGAGCTTGGCGGTGCCGAGCGCGGAGTCGCCCTCGACGATGAACAGTTCGCTGCGGTCGACGTCGTCGCTGCGGCAGTCGGCCAGCTTGGCGGGCAGCGAGCTGGTCTCCAGCGCGGTCTTGCGGCGCTGGGCCTCCTTGTGCTGCCGGGCGGCGACCCGGGTGCGGGCGGCCGCGACGACCTTCTCCAGCACGGCCCGGGCCTGCTGCTTCTGGTCCTTCTTGGCCGAGGTGAGGAAGGCCTTGAGCTCCTTGGCGACGACGGCCGCGACGATCCGGTTGGCCGCCGAGGTGCCGAGCACCTCCTTGGTCTGGCCCTCGAACTGCGGCTCGGCGAGCCGGACGGTGACCACGGCGGTGAGGCCCTCGGTGGCGTCGTCCTTGGTGATGTCGTCCTCGGCGACGCGCAGCAGCTTGGCGCCGCGCAGCGCCTCGTTGACGGTCTTGGCCAGCGAGCGCTCGAAGCCGGTGACGTGGGTGCCGCCCTTGGGGGTGGCGATGATGTTGACGAAGGAGCGCAGGGTGGTGTCGTACCCGGTGCCCCAGCGCAGCGCGATGTCCACGCCGAGGTGGCGGGTCACCTCGGTCGGGGTCATGTGGCCGAGGTCGTCCAGGACCGGCACGGTCTCCTTGAAGGTGCCCTCGCCCTGCAGCCGCACCACGTCGCTGACCGGCTTGTCGGGGGCCAGGAACTCGCAGAACTCGGCGATGCCGCCGTCGTAGTGGAAGACCGACTCCTCGACCTGCTCGCTCTCGGTGAGCCGCTCGTCACGCACGACGATGGTCAGGCCGGGGACGAGGAAGGCCGTCTGCCGGGCGCGGTTGTGCAGGTGCTCCAGGGAGAGCTTGGCGTCCTTGAGGAAGATCTGCCGGTCGGCCCAGTAGCGGATCCGGGTGCCGGTGCGGGTCTTGGGCACCTTGCGGGTCCTGGTGGTGCCGTTGGCGGGCTCGAAGGGCGCGTCCGGGCTGGCCTCGGTGAAGATGCCGGGGGTGCCGCGGCGGAAGCTGATCGTGTGGGTGTGGCCGCTGCGGTCGACCTCGACGTCCAGCCGCGCGGAGAGCGCGTTCACGACCGAGGCGCCGACGCCGTGCAGACCGCCGGAGGCCGCGTAGGAGCCGCCGCCGAACTTGCCGCCGGCGTGCAGCTTGGTCATCACGACCTCGACGCCGGACAGCCCGGTCTTGGGCTCGACGTCCACCGGGATGCCGCGGCCGTTGTCCCGGACCTCCACCGAGGAGTCCGGGTGCAGCAGCACCTCGATCCGGTCGCAGTAGCCGCCCAGCGCCTCGTCCACCGAGTTGTCGATGATCTCCCAGAGGCAGTGCATCAGGCCGCGGCTGTCCGTGGAGCCGATGTACATGCCGGGGCGCTTGCGGACGGCCTCCAGGCCTTCCAGGACGAGCAGGTGCCGCGCGGTGTAGTTGGAACCGTCGTCGCCGGCCAGCAGCGCGGACGGCACGGTCGTTTCGGCACTCACGCGGCACTCTCCTCGGTGAAGTTCTGTCTCATCGGTCACATCCGGACGCATCCGGACCAACCGCCAGTGCAGCACGCCGCACCGACAGTCGTCGCTCTGTGTGCTCGCACCCCTGCGACGGGTGCACAGCACGGCGGGCCGGCCCCGCGCAGCTTGTACGCGCTGCGCGAACAAGGACCGCGCCCGGGCTTGGGCCCCGGGGGCGCCATCTCCTCCCGGTACCACCGGTCCTGGCGGATCGTGGGGTCCGGCGCAGGCTCCGGAACTGCTGTTATGCAGGCTACCGGGGCCCGGGACGGGGCTTATGCTCCAACCCGGCAGAGGATTATGCTACGCGGACCTCGACCCCGGTCCCGATCGGACGTTCGAGCGACGGGCGGATCCCGGGATTCGGTACGCATGAACCACCGACGCCCGGGGCACCTCCTCATCAACACAGCAGAATCCTCAGAGAAGAAAAGCCACGAGCGGGAACGTTTTCGGCCTGGTTGGATGTTGACCCTGGTACGACAGCTCGTCGAGCTAGAGAAGAGGCGACGTGACTACTGTTCTGACACCTGCGAGCCCGCTCACCGCGGCGGACCGCTGCGACCGCTGCGGCGCCCAGGCCTACCTGCGCGTCGTACTCGCCAGCGGCGGAGAGCTGCTCTTCTGCGCCCACCACGGCCGGAAGTTCGAGCCGGAGCTCAAGAAGATCGCCGTGGAGATACAGGACGAGAGCGGCCGTCTCACCACCAGCACCACCGCGACGGCCGCCGAAGAAGAGCGCTGATCCCAGGCGCCTCCACCAGCAGCCAGCGTCGAGCTGTGTCCGGCCGCGCACCGCGCGCGACCGGGGAGCCGGGTGGTCGACCCCTTCGGGGGCCGACCACCCGGCTCCGCTGTTCTCCCGACCGCTCCCCCGCGTTCACCGCCACCCGGACCGCGGGGCCCCGGGCCGGAGCCGAAACGGCGTCAGGACGTCATCGCCCCATCACCCTCGGCGATGGTCAGAGCGCGGAGCGCACCGCGTCCGTGACCGAGGACACCCTGGTGTAGACCCCGGGGTGGGCCGCCTCGGCGCAGCCCGTCCCCCAGGAGACCAGCCCGACCAGCCGGCCGGCCACGATCAGCGGGCCGCCGCTGTCGCCCTGGCAGGCGTCCTTGCCGCCCTTCTCCTCGCCCGCGCAGACCATGCCGCGGGCGTCGAACTTGCCGTCCTGCCCGCCCGGGTAGGCGTGGGCGCAGGTCTGGTCCGCGACGATCGGCACGTCCACCCGGCGCAGCACCGGCGAGTAGTCGCCCCGCCCGCTGGTGTCGCCCCAGCCGTAGACCTGCGCCGCCGTCCCGGCCGCGTACGGTCCGCTCTCGCCCTGGCCGACCAGCTCGACCACCGGCCGGGAGCCCTGCGACTCGTCCAGGGTGAGCACCGCGACGTCGTTCATGTTCGCGGCGAAGTTGTAGTCGGGGTGGACCCAGATCCGCTGGACGGCCACCTCGTGGCCGGCCGAGCCGCGCATGTCGTCCCGGCCGACGACCACCTTGAGCCCCGGGCGGTCCACCCGGCCCTTGGCCTCGTCGTAGAAGCAGTGCGCGGCCGTCACCACCTTGGTCGGGGTGACCAGCGCGCCCCCGCAGAACTGGCCGGAGCGCCCGCTGCCGAACTGCTGGCGGCTGGCCAGCGCCACGATCCACGGGTGGTCGGCGGTGCTCACGGTGGCACCCCCGACGACCCGGCGCTGCGCCTGCGCCGGGCCGGCCGCACCGAGCGCCGCCAGCGGCACCGGAACGGCGGCGAGCAGCGCCAGCAGCGCGCCCCGTCGCCGCAGGCGGCGGCCGGTCCGGGCGACGGCCGGGACGACGGCGCGGTCGCTCCGGCGCGGGACGGGGGTCGGCAGGTCGACTGGGTCCGGGTCGGTCAGCACCGTCACTCCACAAGGCTCGGCAGCAGGCAACCGGCACAGCGTAGGTGACCGACTACACTGGGCGACCACTTCCGGGTGTGCCGCCACCCGGACGAGCGACAAGCGCCACCCGGACGCTGACGCACCGCCCCCGAACGGCCCGAAGGCCCGGAACCGTGGGGTTCCGGGCCTTCGTCACGTACTGCCGCCGGTCGGGCCTGCCGACCGGTCGGGCCGCCGATCAGTCCAGGTAGTCGCGCAGCACCTGGGAGCGGGACGGGTGGCGCAGCTTCGACATGGTCTTCGACTCGATCTGGCGGATGCGCTCACGGGTGACCCCGTACACCTTGCCGATCTCGTCGAGCGTCTTCGGCTGGCCGTCGGTCAGGCCGAAGCGCATCGAGACCACGCCGGCCTCGCGCTCGGACAGGGTGTCCAGCACCGAGTGCAGCTGCTCCTGGAGCAGGGTGAAGGAGACCGCGTCGGCCGGGACGACCGCCTCGGAGTCCTCGATCAGGTCACCGAACTCGCTGTCGCCGTCCTCGCCGAGCGGGGTGTGCAGCGAGATCGGCTCACGGCCGTACTTCTGGACCTCGATGACCTTCTCGGGGGTCATGTCGAGTTCCTTGGCCAGCTCCTCCGGGGTGGGCTCGCGGCCCAGGTCCTGGAGCATCTGGCGCTGGACGCGGGCCAGCTTGTTGATGACCTCGACCATGTGCACCGGGATGCGGATGGTGCGGGCCTGGTCGGCCATGGCGCGGGTGATCGCCTGGCGGATCCACCAGGTGGCGTAGGTCGAGAACTTGTAGCCCTTGGTGTAGTCGAACTTCTCGACCGCACGGATCAGACCGAGGTTGCCCTCCTGGATCAGGTCCAGGAACAGCATGCCGCGACCGGTGTAGCGCTTGGCCAGCGAGACCACCAGGCGGAGGTTGGCCTCCAGCAGGTGGTTCTTGGCCCGGCGGCCGTCCTCGGCGATGATCTCCAGCTCGCGCTTGAGCTTCGGGGCGAGCTTGTCGGCGGCCGAGAGCTTGTCCTCGGCGAACAGGCCGGCCTCGATGCGCTTGGCGAGCTCGACCTCCTGCTCGGCATTGAGCAGCGGGACCTTGCCGATCTGCTTGAGGTAGTCCTTGACCGGGTCGGCGGTGGCACCGGCGACGGCGACCTGCTGGGCCGGCGCGTCGTCCTCGTCGTCGTCGGAGAGCACGAAGCCCTGCGACTCCTCCTCGGGCTCCGCCTCCTCGCCCGCCTTGTCGCCGGGCAGCGCGACGTCCTCGAGCAGCTCCTCCTCGCCGATGAGCTCCTCGTCGCCCTTGCCGGCCTTGGCGCCGGCGGTCTTCTTGGCGGCGGTCTTCTTGGCCGGGGCGGCAGTCTTCTTGGCCGCGGCCTTCTTGGCCGGTGCGGCCTTCTTCGCCGCGACGGCCTTCGCCTCGGTGACGACCGTGGTCGTCTCCACGACGGTGATGTCGGCGGACACGGTGGGGGCGGGCGCCGCGGCGGCGGCGACGGCCGGAGCCGCGACGGGAGCGCCGGGGGCGATCCGCACGGGCGGCTTGGTCGGGGCCGACGGAGCGGCCGGGGTCCGGGTGGTGACAGCCTTGGTGGCGGTGCGCTTGGTGGGGCTCTTGGCGGCAACGCTCTTGCGCTTGGCGCCGGCCGGCTCGGCCGCGCTGACCATGAGGTCCACGCCCTCCTCAATCAGCACCTGATTGAGGCTGCGCATGACGTTCTTCCACTTGGTGACCGGGATCTGGTCCGCCTCGAACGCCTGGCGCACGTCGTCACCGGCGATCTGCCCCTGGGCCTTGCCCCGCTCGATGAGCGCCAGCAGAGCCGCGGACTCGGCGATCTCGGGGGGAAGCGAACGGGATGTGCTGGCCGACACGAACAACCTCTCGGACGATGAGTGGACTCGAACCCGTACCGGCCGCCCGAGCGGGCGGGGAAGGAAATCGCGCGTCGGACGCGCGGTGTCGATTCCGACCGACTCGGGCTTGAGGACTGGGTTTGCAGGACGGCAGCAGCGCCGCGGACCAACACAGCATTCTGACATGTTGGAGTATTCCGGAGCTGCTCCCGCTCAGGAGACATCGCTGCTACTCGTCAAGTGTTACGCATGGCCTTGGTGTCGCGGGTCACACCGTTCGGTGCCCTCGACCCCGGGCCGCCATCCATCATCGCGCACTCGCGGTGAAGTCTATTGTCATGCGCGGAACATTGGCGGGGCGCGGGGGCCGGACGCGGGCAGAACTCGGGCGGGACGTGGGCGGGCACGGGCTGGACCCGGGCGGGACGCCGACCCCACGCAAAGGCCCTCCGGCTGCGCCGCGCGGTGCGGCGGCCGGAGGGCCCTGGCGGAGCGGCCCGCACCCGGCGGGCCCGCTCGCGGAGAACAGCCCGCTCAGTGCTCCCGGGGGGCGGGGACGGAGGGCTCCAGCTCGGGGTGGACGGTGAGCAGCGCGCGCATCGCGGCCTCGCCCGCGGTGCCGTCGCCGGTGCCCAGCGCATCCACCAGCCGGGCGTGCAGGTTGACCGAGGACTCGGAGGGCCGCTCGCAGGAGATGGTCGGACCGCCCGAGACCTGCAGCGCGCAGGAGACGATCCCGGACAGGTGCTCCAGCATCCGGTTGCCGGCCATCTGCAGGATCAGCACGTGCAGCTCGGCGTCGGCCCGGGTGTAGGTGGACAGGTCGGCCTGGGCAGCGGCGTGGCCCATGATCTCGACCAGCTCGACCAGCCGCTGCTGGACGTCCTCCCGGCCGTGGCCGGCCGCGAGCCGGGCGGCCAGCGGCTCGATCGCCCAGCGGAGCTCGAACAGCTCCCGGCGCTGCTCGTCCCGCTGCGGCCCGAAGGCCCGCCACTCGATGATGTCCGGGTCCAGCAGGTTCCAGTCGCCGACCGGGCGGACCCGGGTGCCGACGTTCGGGCGGGCACTGACCAGGCCCTTGGCCTCCAGCACGCGCAGCGACTCGCGGACGACGGTCCGGGACACCTCGAACCGCTGGCCGATCTCCTCCGGCACGAGCGGACGGTCGGCGCCGAGGTCGCCGGAGACGATCATCTGGCCGAGCTGCTGGACCAGCTGGCCGTGCAGACCGCGACCGCGGCTGCTGGTGGTCTTGCGGCCGACCCGGCCGATGTCGGACTCGGCGCCCTCCCAACGGGGCGCCGGCGGCATCGGCCGGTCGGCGTACGAGAAGCGGTCCAGGTCGCCGGGGCCGTGGATCGGCCCGTCGGCGGAACGGGCGGGGGTCATGGTGGGGTGCGCAAGGGTACTCACGCCTCCTTTGTCGGCGATCGGCAGGCGCAGCTTGAGAATTCTCGTGAAAAGCACACGAAAGGGTGATCGACCGTGACTGGATAATTGACTTCTTATCAGGAAGAACCGCGCATTGCGGTCACTGCTGGTCGATCTTGGTGCTTCGGGACGGCGCACCGCCCCGGGACGGGCGGTACCGGTCCGCAGCACCGGTACCGCGGCGGCGGGTCCGCGGCGCGGGCCCGAGGTCCACGGGGTGGGTCACCCGTGGGTCACAGCGCCCGGCGGCGGGCCTGGACGAGCAGGGCGGCCAGCAGCAGGGCCCCCGCGGGGGCCGCGACCGCCGCGAGCAGCGCCGGGTCCGTCAACGCCGCGCCCCCGGCCGCCGCCTCGCGCGTTCCGCCGTACACCCAGCCGTAGGCCCACTCGACGCCGGACTGGAAGGGCAGCAGTTCCGCCGCCCGGGTCGGCCACGGACGGCCGGTGCGCCGCAGCAGCAGGGCGACGCCGGACTCCAGCAGCGGCGGCAGCGCGCACAGCAGCAGCACCCCGGCGGCGGCGCTGCGGGTCAGCGAGGCGGTCAGCACACCGGTCCAGGCGGCCACCACGGTCAGCAGGACGAAGGCCAGCAGCGCGCCCGGCACCCCGTGACCGGTCGCCGGCGCCAGCGGGGCGAACAGGCCCGGCAGGTCGGCCGGCCGGTCCAGCCCGACCGCGCCCAGTGCCGCGGACGCCCCGCCGGACAGCGCGCCCGGATCCGTCCGGGCCGCCACCGTCACGCCGTCCGGCAGCGCGAGGTGCACGGCCACCAGGTCGACCAGCAGGGTGGCCAGCGCCAGCAGCGCCGCCACCGGACCGACCACCAGCAGCTTGGCCAGCAGCAGCCGCACCCGGCGCCCGTACGCCACCTGCGAGGCCGCCAGCCCCGGGTGGCGCACCTCGTGGCCGTACGAGAGCGCGCCCAGCACGCCGGCGCCGAGCGCCGCGAAGGGCAGCGGGATCAGCGGGACGGCGGCGGTCAGCAGGCGCACCCCGGCCGGACCGGCCAGTGGGCCGGGCGGGGCCTGGCTCGCCAGGACGGCGGCCACGACCGCGTCGCAGAGCAGGACGGCGGCGAGCAGCAGCCAGGTGGAACGCAGGCCGCGCAGGCGGCGCAGCTCGTAGGCCAGGACACGCACGGTTCACTCGCTCCGGTGGTCGTCGGGGGTGGCGGGGGCGACAGCGGGGCCGTTGCCGGGGATGATCCGGCCGAGGCGGACGGTGTCGTCGGTGAGCAGGTCGGCCCCGCTCCCGACGGCGGGCCGCGGCTCGGGCGTGCGCACGGTCACGGGCTCGGCCGGGGGCACCGCCTCGGTCGCGGTGGCGGTCGCGGTGGCGGCCTCGGCCACGGTGCGGACCGGGGCGGTGGGGAGGGGCTCGACGGGGAGGGGCCCGGGTGCCGGGGCGGGACGGTCGCGGAAGAGCCGCTCCACGGCGACGGTGGGCGCGGGCGCGGGGGCCGGCTTCCGCGCGGGGGCGGCTAGAACCGGCAGGGCGGCCGTCACGGCGGCGACCGGGAGCGCCCGGGTGCTCCGGAGCGCGTCCTCGCGGGAACGGCCCTCCGAGGCGGGCTCCGGGACGGCGGCTGCAGGGAGCCCGGGCTCGGGGGCGGCGAGCTCGGGGGCGGCGAGCTCGGGGGCGGGATCGGGGACGGGACCAGCGGCGGCCTCGACGGCGGCCTCGGCCTCCGACTGGAGGGGGAGGCGGCCCGAGCGGCCGGAGGCCACCGGCAGGGCGGTGCGGGGCACCGGCTGCTCGACCACCCGGTCGGCCAGCTCGTGCAGCAGGATCCCGTGGCGGTAGGCGAGTTCACCGATCTCGGTGCGGTCGATGCCCGCCACCGCGATCCCCGCCCCGCCGTCCCGGCGGACCTCGGCGCCCTGACTGACCAGCAGGTCCGCGAGCCGTGCCATCTGCGGCCCCCGGACGGCCACTTCGGGGCTCAGCCTGGTCCGGCAGAACTCCGCCACCGGCTGGTCGGCCAGCATCCGGCCACGGTCCAGGGTCACCACCCGGTCCGCCAGCTGGGCCGCCTCCTGCGGGGTGCGGGTGGTCACCAGCACGGTTCCGCCCGCGACGGCGAAGGAGCGCAGGAAGGAGTGGAACCACTCGACGTTGCGCGGGGACAGGCCCTCGGTCGGGGCGTCCAGCAGCAACGTGCCGGGATCGCCGAGCAGCGCGGCGGCCAGCGAGAGCCGGCGGTGCATCCCCGGGGAGAAGGTGCGCAACCGCTGTCCGGCGACGGAGGCCAGCCGGGTCTGCTCCAGCAGTTCGTCGGCCCGCCGGATCGGGACCCCGACCGCCGCGGCCAGCATCCGCAGGTGGCCGCGCGCCTTGCGGCCCGGATTCCCGGACACCGCCGCGGCACCTTCCCCCAAGGCCGGCAGCAGCACGCCGATCTCGCGCTCGGGGCGGCGGATCCGGCGGTAGGTGCGGCCCTCGAAGAGCGTGATGCCCTGGCCGCGTTCGAGTTCGAGCATCAGCCGCAGCGCCGTGGACTTGCCCGCCCCCTCGTCGCCGAGCAGTGCGGTCACCATCCCGGGCCGGGCGTCGAAGGTCAGATCGAGCACCGCGGGCGGGGCGCCCTTGCGATGGACCTTGGTCAGTCCGGTGATCTGGATCATCGCTGGCTGCTCCCATGCCCTCGGCCGACCTGCTCGACGCCAGCACATTAGGGGTCAGCAGCGCCGATTCCGGGCATTACCGAACCGCGACGGGCCCACCGCCTGCCCACCTCACCCGATCAGGGGACAATCCGATCCTGCGATTCACCGGAGGAGGCGGCTGGGGGACAGTCGTGTGGGCCGTGGGTCGGACAAGGGTCCGCGGGGCGCGCCCTACGGCGACACGAAGACCTTGGCACCGGGCGGGAGCGGCTGGCCGACGCACTCGCCCCGGTACTCGTCGACGGCGGCCCGGCCCTGGACGGCGGTCTCGGCCAACTGCTCCTTCTCCGCGCTCAGCCGCTCCTCCACGGAGGCGATCGCCTGCGGGTCACCGTGCGCGGCCTTCAGCGCGGCCAGCTCCTTCTCAGTCCGTTCGGTGACCTCGGTGAGGTTCTCGAAGTCCGCGACGAAGGTCTCGATGATGCCTCGCTGCCGGGCGCAGTCGTCGGTGACGGCCATCGCAGGGCTCCCAGGGTCCGCAGGCCTTCGGTCCGGTGACCGAAGCGTCCATCGCCACTGTGCCCCGGTGCCGCCGGTCCGGCCCCCGGGCCGGGGCCGTTCGGTGGGGGCTCAGGAGTCGGGGCGGAGCATCGGCGGGTTGAGGACGGTCGCGCCGCCGGCGGTGAAGAGCTGCGCCGGGCGACCGCCCTGACGGGTGGTGGTGCCCCCGGAGGGGAGGAGGAAGCCGGGGGTGCCGGTGACCTTGCGGTGGAAGTTGCGCGGGTCGAGGGCGACGCCCCAGACGGCCTCGTAGACGCGGCGCAGCTCACCCACGGTGAACTCGGTCGGGCAGAAGGCGGTGGCCAGGGAGGAGTACTCGATCTTGGAGCGGGCGCGCTCCACACCGTCGGCGAGGATCAGGCCGTGGTCGAAGGCCAGCGGGACTCCGTCGGCCGGGCTCCCTCCGAGGAGTTCGCCGACCGGCGCCCAGCGGGCGCCGCTGGCGTCACCGCCGGCCCGGGGGGTCGGCAGGTCGGGGGCGAGCACCAGGTAGGCGACGCTGACCACGCGCATCCGGGGGTCGCGCTGCGGGTGGCCGTAGGTGGCGAGCTGCTCCAGGTGGGCACCGGCCGCGCCGGGGCCGACCGCTTCGTGGCCGGGGGCGGAGTGGGCGCGCAGACCGGTCTCCTCGGCCAGCTCGCGGGAGGCTGCCTCGGCCAGGCCCTCGTCCGGTCGGACGAAGCCGCCGGGCAGCGCCCAGTACCCCTGGTAGGGCGGCTCACCCCGTCTGACCAGCAGGGCGCAGAGCGAGTGGTCGCGCACCGTCAGAACCACCAGGTCAACCGTGACAGCGAACGGGGGGAAGGCCGACGGATCGTAGCGCGACATGGCGACGATCATAGTCGTCTCTCTGACGATAAGCACAGGCCCGTACGCGGAGCGCACAGCAGCCGCCCGCCGGCCGTCCGAGACGGTTCGCGCACGGGCGGTCCCGGCTCGGGAGCCGGTGTCAGCGGGCGACCAGTTGCAGGTGCGCGGGGGCCTCCTCCACCATCGCCACTCCGATCCGACTCACCCGCACCGAGAAGGGCTCCCCCGCCACCCGCAGGCCGGTCAGTTCGAGTTCGCCGAGCGGGGCGGTGCTGGCCGGGCGGACCAGGACCCGGCCGCCGGGGACGTCCGGCCGGACTCCGGCGAGTGCGAACACCGCGTGAATGGCTCCGGCCGCGGAGACCGCCGCCGGGCGGCAGGCGGCCGGGTGCGGCACCGGTGGGCAGCCGGGGGTGCGCTGCTCGCCCGCGTACATCTCCGGCAGCCGCCCCTCGAAGTGGGCGGAGGCGGCGAGCAGGCCCTCCAGCAGGGCGCCGGCCTCGTTCTCGTGGCCGGCCTCGGCGAGCCCGGCGATCGCCAGCCCGGTCTCGTGGATCCGCACCGCGCCGCCGCGGTGGCCCAGTGGGTTGAAGCGGGGTGACTTGGCGCTGAGGGTGCGCAGGCCCCAGCCGCTGTCCAGCTCGGGCGCGACCAGCCGCTGGGCGAGCAGCCGGGTGTGCTCGCGGTCCAGCAGGCTCTCGTGCCGGCCGCCGTCGGCGGCGAGCCCGGTGTCGAGCAGGTGCACCAGGGAGGAGGCGACGGCGGGCAGCGGCTGGCCGCCCGGGGCCAGCCCGGCGGCGGGTCGGCCGCCGGAGAGGTCGTCGATCCAGAACCGCTCACGGAAGCGTCCGCGCAGCCCGGCGGCCCAGGCCCGCCATTCCCCGGCGCCCGGCCTGCCGAAGGCCTCCAGGAGTTCGGCGCCGTGCAGGGCGGCGCGGTGGGCCTGCGCCTGCACCTCGGCACGGGCGGCGACCGGCTGGGCGGCGCGGTCCTCCGCCGGGCGGCCGAGGTCGGTGACGAAGCCGTCGACCAGGCCCTCGCGCAGGGCGGCCAGGGCCCGCTCGGCGGACGGGAGCAGCTCGGCGACCTCCGCCCGGGGCAGCCCCCAGCGCCAGGCCTCGGCCAGCACGGTGACGAACAGCAGGGTGGCCTCGGTGGCCGTGCAGGTGGGCGGCAGCTCGGGGCCGCCGTGCCGCAGGGCGCCGGGGAGCAGGCCCTCGGTGCGGCCGGGGGCGGGGGCGAGCTGCTGACGGCGGGCCAGGGCGCGCAGGGTGCCGGCCGCGAGCCGGGTGCCGAGCGGGAGGGCCAGCCGGGCGGCCCAGAGCGCGTCGGCCGGGGCGAGTCCGAAGCGCCAGGGCGCGCCGGAGGCCGGGTAGAGGTCGGTCGGGCGGTCCGGGTCGGCGAACAGCAGCCCGCCGAGGGCGTCCAGGGAGCGGTCGACCAGCAGCGTGGCGCGCGGGTCGTCGCAGCGCACCTCCGGTTCGGCCCAGGGCAGCGGGACGCCGGTGCCGCGCCCGCCGGGCGGGCGCGGGCCGCCGGGGACACTCTCCAGTTCGACCCGTAGCTCGACCGACCAGCGGGCGCCGGGCTGGACCTCCAAGTCCCAGCGGAGCACCCCGGCCCCGGCGAGGACGGCGTGCGGCGAGGGCTTGGCGCCGACCACGGCACTGTGCACCGGGCCGGACCAGCGCAGCCCGGCCGACTGCACCTGGCCGGGCAGGTCGGGCGGGCGGTGCCCGGCGGCGATCTCGGCGACCGGGCCCAGGTCGGTGCCGAGGGCGATCTCCAGCGGCAGCCGCGCGGGCCGGGCGCCGGTGTTGCGCACCGTGACGGTCTCCACTCCGTCCGCGTGGCGCAGCCGCTCGACGGTGAGCGCCGGGTCCGGGTCGGGGTCGCCGGGGAGGCGGACGGCGCCGAGGAAGCGGGCCTGGGCGGTGCTGGTCAGGGTGCCCTGGAGCGGCAGCGGCTCCATCCCGCCCAGCCGCAGCTCCATCCGGGCCAGCACCCGGACGCCGTTGCGGTAGAAGCCGTGCAGACCGTGGCCGCGCAGCTGGCCGTCCGGGCCGGAGGCCGCCATCGCGGGGGCGTTGACGCAGAGCAGCGCGTGGTGGACGGCCGGGGGCTGGGGGCGCGGCGGGGCCGTCGGTCGGCCGGGGCCGGCGGGTGCGCCCGTGGGCCCGGCCGGCGGGACCTGGTCGGGACGGCCGACCGGTCTGGGCGCGCCGACCACGCTCTCGGCCGGCATGGCCTGCAGTGGCCTCATGGCGGTCACCGGACTCTCCTCCCCTCGGCGGTCCGGTGGCCGTCAGGCCGGTGGGCCGCGAGCATGCTCGATCGCGTGCTGGTGGTGCCCGGCCGACGGGGACGCTCCCGTCGGCGGTCGTGCCGTGTCTGGCCGTACCCGACGGTGGGCCGTGCCATGCGGTGTGCGGTACCGGTCCGGTACCGGCGCTCCGCGCCTTTCGCGTCGGGCACCCCCGTCGTGCCCGGTACGCCGTCACACCCGGCGCCCCGGCCTGCCGGTGACGCCCCGCCCGTGCCACCCCGCCCCGCGGCCCGCGCCCGCCGGACGCAGGGCCCCGGGGGGTGAACGCCGCGCACCGCCGCCAGGTCACGCCCGCCGGGGCTGTCGCTGGTCGCACCCGGCCCCCCGACGGTGGCGCCGCTCCTGCCGGGCCGTCACCGGAGGCCTGCCCGGAGGCTCGGAGCCGCCCCTGACCCGGGCCGCACTCCGGGGCCGGGGCGCTGCCGGCCGCCCGGTCCGCTGGGCGGAGGCGGTCGAACCGGTGCTCGACCGCGGTCAGGATACGGTGCGGGGGTCGCGGCGCCCGTACCCGGTGACCCCGTGAACCGCGACGCAACCGCTGTGACCAGCAGAGACCGAGGAGTTGCATGTCCACCGTCAGCCGGCTGCCCGGGATTGTCACGACCGACCACGTCTTCCAGGTCCCGCTCGACCACGCCTCCCCGGAGGGCGAGCAGATCGAGGTCTACGCCCGCGAGGTGGTGGCCTCCGGCCGCGAGCGCGGCGACCTGCCCTGGTTGCTGTTCCTCCAGGGCGGCCCCGGCGGCAAGGCCGCCCGCCCGCTCGGCCGGGACGCCTGGCTGGAGCGCGCCCTGGACGACTACCGGGTGCTGCTGCTCGACCAGCGCGGTACCGGCCGGTCCACCCCCGCGACCCGGCAGACCCTCGCCCGTCGCGGTGGCCCGCAGGAGCAGGCGGACTACCTCGCCCACTTCCGCGCGGACGCCATCGTCCGGGACGCCGAGCTGATCCGCCACCGGCTGCTCGGCGCCGACCGGCGCTGGAGCGTGCTCGGCCAGAGCTTCGGCGGCTTCTGCACCCTCACCTACCTCTCCTTCGCTCCCGAAGGCCTGACGGAGGCCTTCATCACCGGTGGCCTCTCCGGCCTCGGCAGTTCGGCGGACGACGTCTACCGCGCCGCCTACCCGCGCGTCGTCCGCAAGAACGAGGACCACTACGCCCGCTTCCCGCAGGACGTCGAGGCCGTCCGGCGGATCGCCGCCCACCTGGCCGACTCCCCCGCCACGCTGCCCGACGGCGGACTGCTCACCGTCGAGGCCTTCCAGGTGCTCGGGATGATGCTCGGCGGGGGCAGCGGCTCCGGCTCCCTGCACTACCTCCTGGAGGAGGCCTGGGTGGAGGGCCCGGCCGGGGCCGAGCTCTCCGACACCTTCCTGGCCGGCGTCCAGGCCCGGCTCTCCTTCGCCGAGGGCCCGCTGTACGCCGTGCTGCACGAGTCGATCTACGGTCAGCGCTCGGTGGACCAGGGCGGCACCGCCTGGTCGGCGGAGCGCGTCCGCAAGGAGTTCCCGCAGTTCGACGCCCGGGCCGCGCTGGAGGGCGACGCCCCGGTGCTGTTCACCGGGGAGATGATCTACCCCTGGATGTTCGACACCGACCCGGCACTGCGCCCGATCAAGGAGACGGCGGACCTGCTCGCCGCCCGCACCGACTGGCCCGACCTCTACGACCCGGCGCGGCTGGCCGCCAACACCGTGCCCGTCGTGGCGGCGGTGTACCACGACGACATGTACGTGGACACCGCCGACTCGCTGGAGACCGCCCGCGCGGTGCGCGGGCTGCGGACCTGGATCACCAACGAGTGGGAGCACGACGGCCTGCGGACGAGCGGCGGCAAGGTGCTGGACCGGCTGATCAAGATGGCGCACGGGGAGGCGTAGCACCCTGCCGACCGGTGGGGCGGCGGGCGGTTCAGTGCGCACGGTGGGCTCCTCCCGCCCCCTGTCGGGCACCGCGGCCCCGGTGCAGGCCGGCGCCGGACCGGACGGCGGCCGAGGCGCAGGCCGCCGCCCGGCCGAGGCGCACACCCCGGGTGGGCCGTGCCCCGGCCGCCGGCCCACAACCCGGGGCCGGGAGCAGGGCGACCGAGCCCCGGGGTCGACCAGCCGGCCCCGGCTCACCGGGGTGGTCGGGACCGCCCTGGCGCTGATCCTCCGGAGCCGGAGCCGGAGCCGGAGTCGGCGTCGCGGTCGGCGTCGGGGCCGCGGAACCGCCCTTCCGGCGCCCGCCCCGGTGCCGTCGGCGCGCCTTGCCCGGCGAGCCTGAGCGCGGCCCGGGTTCGCCGCCCGGGGCCCGCTCGGCACCCGGCGGCGCCCCCGGCCCGTCCTCGGCCGCGGGCTCGGAAGCGCGCCGCACCGCCGCCGCGCGCTCCTCGCGGCGCCGCCGCTGGGCCTCGACGGCGGACAGCAGCGCCCCGGGCGTCATGCCGTCGTTCATCGACTCGTACAACAGCTCCGCCAGCAGGTAGCCCGGCGAGAGCCGCAGGACGTGGCCGAGCACCACCCGGGCGGTGGCCGTGTCCCCCGCGACCCAGGACGCCCAGGCCAACAGGGTGAGCGGGGCCACCGCGCAGCCCTCGTACGGCGGGACGGCCCGCCGTACGAGGAAGCGCCAGAGCCGCTCGGCGGGCGCGAGCTCGGCCGGCCGGACGAACTCGACGCCGCGGTCCCGGGTGAGGCGGTCGCGCAGGGCGAACAGCAGCCGGGCCGTCCGCTCCTCGTCGAGCTCCCGGGCACCGGCCGCGAACTCGGCGAAGGCCTGCTCCAGCAGTTCGAGGCCCTGCTCCCGGGAGACCGACCCGGCGAGCGGCTCGGCACGGGCGAGCGCCTCGCGCTGCGCGGCGTCCGCCGGCGGGCCGACCGGGGCCAGCGCACCGACGATCGCCTTCCGGCTGCCGCGCGGCACGAGGCCGGCCACCGTCGCGGCGGCGGCCGCCGGGCCCGGATCGGGCCCGCGCCGCACCGGGTTGCCCGCCGGATCGCAGCAGCCCTCCCGGCGGCAGAGGAAGGACCACCAGCGGCCGTCCGAGACGCACAGCGACTCCTTGACCGCCACTCCCCTGCGCCCGAAGGCCGCGCGCAGCTGGTCGGCCAGCGGCCGCAGTTCGTCCACCGCGGGCGGGGCGTGCGCCGTGACCGGATCCTGGCAGAGGTAGAGGAGCACTTCGAGCGGCCGGCCGCCGTGCCGCTCGGAGAGGGCGACCAGCAGGGCGGCCGTCTCCTCCGCCGCCGCCGGCCAGTCCGCGGACGAGAGCGGGAGATCCGCCCGGATGACCCCGCCCTGGTGGAGGTCGGGGCCCTGGAGACCCACCGCGACGATGCTGTCGTCGGGGTAGAACCCCAGGAGATAGGGCAACAGCTCGGCCATATCGGCCGGACCGCGCATGACGACGGGCCGCTGCTCGGAAGCAGGACCCAGGGACAGGGTGACGTGTTCGTTGTTCATCGCGTTCATGGCCGCAAGCGTGGGCGCAATGCGCGAACGACTCCGGCACTTTCTTTTTTCCTGTGGATAACTCGGCCCCCGAATTTTCCTTCGCTCGATCGGAGCACAGAACGGCCACTCCGGAGAGTGAATTTTGGCGGCCGTTCAGCGGATCAGCGGATGAAATACACCCGGCCTTCCACTCCACCACCCCACCCGCATTCGCCCCTTGTCGGCGGCATGGGGTTACATCGACGCCATGCAGCAGCCCGACATCCACACCACCGCCACCGCCGACCGCGCCGAGGTCCGGGCGCGGGCCGAGGCCGTCCTGCGCGAGCTGGCCGGCCCCGCCGCCAGCCTGCGCGAGGACCAGTGGACGGCGATCGAGGCCCTCGTGGTCGACCACCGCCGCGCACTGGTCGTCCAGCGCACCGGCTGGGGGAAGTCCGCGGTCTACTTCATCTCCACCGCCCTGCTCCGGGCCCGCGGCGCCGGGCCGACGGTGATCGTCTCCCCGCTGCTCGCCCTGATGCGCAACCAGGTCGAGTCGGCGGCCCGGGCCGGGATCCACGCCCGCACCATCAACTCGGCCAACACCGACGAGTGGGACGAGGTCCAGGCCGAGGTCGCCGCCGGGAAGGTCGACGTCCTGCTGGTCAGCCCCGAGCGGCTGAACAACCCGGACTTCCGCGACCAGGTGCTGCCGAAGCTCGCCGCCTCCACCGGCCTGCTGGTGGTCGACGAGGCCCACTGCATCTCCGACTGGGGCCACGACTTCCGCCCGGACTACCGCCGGCTGCGCACCATGCTGGCCGACCTGCCGCCCGGCGTCCCGGTGCTGGCCACCACCGCCACCGCCAACGCCCGGGTCACCGCCGACGTCGCCGAGCAGCTCGGCACCGGCAGCACCGACGAGCACGCCCTGGTGCTGCGCGGACCGCTCGACCGGGAGAGCCTCACCCTGGGCGTGCTCGCGCTGCCCGACCCGGCGCACCGGCTCGCCTGGCTGGCCGACCACCTCGACCGGCTCCCCGGCTCGGGCATCGTCTACACCCTGACGGTGGCCGCCGCCGAGGAGGTGACGGCCTTCCTGCGCGAGCGCGGCTTCCCGGTGGCCTCCTACTCCGGCCGCACCGAGGACGCCGAACGCCGCACCGCCGAGGCCGACCTGCTGGCCAACCGGGTCAAGGCGCTGGTCGCCACCTCCGCGCTCGGCATGGGCTTCGACAAGCCCGACCTCGGCTTCGTCGTCCACCTGGGCTCACCCAGCTCCCCGATCGCCTACTACCAACAGGTCGGCCGGGCCGGCCGCGGGGTGGACCGGGCCGAGGTGCTGCTGCTGCCCGGGCGCGAGGACGAGGCGATCTGGCGCTACTTCGCCTCGCTCGCCTTCCCGCCGGAGGAGCAGGTGCGGCGCACCATCGACGCGCTCGCCGAGGCCGGCCGCCCGCTCTCCACCGCCGCCCTGGAGCCCCGGGTGGACCTGCGCCGCGCCCGGCTGGAGACCATGCTCAAGGTGCTGGACGTGGACGGCGCCGTCCGCCGGGTCAAGGGCGGCTGGACGGCCACCGGGCAGAGCTGGGCCTACGACGCCGCCCGCTACGCCAAGGTCGCCGCCTCCCGGGAGGCGGAACAGCGGGCGATGCGCGAGTATGCGGCGACCACCGGCTGCCGGATGGAGTTCCTGCGCCGCCAACTGGACGACGAGCAGGCCGTGCCGTGCGGGCGGTGCGACAACTGCGCGGGGCCGCTGCACACCCCGGAGGTCTCCGCGGAGGCACTGGCCGCCGCCCGGGCCGCACTCGGCCGCCCGGGCGTGAGCTTCGAACCGCGCCGGCTCTGGCCGACCGGGATGGACTCGCTCGGGGTGCCGCTGAAGGGCCGGATCCCGGCGGGCGAACAGGCGGAGACCGGCCGGGCGCTCGGCCGGCTGTCCGACATCGGCTGGGGCACCCGGCTGCGCACCCTGCTCGCCGACCAGGCGCCGGACGTGCCGGTGCCCGGCGAGGCGGTGGACGCCCTGGTGGCGGTGCTCGCCGACTGGGCCCGCGGCCCCGGCGGCTGGGCCGGACCCGCGACGGCGGAGGGCACCCGGCTGGAGCGGCCGGTCGGTGTGGTGACCATGGCCTCCTCGACCCGCCCGCAGCTGGTCGGCAGCCTCGGCGCGCGGATCGCCGAGGTCGGACGGCTGCCGCTGCTCGGCCGGATCGAGTACGCCGGCGGGCTGCCGCCGCACGGGGCCCGCAGCAACAGCGCCCAGCGGCTGCACTCACTGGCCGGATCGCTGGTGCTGCCGCCGGAGCTGGAGCAGGCGGTGGCGGCCGCCGGCGGACCGGTGCTGCTGGTGGACGACCTCGTGGACTCGGGGTGGACAGTCACCGTGGCCGCCCGGCTGCTGCGCCGCGCGGGGGCCGGCGCGGTGCTGCCGCTGGTCCTGGGGGTGCAGGGGTGAGCGGGCGGCGGGCGGCCGCCGCTCCCGAGGCCGTCATCACTCGAATGGCCTAACGGAAAGGAGTTGCCAGGGCGATTTCGATCACACCGGAGATCCGACCCGGGATAAGGAGGGCCCAGCGTGCCGACAACGGTTCGACATGCCCTTCGCGTGGTGTGGATCAAGGTCGGGCGTCACCCGAACCCCACTCGGGCCGACGTGGAACATATCCGGCAGAACATGGGCTATCGGGTGGCGTTCATCATTTCATCGTTGCCGCTCCGGCCCCGTTGCCCTGAGAATTGGGAGGTACCCGAAATCCGGTCCGCTGGGCCCGCCCTTCGGCGTACCCAGGCACCCGCCTGCCCACGGGCCAGGAAGGAGGATCGTGATCAACGGTATCGGCCGAGGTCAGCATCCCCTCTCCGGAGGTTCGGCGCCCAGACGGCTGCTGGACCTGGAGACCTGGACCGCCTCGGGGATCCCGTTGCTGCGCGATCCGCGCGAGTTCGTCCTGGAACTGCACCAGCGTCACCTGCCCCAGCCGGGCACGGTCGTGGTGGCGGTCCTGGACGCGCTCCACCACCTGGCCGCCTCGGCCTCGTTCACGCCCTGGCCGCACGACACCGACGGCTGGCAGCACCGGAACGCCCTGCTGACGCACCTGCGCCGGGTCACCCCGCACGACCTGCGCCAGCCCGAGCCGACCCGGACGGCCGTGCTGCTGCGCTGCCGCGACGGTGCGCCCGGCTGGACGGAACAGGACGGCGCCTGGATGTGGGCACTTCGGGACGCGGCCGGGCTGCACGGGCTGCGCTGCGGCTCGTACATCGGGCTCACCGCGACGGGCTGGCAGATCCTCGGCGACGGGCGGGGCGGGCGCAACCCCCACGCGGGTTCGTGGGCGGACGGACCGCTGCACATCGTGACGGAGCTGCCGCCGCGGTCGGTACTCGACGACGCCCCGCGCAGCCAGCGGGCCCGGCAGCAGGCCGCCGAGCAGGCCAAACGGGTCGACGCCCCGCAGCGCTCCGCCCAGGCCGAGCCGCCCTGGATCCCGGCGCGGGTCACGGCCGTGGAACCGGGCCGTCGCACCGGGACGCGCTGATCGGTCCTCAGCGCCCGGCCCTCAGCACCCGGCCCTCAGCGCTCGGCCCTCACCGCTCGCTCCTCGGCGCCTGACCCTCAGCACTCGGTCCGGGCCTCGGCCACGGGCCGCCGGCCGTGCGGACGGGCCCGGGCCCGGCACCGTAGGCACCGGACCCGGAGCGAGGACGACGGTCGGAGTTCCGGTCAGGCCTTGACCGGACGCGCGGGTGCGGTTGCGGACGCCGCCGTGGCGGCCGGACCGGCCTCCCCGCACACGAGCAGCAGGGCGTTGGCCCGGCCGAGCGCGTCGGCGTACGCCTCGGCGGCCCGGGCGGGCGGACCGCCGTTGACCACCAGGACGACCACGTCGCGGCGGACCGGCCTGGCCGGCGCCGCGTCCGCGTAGAACACGTCGCCGCCCTCGGCGAGTTGCGCCCAGTAGCGCTCCTCGCCGAAGGACAGCTCGTGCTGCTGCCAGGGGTGGGCGTCGCCGACGGTCAGCACCAGGATCTCGCCCGGGTTGCGGCCCGAGTCCAGGAGCAGGTCGACCGCGTCGTCGGCGCGTTCCAGCGCCTGCGCCGGGGTGGCGGCGATGCGCTGGACCTCGACCTGCGACGTGGTCGGGGCCGACGACGTGGCCTGGGCCGGCAACGTGGCCGACGACGCGACCGGGGCCGGGGCAGGGGCCGGGCGGCGCGGTGCCGGACCGGGCTTGGGGATCAGGCGCGACGGTCCCGGGCGGTCGGCACGCGGCGGTGCCGGACGGGGCGCCGGTCGCGGGCCGGGCACCGGGAGCGGCGCGGCGGTGGTGGGTGCGGTGGCGGGTGCGCCGCCGGTGGCAGGCGCGTGGAGGGCTTGTGCGTCCGACTCGCGGGGGAAGGGAACGCCGGGGCCCGGGAGGCTCTCGTGAATCTCCGGCTCCTCGGGGAAGACAGGCATACCCGGATATCTATCAAATGCCGGTCGAACGCGCACGGGCGCCCCACCCATTGGGCACGGGACTTCCGTCACCCCCACCCCGGGCAATTCCAGACGGACCGTCAGAAACCGAGCGTCAACTGTTCGTCGGCGGATCCCTGACCGGCGCCGAAGGCGTCCCGACCGCGCTTCAGATGGCGCCACTTGGGCAGTGCGTCCAAGTACGCCCAGGAGAGCCGGTGGTGGTCGGTGGGGCCGAACTCCTCCAGTGCGGAACGGTGCACCGGGGACGGATAGCCGGCGTTGTCCGCGAAGCCGTACTCCGGGCAGGTCTCGCCGAGTTCGGCCATCAGCCCGTCACGGTGGACCTTGGCGAGCACCGAGGCGGCGGAGACGCAGATGCAGGACTGGTCGCCCTTGATCACCGTGCGCACCCGCCAGGGGCCGCCGAGGTAGTCGTGCTTGCCGTCCAGGATCACCGCGTCGGGTTCGACCGGCAGCGCCTCCAGCGCGCGGACCGCGGCCAGCCGCAGCGCCGCCGTCATGCCGAGTTCGTCGCACTCCTGCGGCGAGGCGTGACCGAGCGCGTACGCGGTGACCCAGTCGGCGAGCACCGGCGCGAGGGCCTCGCGGCGCAGCTCGGTGAGCAGCTTGGAGTCGGTGAGCCCCTCCGGCGGCTTGCGCAGGCCGGTGACGGCGGCCCCGACGGTGACCGGTCCGGCCCAGGCGCCGCGCCCCACCTCGTCCAGCCCGACCACGACCTTGGCGCCGGCCCGGCGGAGCGAGCGTTCGACGGAGTGCGTCGGCGGGACGATGGGCATCACGGACTCCGTTCGGCAGTGCGGCCCCCCTGCGGTGGGGCGCTCTCCAGCCTAAGCCCGCCCGCACGGGCCCCGGACCGGCTACGTCCGCCGGACCATCGGGACCAGCACGTCGTCCACCAGCCGGACCGCGAAGTCGGGGGCCAGGTCGCGTTCGGCGACCTTCACCTGGAACATCAGCATCGCGGGGACGACGTCGGCGACCAGTGGGGTGACCGCGTCGGGGCGCACGTCGCCGCGCTCGACGCCGCGGCGCAGGATGTCCAGGATGCTGTCCTTGGTCGGCCCGATCACCCGCTGCACGATGAAGTCCTTGAACACCTCGGCCTGTTGCTGGGAGAGCTCGGCCATCAGCGCGTGCAGGGCGGCGCCCGCCCGGGAGCAGATCGCGTCCGTGAACAGCTCGATGAGCTGCAGCAACTCGGCCCGGGCGGACCCGAGGTCGGGGATGCCGTAGGGGCGTGGCAGAGTGGCGTCCAGGGCGTCGATGACGAGTTCGTCCTTGGACGCCCAGCGCCGGTAGAGCGCGGCCTTCCCGGTCCGCGCCGCGCCGGCGACGCCTTCCATCGTCAGCCGCGCGAATCCGCCGGAGGTGAGCTGGTCGAGCGCGGCCTCGAAGATCGCGTTCTCCAACTCCTTCCCCCGCCGCCGCACCGGCCGGGCCAACGCCTCCCGGACGGCCTGCACCGGGCAGCAGTGCTCGGCCCCCTCCCCCGGCACACCCGACACCGCCGATACCGCCGACACCGCCGACCCTCCCGACAACCCGGGCGTTGCCGGGAGTCCGCCGGACGGCAGCGGCACGGCGGTCCCCCCGGGCGCCCGGTCCGCCGCCGGTCGCCGTATCAACCGATCCATTGCCACCATCCTTAAGGAACGCTTGCGTTCACTATCGAGCCCAAGCTATCGTCCAGATTAGTGAACGGCATCGTTCCTTCCCAGCCTGCGCCGACGCGCAGCGGCGCGTTCGGGCCGGCGGATCCGCCGCGGCCCCGAACACGCGAAGCACCACCGATGCACCGCTGACGCACCACCGACACACCACTGACGCACCGCAGTTCCCGCGCACCGAGCGCACCACCACACCCACCACACCCATCGCACCCACCGCACCGCGCGCGTAGCCAGCAGGGGGCACATTCGTGGCTATCTCCGACACGCTCAGCAAGAACCCACCACCGAAGACCGGCCAGGGCCGGGGGAAGAACATCACCCTGGCCGTCATCGCGGCCACCCAGCTCATGGTGGTGCTCGACGCGACCATCGTGAACATCGCGCTGCCGCACATCAAGGACGCGCTGAACTTCTCGACCACCGACCTGTCCTGGGTCATCAACGCCTACACGCTGACCTTCGGCGGCCTGCTGCTGCTCGGTGGCCGGGCGGGCGACATCCTCGGCCGCCGCCGGGTGTTCATCTTCGGCACGCTGCTGTTCGGCCTGGCCTCGCTGCTGGGCGGCTTCGCCCAGGACAGCACGCTGCTGCTGGCCGCCCGCGCGCTCCAGGGCATCGGTGGCGCGATCTGCTCGCCCACCGCCTTCGCCCTGATCGCCACCAACTTCGAGGAGGGGCCGGAACGCAACAAGGCGTTCGGCGTCTTCTCCGCGGTGGCCGGCTCGGGAGCGGCGATCGGCCTGCTGGCCGGCGGCCTGCTGACCGAGTACCTGGACTGGCGCTGGGTGTTCTTCGTCAACGTGCCGATCGCCGCGCTGATCGCGATCGCCGCGCCGCGCTACATCGCCGAGTCCGAGCGCCACCCGGGCCGCTTCGACCTGCCCGGCGCCTTCACCTCGACCCTCGGCCTGGTCGGCCTCGTCTACGGCTTCATCCGGGCCGCCTCGGACGGCTGGTCGGACCCCCTGACGCTCGGCTCCTTCGCCGCCGGTGCTGTCCTGCTGGCCGCCTTCGTCGTGATCGAGCGGCGCACCGACCAGCCGATCACCCCGCTGCACCTGTTCGCCGACCGCAACCGCACCGGCGGCCTGGTGATGATGCTCTGCCTGGCCGCGGCCATGTTCGGCATCTTCTTCTACGTCGTCCTGTTCGTGCAGGGACCGCTCGGGTACAGCCCGCTCAAGGCCGGTGTCTCGTTCCTGCCGATCAGCGTGGCGATCATCATCGCCGCGCAGCTCGCCTCGACCTTCCAGGCCAAGTACGGCCCGAAGCCGTTCATGGCGGGCGGTGCGCTGCTGGTCACCGTCGGCCTCACCTGGCTGACCCAGATGGGCAAGGACAGCGGCTACCTCGACGGTGTCCTCGGCCCCACGGTGATCTTCGGCTTCGGCATGGGCCTGATCTTCGTCCCGGTGATGCTGCTCTCGGTCGCGGGCGTCCCGGGCGAGGAGACCGGCGCCGCCTCCGGTCTGCTCAACTCGATGCAGCAGATCGGCGGTTCGCTCGGCCTCTCGATCCTGACCACGGTCTTCGCGCACTACGCGACCGCCGAGGGCAAGCTCCAGATGCCGGCGTTCCTGCAGAACGGCAGTCCGGCGGAGCACAGTTACTTCGAACAGCACCACGAGTTCCTCCCGGGCTCCGACGCCGCCAACTCGGTGCTCGCCCAGGGGATCTCGCACGGCTTCATCGTCGGCGCGGTGCTCGCCGGGATCGCGCTGCTGATCGCGGTCTTCGTCGTCAAGGCGAAGGCGAGCGACCTGCCGAGCGGCGACAGCGCCGGCATCGCGATGCACTGATCCGCACCGGGCCCCGGCGAGGCACCGGAACCGCCGCAGGGGACCGGAACCGCCGAGGGGCATCGGAACCGCCGCAGGGCACGGAACCGCCGAGGGCCGGCCGGGAGCAGCACGCTCCCGGCCGGCCCTGCGGCATTCCCAGCCGCCCCCGGCCCGGCCCCGGCGGCCGCTACCAGCCCCGCTCGGGCGCCAGCCCGGCCCACTCGCAGGGCCCCCGCCCCGACCGCGGCCCCTCCACCAACGGCCGTTCGGCCAGCACCTGCCGCGCCCCGGTGACCGAGCCGCCGGCCGCGTACCAGGGCCGGGTGTCCCGGTCGAGGTCGCGTCGGATCAGTTGCAGCGCGCAGGACCGCTGCGGCTCGGGCAGCCGGTCCAGGGCGGGCACCGCGTCGGCCGAGAGGTCGCGGACGTTGCGCAGGTCGATCTGCTGCGACCGCTCGTACCGGGCCACGTTCTGCTCCGCGACGATCGCGTCCGGCCCCATCAGCCCGTAGGCGGCGACGGTGAGCATCCCGCTGAGGACGACGGCGCGCGGCAGCCAGCCCCCGCCCCGGCGGGTGAGCCCGGCGGCCAGCAGCAGCAGGAACACGGCGCCCAGCCAGATCTCGACCACCAGCACCCACAGCCGCAGCGTGGTCAGCCCGGAGGCGTCCACGTAGAACCACATCCGGCCGAGCGCCGAGGCGACCACGGCCAGCGCGAGCAGGCAGAGCAGTCCGAGCAGGATCCGGGCCAGCCGGCGGTCACTCGGGGTGGTGCGCGGCGCCCAGCGCTTGGCGACGGCCACCACGACCAGGGTCAGCACGGTGATCACGCTCAGCTGCCAGAAGCCCTGCCGGGCGTACGCGGAGCGGCTCATCCCGGTGTTGGCCAGCACGGCGTCCGCGCCGCCGAGCACCATGACCGCCTGGATCACCGCGAAGGCGCCGAACAGCAGGTCGAGCGCGACCAGCGGCAGCGCCCACTCCAGCCGCCGCCGTTCGCGGCCCGGGCGGACCTCCAGCCGGTCCCAGCGGCGCGGCCCGGCGGCGATGTGCGCGAAGCCGAGGGCGGTGAGCGTGCCGAGCCCGAACAGGGTGCCGCGCCCCGGCAGCTGGTGGACGTCGAAGCTGGGGACCAGGCCGGCCAGCAGGTCCGCCATGGCGGCGTCGGCGCCGGCGAACAGCAGGCCGAAGACGGTCAGCAGGACGGCGGCGACGGCGAGCGCCTTGAGCACCGGGACGAGCCGTCCGGCTCCCGGCAGCGGGCGGCCCTCCAGGCTGTCCCAGATCCAGCTCAGCCCCGGGATCAGCTGCCAGACCAGGGCGGGCAGGGCGAGCAGCACCCCCGGCCAGCGGCGCCCGCCGTGCAGGGCGAGCGAGGCCAGTCCCAGCGCACAGCCGGAGGCGAGCAGGGCGGGCCAGCCCGCGTCCCAGCGGGCCGGGACGGCGAGCAGGGCGAGGGCCAGCAGGCTCCAGGCGAGCGTCCAGGGCCGGATCCGGCGGCCGGCGGTTCGGGCGACCAGGCCGGCGACGCCGGCCGTGGCGGCGCCGCAGATCAGCAGGTTGGCGCCGATCCCGTCGTACAGCAGCCAGGCCGTCAGCAGTCCGGCGAGCACGGCGAGCAGGAGGACCCGGGGGGTGGCGGCCGCGTGCCGCTCGGGGTCGGTGGCGCGCAGCCGACCGGGCTGCGGGGGCACGGGGGCGTCCGGCGCGCGGTGCGGGGCGCCGGGCCGGTACATGTCGAACGGCAAGTCCGGGGCGGCTTGCGCGTCCGGCTCGGCCGACGGGCCGAACTCGGCCGACAGGCTGTGCTCGACCGACGGGCTGTGGCCGGCCGACAGGCTGCGGCCGGCCGACAGGCTGTGGCCGGCCGACGGGCCGTGCTCGGCTCCGGGCTGCGGATCGGTCGGGGCAGGCGTGGACGGGCCTGGCATGAGTCCCCCTCGGTGGTCGGCGGGCATGCGGAAGCCGTCCTCCGGGCGGTCCGCGGGGCGGGCGTACTCGACGCCTCCCGCAGCCGACTGTAGACGATTCTGAACAAGTTCAAAAGTTGGTTCTGAACGCGTTCAGAAGAGCCCGGAGGCCGCCACCCCGGCGCCCGCCACAGCCGGAGCCGAAGCCGGGTCCAAGCCGGACCCGAGCCGGACCCGAGCCGGGCCGTCCGCCCTACCCCTTGACCGAACCCGCCAGCAGTCCGCGGACGAAGTACCGCTGGAGGGCGAAGAAGACGATCAGCGGCACGATGATCGACAGGAACGCCCCCGCCGTGAGCAGCTCCCAACGCCCGCCCAGCGACCCGGACAGCTGTGCCAGCCGGACCGTCATCGGCGCCACCTCCGGTGTGCCGCCGGCGAAGGTGAGCGCGACCAGCAGGTCGTTCCAGACCCAGAGGAACTGGAAGATCGCGAACGAGGCCAGCGCCGGGGCGCACAGTGGCAGCACGATCGAACGGAAGATCTTGAAGTGCGAGGCGCCGTCCACCACCGCCGCCTCCATCAGGTCGCGCGGCAGCTGGGCGATGAAGTTGTGCAGCAGGAACACCGCCAGCGGCATCGCGAACATGGTGTGCGCCAGCCAGACCGGCGCGTAGCTGCCCTTGAGGTCCACCGCCGGTATCAGCGTCAGCGCCCCCAGGTGCGCACCGCCGGAGAACAGCCGCAGCAGCGGGATCAGCGCCATCTGGAGCGGCACCACCTGGAGCGCGAACACCGTGAAGAACACCGCGTCGCTCCCCCGGAACCGCACCCACGCCAGCGCGTACGCCGCCATCGCCGCGAGCACCAGCGGGAAGAAGGTGGCCGGGATGCTGATCGCCAGCGAGTTCACCAGGAAGGGCAGCAGGCCGGTGGAGCCGCCGGAGCCGCCCTCGAACAGCACCGTGTGGTAGTTGCCGAGGCCGAAGTCCGGGTGGAGCAGGGCGTTCCACCAGCCGTCCTTCGTCACGTCCTGCTTGGGGCGCAGCGAGGTCACCAGCAGGCCGAGGGTCGGGACCGTCCAGAGCACCGTCACGGCGATCACGAACAGCGAGGCCAGGGGGCTGCTGAAAGCCTTCCGCACGGGGCTCCCCCCGGCCGGACGGCGGCTGACGGCTTTCGCCTCAGGAATGCTCACCGCACCTCACGCTCCCTCCGCAGCTGGACGATGTTGTAGGCCACCAGCGGCAGCACCGCGAGGAACAGCAGGACCGCGAGGGCGCCGCCCCGCCCGTCGTCGAACTGCGCGAAGGACTGCGTGTACATCTCGTTGGCCAGCACCTGGGTGCCGAAGTTGCCGCCGGTCATGGTGCGGACGATGTCGAAGGCCTTCAAGGTGATGATCATGACCGTGGTCAGGACGACCATCACCGTGGTGCGGATCATCGGCACGGTGACGTGCCAGAACAGCCTCACCCCGGTCGCACCGTCGAGCCGGGCCGCCTCCACCACCTCGTCCGGGATCGCCTTGATCGCCGCCGAGAGCACCACCATCGCGAAGCCGGTCTGCACCCAGACCATCACCGCCATCAGCAGGAAGGTGTTCAGCGGCTGGCTGAGCAGCCAGTTCGGCGGGTCCGACCAGCCCACCGCGTGGGCGAGCTGGCTGAGCAGGCCGATCTGCGGCTGGTCCTTGCCGCGCGCCTCGTAGACGAACTTGAAGATGATCGAGGCGCCCACCAGTGAGATCGCCATCGGCATGAAGATCAGCGACTTGTAGACCGACTGGCCGCGCATCCGGTCCACCAGCAGGGCCAGCACCAGGCCCAGACCGGTCGCCACCAGCGGCGCGACCACCAGCCACAACAGGGTGTTGAGCAGCACCTTCCGCACCGATTCGGTGGTGAACGCCCAGCCGAAGTTCTCACCGCCGACGAAGGTGCTGCCGTCCGGGCCGTGCAGGCTCAGGTAGACCGTGCGGATCAGCGGCACCACCAGGCCGACCGCCAGCAGCAGCACCGCCGGGCCGAGGAGGACCAGGACGGCCAGCGGGCGGGCCAGCCGGCCCCGGGCGCGCCCGGCGACCAGGAAGACCACCAGCAGGACGCCGAGGAAGCCCGCGATCGCGCCGAAGCTGTTGCCGAACTTGATCGCCGCGTCGCCCCAGGCGCCGACGGCCAGGGAGCCGGCGGCCGGCGGGGAGCCGGTTACGGGCATGGCTGCACGTCCCTTCGGTTCGTCCAGCGGGAAGGGGAAGCGGGTCGGGAAGCAGGGTCGGGGAGCAGGTCAGGGGAGCAGGTGAGAGAGGAGGGGCGGGCGGTGCGGGTGGGTGGCCCCGCACCGCCCTCGGCGGGTGGTCCCGGACGCCGGCCGGGCGGGCTGCTCCGGCGGCCGCTCGGTCGGCTGCCCTGCCAGCTGCTCAGTCAGCTGTTCCGTCAGCTGCTCGGTCGGCGGCCGCGCGGGCGGCTACTTCGGCCAGGCGGCGTCGATGTCGGCGGCGACCTTCTGGATCGACTGCCCCTCGGCGAACCAGGCGGTCAGCGACGTCCACTCCTGCCCGGAGCCGATGGCCGCCGGCATCATGTCGGAGGCGTCGAAGCGGAAGGTGGCGCTCGGGTCGGTCAGCGCCTCCGCGGAGAGCTTGTCGATCGGGTCGGTGTAGAGGCTCTTGTCCACGCCCTGGTTGGCCGAGACCCAGCCGGTCGCGGTCCTCACCCGGCTGCTCGCCCAGTCCGCACTGGACAGGTAGTTCTGCACCGCCTGCGCCTCGGGCTTGCTGGAGAAGGCGGCCAGGAACTCGCCGCCGCCCTCGACCGGGTTGGCGATCGACGGGTTGACGGCGGGCAGGTGGAAGGCGAAGACGTCGCCGTCCGGGGCGACCTTGGTGCCCTTGGGCCACTGCGCCTCGTAGAAGGAGGCCTGCTGGAGCATCGCGCACTTGCCGGTGAGGATCGGCGCGCCCGCGTCCTGGAACGTGGTGGTGGCGATCGACTTGACGCCGCCGTAGCCGCCGTTGACCCAGGCCGGGTTCTGCATCCAGTCGGCGACCGTCCGCATCGCCGTGGCGATCTTCTCGTCGGAGAACTTCACCTGGTGGCCGACCCACTGGTCGTACACCTCACCGCCGTACGTGCCCAGCACCACCTCCTCCAGCCAGTCGGTGGCCGGCCAGCCGGTGGCCGTGCCGGAGGCGATGCCCCCGCACCAGGGCTTGGGACCGCCCGCCTTGGCGATCCGGTCGCTGAGCGCCATGAGGTCCGCCCAGGTCTTCGGCACCTCGTAGCCGGCCGCCTTGAAGGTCTTCGGCGAGTACCAGACCAGGGACTTCATGTTGGCGCTCATCGGCGCCGCGTAGAAGGTGCCGTCGACCGAGCCGTAGGTCTTCCAGACCGGGCTCCACTTGCCCTGGTTGGCGACGGTCTCAGCGGGCGGCTTGACCACCTTGCCGCTCTTCACCATCTGCGCCAGCAGGCCCGGCTGGGGGATGATCGCGAAGTCCGGGGCGTTGCCGCCGGCCACCCGGACCGGCAGCTGGGACTCGAAGTCGTTGGACCCCTCGTAGCTGATCTTGATCCCGGTGCACGAGCTGAACTCGGCCCAGGACTTCTCCAGGTTGTCCGACTCCGGGCTGAGGATCGAGGCGAACATCGTCACCGTGGTGCCCGAATGCCCGGCGTACGGCTGGTACTTGGCGCAGTCACCGGTCAGCGTCCGGGCCGCCCCGTCGCCGCCGCCCGAACCGCCGGAGCTGTTCGAGCAGGCCGCGGTCAGGGCCAGCGCCGCCAGCAGGGCGGATACGGCCAGCGGTCGACGGCGCGAACTCGCGGACGGCGCGGTCGGGTTGAAGGTCAATGCGGTCCTCCTCGCCAGGGCATGCTGCCTCGGGTGGGCTGAACGACATTGCGCTGTACCGGAGATGGGCGTGCAGGGATCGCTGGGCGAGCGGGCGGCCGAACCGATTCGACGACGTTAACGCAGCCTTCCGCCGCCGCCAAGGTCCATGGTCGACCTTCCCCACACCGGTGCCCCGATCATCACGTCCGAAACCGGCGAACGCCCGCGGCCCCGCCCGGAATCCGCACGGGGCCGCTCATCTGATGTACTGTCAACACGCTTCGGCCAGGCCGGTCGGGACGGTCGGGCCGGTCACCAGAGCCGGACGGGCAGCTCCCGCAGGCTGTTCACCACCAGCGACGGGCTCGGCCGCAGCTCGCCGTCCGGCACCGCCGGCGCCAGCCCGGGGAAGCGCTCGAAGAGCGCCGGCAGCGCGACCGCCGCCTCCAGCCGGGCCAGCGGCGAGCCGGGGCAGACGTGCGGACCGTGGCCGAAGGACAGGTGCCGGGTCGGGTCCCGGGTGATGTCGAACAGCTCCGCCGTCACCCCGTGCTGCAACGGGTCCCGGCCGATCGCGTTGTACGAGACCAGCACCGGGTCGCCCGCCGGGATCACCAGCTCGCCGACCTCGATCGGCTCGGCGGCGAAGCGGAACAGGAAGTTGCTGGTCGGCGGGGTCCAGCGGAGCGACTCCTCGACCACCGCGTCCCAGGAGACCTCGCCCGCGCGCACCAGCGCCAGCTGGTCCGGGTGCGCCAGCAGCGCCCGCACCGCGTTGCCGATCAGGTTGACGGTGGTCTCGTGGCCGGCCGCGATGATCACTCGCAGGGTGGCCGCCGCCTCCGCGTCGGTGAGCGCCCCGCCCTCGGTGTCCGCCGCCAGCAGCACGCTCGCCAGGTCCTCGCCCGGCGCCGAACGGCGCTGCGCCACCAGGCCGTTGACGAAGGCGTTCAGCCCGGCGACGGTCGCCTGGATGCCCTCCGGGTCGGGCTTGACCCCGAAGAACCGCTCGTACAGGTCGCGCAGCAGGCCGTGGTCCGACTCCGGGACGCCCAGCAGCGAGCAGATCACCGTCATCGGCAGCGGGAAGGCGAAGGCCGACTTGAGGTCGACCAGCGGCTCCCCGGCCGCCAGGGCGTCCAGCAGCGCGTGGGTGATCTCCTCCACCCGCGGGCGCATCAGCTCGACCCGGCGCGGGGTGAAGGCCTGGGCGACCAGCGCCCGCAGCCGGCGGTGCTCGGCACCGTCCGTGGTCACCATGCTCGGGCCCGGCACCGCCAGGCCGATCAGCGGCCAGGTCTTCGGCACCTCACCGCGCTGGTAGGCCGCCCAGTGCCGGGCGTCCTTGACCAACCGGGCGTCGGTCAGCAGGTCGCGCGCGGCCGCGTGCCGGGTCACCGCCCAGGCGGCGACCCCGCCGGGCAGCACGACCGGCACCGCCGGACCGGCGGCCCGCAGCAGGGCACCCTCGGCGGCGTTGTCGCGGGCCAACGGGTCGAGGGCGATCGGGGCCGGGGCCGGGGCAGCGGTCATCGGCGGCAACTCTCCTTGACGTAAAGGTTCTTCGAACGGTTGTGCACGTCCTGTGGATCCTGACCCGCCCGACCAAGATCCGCAAGGCCTCGCCGGGACCCGTCCTCGAACGCCCCGCGGGCGGGAGTCGGAAGACGGGCCCTCGGCATGTCGGACGGAACCTAGTACCCCGGGCTGAACGAGACCGGCAGCGCGACCAGTCCGCGCACCCAGGCCGAGGGCCGCCACACCAGGGCGTGCTCGGCCACCGCCAGCCGCAGGTCCGGCAGCCGGTCCAGCAGCACCTCGATCGCGGTGGTGGCGATCACCTCGGCCGCCTCCTGGGCCGGGAACGGGCAGCCGTGCTCGCCGTACGAGTAGCTCATGTGCGCCCGGTTCCCCTCGGCCGGACGGCCGTCGGGCCGGCGCACCGACGGATCCGCGTTGGCCCCGGCGAAACCCAGCAGCAGCATGTCGCCCTCGGCGATCCGCTGGCCGCCGAGCTGGGTGTCCCGCACCGCCCAGCGGCCGGCGAAGATCTGGGTCGGGGTGTCCTCCCAGAGCGCCTCGTTGAGGGCCTGGCTGATGCTGCGCCGGCCACCGGCCAGCGAGGCCGCGAAACGCTCGTCGGTGAGCATCAGCCGCAAGGTGTTGGAGATCCAGTACGAACTGGGCTGGTGACCGGCGATCAGCAGCACCCGCAGGTCGCGCATCACCTCGTCGTGGGTCAGCCCCGCCGGGTGCTCCAGCATCCGCGAGGCCACGTCGGCCCCCGGGTGCTCGGACTTCTCCTCCACCAGCGCGAGCATCAGCTCCAGCAGCCGCTGGGCGCCGGCCGGGGCGTCCGCACCGCCGTCCAGCATGGCCAGCAGCGCCGCGATCAGCTGCGGCGCCTGCTCCTCGTCCAGGCCGAGGACCCGGCACAGCACCAGCAGCGGCATCCGGTGCGCGTACTCGGCGACCAGGTCGGCCTCGCCGCGCCCGGCGAACTCGTCGATCAGCCCGTCGGCGATCTCCTCGGCGTGCTTGCGCAGCTCGTACGGGTCGATCCCGGCCAGCGCGTCGGTGACCGCCCGGGAGCGCCGGACGTGCTCCTCGCCCTCCGCGTACAGGATCGACGGCACCGGGGCCATCATCGGCTTCAACGGCCAGTCCGCGGGCAGCGTCCGCCACGCGTGCCAGCGGCTGGAGTCCCGGCCGAACAACTGCGGCTGGCCGGTGACCTGCTGGAGCTCCCGGTAGCCGATGACCAGCCACGCGGGCACGCCGCCGGCCAGCTCGACCGGGGCGACCGGGCCGTGCGCGGCGCGCAGCTCGCGGTAGAGCTGGGCCGGGTCGGTCTGGAAGCGCGGCCCGTACAGCGGCGTGGCGCCGGCGTGCGCCGGGCAGCCCGGGGGCGGGGTGACGGCGGGCTCGGTCACGGGGTGCTCTCCTCGTAGATCGCGTCGGGTGCTCCGGGTCCGGCCAGCGCGGCCGCGTCCGCCCCGGCGAGGGCGGCCAGGTGGTGGACCAGCTCGATCAGCACCTGCTTGCCGGACTCCCGGTCACGGGCGTCGCAGTCCACCAGCGGAACCTCCGGCGGCAGGTCCAGCGCCTCCCGGACCTGCTCCAGGGTGTGGCCGGGCTCGCCGAAGTTGTTGCGGGCCACGACGAACGGCGTGCCGTGGTGCTCCAGCCGGTCGATCGCGTACCAGGAGTCCTCCAGCCGCCGGGTGTCCACCAGCACGACCGCCCCCAGCGCACCGCTGAACAGCCGGTCCCAGAGGAACCAGAAGCGCTCCTGCCCGGGCGCGCCGAACAGGTACAGCACCTGGCGCTCCGACAGGGTGATCCGGCCGAAGTCGAAGGCGACGGTGGTGGAGCGCTTGCCCCAGCTGCCCGCCGGGTCGATGCCCTCCCCCGCCCGGGTCATCACCTCCTCGGTGTTCAGCGGGCGGATCTCGCTGACCGAGCCGACCAACGTGGTCTTGCCCACCCCGAACCCGCCGACCACGACGATCTTCAACGCGTTGTCGGCGGTCGCCCGCAGCGGAGTGCGCCCCACGGGCCGGACATCCTGGAGGTCCTGGAGGTCAGAGCCGTTGGAGGCCATGCAGCACCTGCTTCAACGTGTCGAGATCGGGCAGCCGGGCCTTGTTCGGCGCGAACCTGGGGTGCCGGGCGGTGACCGCCCCGGCCTCCAGCAGGTCGCCGAGCAGGATCTTCACCACCGAGACCGGCAGCTGCAGCTCCGCCGCCACCTCCACCACGGCGGTCGGGGCCTCGCACATCCGCAGGATCCGGACGTGCTCCGACTGCATCCCCGGCGCCGGCTGCCGCTCCGCGACGATCAGGGTGACCAGGTCGAAGGCGACCGAAGGGGCGCGGCTGCGGCCCCCGGTGATGGTGTAGAGGCGGTCCGGGTCGTCGTCCCGACCCGGCAGCACGGGCCCGGCGTTCATATCCCGGCGCTCTCGCCCGCGGCGTCCGCGCCGGGTTCCGCGTCCGCCTCCCGGGCGGGCGCGCTGAGGTGGACGCCGATCTGCTCGATCAGGCCGTGCATGTTGTGGCCGACCACGCCCACGTCCGCCTCGTCGTCCGTGACCACCGCGAGGTGCGCGCCCTCACCGGCCGCCACGATGCACAGGATGCCGCCGTGGAACTCGGTCATCGACTGCCGCACGCCGCCGCTGCCGTCCCCGAACTCGATCGAGGCGCCGTGCGCCAGGCTCTGCAGTCCGGAGGCGATCGCCGACAGCTGGTCGGCCTGGTCGGCGCTCAGCCCGGCGGTGTGGCAGAGCTTGAGGCCGTCGGCGGACAGCACCAGGGCGTGCCGGCTGCCGGGGGTGGCCGCCAGCAGGTTTTCCAACAGCCAGTCGAGGTCGCGGTCGGTGGCGCTGCTCATCAGGAGTCCTTCTCGGTGACGGGGGAAGCGTCGGGCGTGGTCTCGGTGTCGGTGTCCGCGGTCGGCGCCGCCCCAGGGGCGGGCAGCGCCGGCTGGGCGGCCCGGCGGAAGGCCCCGAACCGGGCGGCGGCGCGCACCGCGTCGGTCCGTACGGGCTTCGCGGCCGGGGCCGCCGCCGGGGTGGTGGTGGCCATCGTCTGGCCGCGGCGGCGCTGCGGCAGGCCGCTGTCGGTCATCCGGGTCGGCCCGGACGGGGTCTGGGCGGGGGCGGCAGCCGCCGGGACGGCGTGTGCTGCGACGGCGTGGGCCGGGACAGCAGGTGCCGGGACGACAGGTACCGGGACGGCCACGGCGGGCGGGGTCGAGGCAGTCGGGTTCGAGGCGGTCGGGGCCGAGGCGAGCGGCAGCGAGGCGGGCGCCGGGCGGGCGGGGGTGAGCGCCGGGCGCACGGACTCCACGACCGGCGCGGACGCCGTCACGGGCGCGGCCACCGGGGCGGGCGCCGGAACCAGGTGGGTGACCACCTGCTGCGGGATCAGCATCACCACCCCGGTACCGCCGCGGGCCGACGGCCGGAAGGAGATCTGCAGCCCGTGCTTGCGCGCCAGCACGCCGACCACCGCGAGGCCCAGCCGGGTACCGGCGGACAGCGTGGCGAGGTCCAGCGGCTCGGCGGAGACCGCCCGTTCGGCCCGGCGCAGCCAACTGTCGCTCAGGCCCAGCCCGCTGTCCTCGACGGTCACCGCCAGACCGGCCGGCACCTCCTCGACGTAGACGTGCACCTCGGCCGGCGGAGCGGAGAAGTTGGTGGCGTTGTCCAGCAGTTCGGCCAGCGCGTGCATCACGCCTTCGGCCGCGAAGCCGGCCACCGCGGCGGTGCTGGCGTTGTGCAGCCGCACCCGCTGGTAGGCACCGATCCGGCCGAGCGCACCGCGCAGTACCGACTCCACCGCGATCGGCTTGGCCCAGCGGCGGCCGGAGCGGGCGCCGGTGAGCACCGCGATGCTGTCCGCCATCCGGCCCGCCTGGGCGGTCGAGTGGTCCAGCCGCAGCAGGTCGCCGAGGACCTCCTCGTCGTGCCGGTGCTGCATCTCGCGCAGTTCGGCGTGCATGCTCGTGGCCAGCGCCTGGACCCGGCCGGCGGCGGTCGCGCAGACCGCGAGCGCGGCGGCCCGCAGCCGCTCGCCGCGGCCGACCTCCTCGCCGACCGCGCGCAGCAGCGCGTACTGGGGGTGCTTACGGTGGGCGGCCAGCGCACTGTCCACGGACGCGCCCCCGCGCAGCTTCTCCACCACCTCGGGCAGGACGCCCTCGGGGATCCGCTCCAGTTCGGCCCGCTCGTCGGCGGCCCGCTCCCGCTCCGCCCCGGCCGCGGCGCGCTCGGCCTCCAGCCGGGCCCCCAGCCGGGCCAGTTCGGCGTGCGCGGCGGTGAGGTCCGCCTCGACCCGGGCGTGCTCGGCGCGGGCGGCGTCCCGTTCGGCGAACGCGGCGGCGGCCCGGTCCTGGGCGGCCGTCTCGGCCTGCCGGGCGGTGCCGGCGGCGACCAGCGCGGCCCGGGTCTCCCCGTGCTGGACGGCCAGGTCGTCGGTCAGCCGGCGGGCGCGCTCGGCGCCGCTCGCGGCCAGGCCGACCACGATCAGCCAGAGCACCGCCACGGCGGCCACCGCGAGCGCGGTGAGCGGTTGGTGCGCGCCCAGGGCCCGGCTGACGCCGACCGGCGCGGCGACCAGCGCCAGCAGCACGGCGGCCGCGGTCAGGGCGACGGTGCGCGGCGCGGAGCGGCGGCGCGGCCGACCGTCGGGGCTGGTGGCTTCTCTCATCGGGGCGGTCCTCGGCAACGTCGGCGGGCGGCGGCGCGGGCGGCGGGTCGGCGACGGTTGCGGCCGCCGACAGCTGGTCGGGCACATACCAGACCGCCCGGTGGCGTCGCGAAACGCCTCCGGGCGGCTGATCGGTTCACGCTTTCGGCCGATCATATCGATTCAGACATTGGCCTCAACCCGCTAGTTGACGGTCAATCTCCTTCATTCACGCCGAGTACACCGCACGGCGACACCTTCCACCCCTTCCCGGCACCGCCGCTCAGGCCAGTTCCGCCTCCACCGCCTGCCGCACGGCGGCCGTGTCCAGCCCGTGGTCGGCGACCACCAGCACCCCGAGCCCCTCCCCCTCGCGGAGCACCCCGAGCAGCAGGTGGCCCACCCCGATCTCCTTCGACCCCAGGCGCAGCGACTCCCGCAGGGAGAGCTCCAGCGCCTTCTTCGCCGGGGTCGAGAACCGGATGTGCCCGGCCGTCGAGCCACCGGAGCGGAACCGGCCCCAGCGCTTGCGCCCCTCCTCCGGCGGGGCGTCCAGCGCCCCCTCCCCGAAGGCCGCCTCGACCGCCTCCCGCACCGCGTCCAGGTCGACCCCGATCGTGGCCAGGACCTGCCGGTCCCCCTTCCCCCGCAGGCGCCGCACCGCCCGCCGCGCGGCCTCCTGGTCCAGGCCGGCCCCGATCAGGACGGACGCCGCCGGATCCTGCGACTGCTCCAGGACCCCCAGCAGGAGGTGCTCCGTCCCGACCCGGTCGTCCCGCAGCTGCCTCGCCTCCTCCTGGGCGACGACCACGACCCTCCGGGCCTCCTGGGTGAACCGTTCGAACATCGCTCAGCCTCCGTCCTCGCCCTTGCCGGGCCCCCGTCGTGCGTGCTTCTTGTGGACCGCCTGCCTGGTCACCCCGAGGCAGACCGCGATGTCCTGCCAGGACCAGCCCTGCGACCGGGCGTTGCCCACCTGGAGGGCCTCCAGACGGTCCGCCAGATCACGCAGGGCGCGGACCGCCCGGAGCCCCACGGCGGGGTCACGACTGCTCGCGGCGGCCGCGAGCTCTCCGCTCTCGCTCATGACGTCAACTCTGGTTGACACCCTCGGGAATGTCAACCCTGGTTGACAACTGCGCGGCGGGCCGGCCGAGCGGCGGGCCGGCGGCTCAGCCGAACCGCCGCGCCAACGCCTCCTCGAAGGTCCCCCGCCCCACCGCCCGCTCCGGCGTCGTCAGCCCACCCGCCCGCAGGGCCCGCCCCACCGCCCCCGGCACCCGCAGCGGCAGCACCGGCCGCCGCCGACCCGCCGCCCGCAGGTACGCCTCCGCCAGCTCCCGGTACGACCGCACCCGCGGCCCGCCCACCTCCGGCGCGAACCCGGCCGGCTCCCGCCCCACCAGCTCCACCAGCCGCTCCGCCACCTCCCGGACGTCCACCGGCTGCACCTCGGCACCGCTCACCACCGGGAACACCGGCAGCCGCGCGCTCAGGTCGAAGGCCTTGAACAGCAGGTCGTGGAACTGCGTCGCCCGCAGCACCGTCCACCCCAGCCCCGACTCCCGCACCACCCGCTCGCAGTCGAGTTTCGCCCGGTAGTACCCGAGCGGCACCCGGTCGATCCCCACGATCGACACGTACACCAGGTGCCGCACCCCGGCCCGCCGGGCCTCCGCCACCAGCCGCCCGACCCCCGCCACGTCCTTCCGCCCCTGAGTGGTCGCGCAGTCCAGCACCGTCTCCACCCCGGCCACGGCCGCCGCGATCCCGGCCCCGCCCACCAGGTCCCCGACCACCCACTCGACCCCGTCACCCGCCGCCCGCGCCCGACGGCTCAACCCCCGCACCGCCACCCCGCGCGCCACCAGCAGCCGCACCACCTCCCGCCCCAACGTCCCCGTCGCCCCGGTCACCAGCACCGTCCCCGTCACCGCACCACTCCTCTCACCGAACGCCGAGCACCCGCGCACCCGTACACCCCCTACGACCGACCACCACCCCCATCCGTGACATCGGCGCCCCGGGCGGCGACCCGAGGCGTCCGAGCCCGCCTGTCCGCTGTTCGGATCCGATGGCAGTTCGCGCACACGACTTCGCACTTGGCGATCTCCGCGGCGACCTCGGACCACGGCCGTCGCTCAACGATCAGCTGGGCGACGTTCGCGGCCTTCACGCCGCGCACGTGATCCCAGTCGAGCCCCCGTGCCCACTCGCTCCAGCCGCAGTCCGCGCAGCCCCGCGCCAGTTTGAGCCGGTCGTTCCGCGCCTGGAACTCGACGACCCGCGCCCAGGACGGCGGCAGAGGGCCGCCCGCCCGCGGCCGTTGCCGCATCGTCCGCGCCCGGTGACAGCGGGCGCACCGGACCTCGCACTTGGCCAACTCGGACAGCAATCGCTCCTTGGCGATGCACAGTTGCACCAGCCTGGATATCGTTCCCGCCTTCTGCTCCGGGTCGATGTGGTCCGGATCGAGCGCGCGCACATCCGCATAGCCGCAGTCGACGCACCCGCCGGCCTTCCACTCGGTCACCACCGCCTGCAGCCTGGCCCTCGACCGCCCGAGGTCGTGCCCCGCTCCGAGCCGCTCCCGGCGGCCGCGCTGCCGCTCCAGCGCGGCCGCGCGCACCTCCGGCCGCTTCCACTTCTCGCGTCTGGCCCGGTTCACGGCCTCCCGGGCCCGCGGTGCCGCCGCCCTCTCCCGGACGGCACGCCGGCATTCGCCCTGCAGGCCGCTCGGCTTGCTCACGTTCTTCGGGAACTCGGCGGCCGGGTGGTGCGCACGGCACGCCGGACACCAGATCGGGGTCTCCGGGGTGATCATCGCCGCCGGTGGCCGCCGCGGCGACCGCCTCCTGCCCCCGGTCGTCTCTCCTGTCGTCATACGCGCAGCCAAGCAACGCCCACCGACAAAAAAGGCGGGGCGAGGACGTTGAAGTCCTCGCCCCGCCTCAGGTTTTCACCTCATCGGGTGAAACCGGGGTCAGCGCTGCGGTCAGCTGCAGCCGCTGGTGGAGCCGCAGCCCTCGCAGAGGTAGCAGCTGCCGGCGCGGCGCATCTTGGTGCCGCAGGAGAAGCAGAGCGGCGCGTCGGCGTTGAGGCCGAGCTGGATCTCCATCAGCTCCGTGGAGTTGTGGGCCTGCTTCGGGGCCGCCTTGGGCGCCTCGACGGCCGGGGCGGGGGCCGGGGCCGGCTTGGCCGCGGCGACCGGGGCGGACTGGGCGAGGGACTCGGTGTCGAGCTCCTCGGCCTCCAGCGGCTCGTAGGAGCCGGTCTCCAGGTGGCGGGTGCGCTCCTCGACGGAGTGGATCCCCAGCGCCGAGCGGGTCTCGAACGGCAGGAAGTCCAGCGCCAGGCGGCGGAAGATGTAGTCGACGATCGACTGGGCCATCCGCACGTCCGGGTCGTCGGTCAGGCCGGCCGGCTCGAAGCGCATGTTGGTGAACTTCGAGACGTAGGTCTCCAGCGGCACGCCGTACTGGAGGCCGACCGAGACGGCGATGGAGAAGGCGTCCATCATGCCCGCGAGGGTCGAACCCTGCTTGGACATCTTCAGGAAGACCTCGCCGAGGCCGTCGTCCGGGTAGGAGTTGGCGGTCATGTAGCCCTCGGCGCCACCGACCGTGAAGGAGGTGGTGATGCCCGGGCGGCCCTTGGGCAGGCGCTTGCGGACGGGGCGGTACTCGACGACCTTCTCGACCACGGCGGCGGGGGCGGGGGCCTCCTCCGCCTTGGCCTCGGTCTCGGAGTCCTTCTTCTTGGCCGAGAGCGGCTGGCCGACCTTCGAGTTTTCGCGGTAGATGGCGAGCGCCTTGACGCCCATCTTCCACGCCTCGAAGTAGATCTCCTCGACGTCCTCGACGGTCGCCGTGGCGGGCATGTTCACGGTCTTGGAGATGGCGCCGGAGATCCACGGCTGGATCGCCGACATCATCCGCACGTGGCCCATCGGGGAGATGGAGCGCTCGCCCATCGCGCAGTCGAACACCTCGTAGTGCTCGGTCTTGAGGCCCGGCGCGTCCACCACGTTGCCGTGCTCGGCGATGTGGGCGACGACCGCCTCGATCTGCTCGTCCTGGTAGCCGAGGCGCTTGAGGGCGCGCGGGACGGTGCCGTTGACGATCTGCATCGAGCCGCCGCCGACGAGCTTCTTGAACTTGACCAGGGCGAGGTCGGGCTCGACGCCGGTGGTGTCGCAGTCCATCATCAGGCCGATGGTGCCGGTCGGGGCGAGGACCGAGGCCTGGGCGTTGCGGAAGCCGTTCTGCGCGCCGATGCGCAGCACGTCCTGCCAGGACTTGTTGGCCCGGAGCCAGACCGGGGCGTCCAGGTCGTCGAAGGACACGGCGTCCAGGGAGGCGTCGGCGTGCTGCTTCATGACCCGCTGGTGGGCGGTGGCGTTGCGGGCGTAGCCGTCGTACGGGCCGACGACGCCGGCGAGTTCGGCGCCGCGGCGGTAGGCGGTGCCGGTCATCAGCGAGGTGATGGCGCCGGCCAGGGCGCGGCCGCCGTCGCTGTCGTAGGCGTGGCCGGTGGCCATCAGCAGGGCGCCGAGGTTGGCGTAGCCGATGCCGAGCTGGCGGTAGGCGCGGGTGGTCTCGCCGATCTTCTCGGTGGGGAAGTCGGCGAAGCAGATGGAGATGTCCATCGCGGTGATGACCAGCTCGACGACCTTGGCGAACCGCTCCGCGTCGAACGAGTCGTCGTCGCGCAGGAACTTCATCAGGTTCAGCGAGGCCAGGTTGCAGCTGGAGTTGTCCAGGTGCATGTACTCCGAGCACGGGTTGGAGGCGTTGATGCGTCCGGACTCGGGGCAGGTGTGCCACTGGTTGATGGTGGAGTCGTACTGGATGCCGGGGTCGGCGCAGGCCCAGGCGGCCTCGGCCATCTTGCGGAACAGCTTCTTGGCGTCGACGGTCTCGATGACCTCGCCGGTCATCCGGGCGCGCAGGCCGAATTCGGTGCCGTTCTCGACGGCGGTCATGAATTCGTCGTTGACGCGGACCGAGTTGTTGGCGTTCTGGTACTGGACGGACGTGATGTCGTCGCCGCCGAGGTCCATGTCGAAGCCCGCGTCGCGCAGGGCGCGGATCTTCTCCTCCTCCTTCACCTTGGTCTCGATGAAGGCCTCGACGTCCGGGTGGTCGACGTCCAGCACGACCATCTTGGCCGCGCGCCGGGTGGCGCCGCCGGACTTGATGGTGCCGGCGGAGGCGTCGGCGCCGCGCATGAAGGAGACCGGGCCGGAGGCGTTGCCGCCGGAGGAGAGCAGCTCCTTGGAGGAGCGGATCCGGGAGAGGTTGAGGCCGGCGCCGGAGCCGCCCTTGAAGATCATGCCCTCTTCCTTGTACCAGTCGAGGATCGACTCCATGGAGTCGTCGACGGACAGGATGAAGCAGGCGCTGACCTGCTGGGGCTGCTTGGTGCCGACGTTGAACCAGACCGGCGAGTTGAAGCTGAACACCTGGTGGAGGAGGGCGTGGGTCAGCTCGTGCTCGAAGGTCTCGGCGTCGTCCTTGGTGGCGAAGTAGCCGTGCTTCTCGCCGGCCGCGCGGTAGGTGAGCACCACGCGGTCGATGATCTGCTTGAGGCTCCACTCGCGCTGGGGGGTGCCGACGGCGCCGCGGAAGTACTTGGACGTGACGATGTTGACGGCGTTGACCGACCAGAAGTCGGGGAACTCGACGCCGCGCTGCTCGAAGTTGATAGAGCCGTCACGCCAGTTGGTCATGACGACGTCGCGCCGCTCCCAGCTGACCTCGTCGTACGGGTGCACGCCAGGGGTGGTGTGGATGCGCTCGATCCGGAGACCGCCCTTCGGGGCCTTGGCACCCTTGGTCACGGCCTTCTCGGACTTCGACCCGCGTGCGGAACCGCTCGTGGTGTCTGTCACTTCTCGCTCCTCCTCCTGGGCAAACGCCCGAAGTGCCCCGAAAAATCCGGGCACCGCTGGTTCGTTCTTCCGGTGTGCGGGCAGACGGGACCCCGTCCGCTCACGCACGGTTTGTAGTGTTCTGTGCCCCGTTTTCGGGCACGCGTGGGCCCACGCGGGGCCGGTGTGGTGCTACCGGCCCACGGGGGCCGCATGGTGGTGGCTCCTGGGCGGGCCCGCGTGGGGCCCGGCGCGCCTCCTAGGGCGCGGCGGCGGGAACGGGCACGCAGGTGCCGTCCGCCTCGGGGGCGGGCCGCTCGGCGCGGATCTCCGCGATGGCGGCCTCGAAGTCCTCGAGTCCGTCGTACGCCTGGTACACGCTGGCGAAGCGCAGGTAGGCGACCACGTCGAGGTCCCGCAGCGGGCCGAGTATGGCCAGCCCGACGTCGTGGGTGGTCAGCTCGGCGCTGCCGCTGGCCCGCACGCACTCCTCGACCCGCTGGCCGAGCTGGGCGAGGGCGTCCTCGGTGACCGGGCGGCCCTGGCAGGCCTTGCGGACTCCGGTGATGACCTTCTGCCGGGAGAACGGCTCGGTGACGCCACTGCGCTTGATGACCATCAGCGCGGCCGTCTCCACGGTGGTGAAACGGCGACCGCAGTCCGGGCACTGTCGACGACGGCGAATGCAGCTGCCGTCCTCGGTGGTCCGACTGTCGACGACGCGGCTGTCGGAGTGCCGGCAGAAGGGGCAGTGCACCTGGGGATCCCTCCCTGGCAGGACGTGCGGACCGGTTGAGTCTATGCGATGCGCCCCCGCCTTCGGCAAGCTGATCATGCGGCGCGACCACTAGTACTGGGCACGGAGAGGACTCTAGCCACTACATCTAGGTCTCGGGGGGAGGTGACACCCCTGGCGTGTCGGCGCCGATTAGACTTCCGGAGTCGACATCCGGTCGAACATTTACTCGATGTACAACAAAGCCTTGATCGAGTCAGTCAACTCCCGAATAATTCACTCGAACGTGTGTTTGGCGCAACCTTTCGATAGGAGGCGCGTTGGGTTGGAAAAGGGGAGAGGACAGCCGTCGAGAGGGGCCGCCGTGAACACCGTCGAAACCAACACCATCCCGGTGCAGGAACACTCCCAGTTCAAGGTGGGGCAGCGCACCACGAATCAGCAGAGCGTGGACATCAGCATGGACCGCAGCGAAGACCACCGCCTCTCCGGCCCGGCCGTTTCCACCACGGGCCGCGTCCCCGACCAGCCGATCGAGCACTCCCCCACCATGGACGACACCCATCCCTCCCCGGCCCGCTCGATGCCCGGCCGCCCCCCCGGCATCCGCACCGACGAGGCCGGGCTCACCGAGCGCCAGCGCCGGGTGATCGAGGTCATCCGCGACTCCGTCCAGCGCCGCGGCTACCCGCCGTCCATGCGCGAGATCGGCCAGGCCGTCGGCCTGTCCAGCACCTCCTCGGTCGCCCACCAGCTGATGGCCCTGGAGCGCAAGGGCTTCCTGCGCCGCGACCCGCACCGCCCGCGCGCCTACGAGGTCCGCGGCGTCGAGGTGGCCCGCCCCAACACCGCCGAGACGGCCGGGCGGCCCTCCACCTCCTACGTGCCGCTGGTCGGCCGGATCGCGGCCGGTGGTCCGATCCTGGCCGAGCAGACGGTCGAGGACGTCTTCCCGCTGCCCCGCCAGCTGGTCGGCGAGGGCGAGCTGTTCGCCCTCACCGTGCGCGGCGACTCGATGATCGAGGCGGCCATCTGCGACGGCGACTGGGTCACGGTGCGCCGCCAGCCGGTCGCCGAGAACGGCGACATCGTGGCCGCCATGATCGACGGCGAGGCCACCGTCAAGCGGCTCAAGCGCGAGGACGGCCGGATCTGGCTGATGCCGCACAACCCGGCCTACGAGCCGATCAACGGCGACAACGCCACCATCCTGGGCAAGGTGGTCGCGGTCCTGCGCCGCCTCTGACGGCGGCACCCGGCCGCCACCGCGAGCGGCCGGCACGACGACGGGAAGGGGCTCCACCGCGTCAGCGGGGAGCCCCTCCGTCCGTCCTGCGCCACGCGCCGGGGCCGCTCAGCCCCGCTTCACCACCGGCCGCACCGGCGCCGCCGAGGCGTCGATCGCCGCCAGCGAGCGCCGCACCTGGTTGCGGTCCGTGGTGTACCAGAACTCCGGCATCGAGGACCGGAAGAAACCCCCGTACCGCTTGGTCTCCACCCGCGGGTCGAGCACCGCGACCACGCCCCGGTCCTCCGCCGCGCGCACCAGCCGGCCCGCGCCCTGTGCCATCAGCAGCGCCGCGTGGGTCGCCGCGACCGCCATGAAGCCGTTCCCGCCGTGCTGTTCGACGTCCTTCTGGCGGGCGCTCATCAGCGGGTCGTCCGGCCGGGGGAAGGGGATCCGGTCCATCACGACCAGCTGGCAGGCCGAGCCGGGCACGTCCACGCCCTGCCAGAGCGAGAGGGTGCCGAACAGGCAGGTGGTGGCGTCCGAGGCGAACTCGCGGATCAACTCGCCGAGGGTGTCCTCCCCCTGGAGCAGGATCCGGTGGTCGAGCCGCTCCCGCATCGCCTCGGCGGCGGCCTGGGCGCCGCGCATCGAGGAGAACAGGCCCAGGGTGCGCCCGCCGGCCGCTTCGACCAGCTCGGCCAACTCGTCCAACATGTCGGGCCGTTCGGGGTCCCGCCCGGGGTCCGCGAGGTGCTTGGCCACGTACAGGATGCCCTGCTTGGGGTACTTGAACGGCGAGCCGACGTCGATGCCCCGCCAGTGCGGGACGGCGTCCTCGCCGAAGCCGGAGCCGGCCTCCGGGTTGTCACCGGGCGTGCGCCGGTCCGGCAGCCTGGTCTCCTTGGGCAGGCCGAGCGAGCCGGCCACGCCGTTGAAGTCCCCGCCGAGCTTGAGGGTCGCCGAGGTCAGGACGACCGAGCGCTCCTTGTACAGGCCCTCGCGCAGCAGGCCGGACACGCTCAGCGGCGCGACCCGCAGCGAGGCGGTGCCCAGCCCGTAGCGGTCGCTGCGCTCGATCCAGACCACGTCGTACTCGGAGCCCTCCAGCAGCCGGTCGGCGGTCTCGTGCAGGGTCTCGGCCGAGGCCATCGCCTGCTTGCGGACGGCGTCCTCGTCGCTGAGGCCCTTGTCCCGGGTCTCGCCGAGCGAGGTGATCACCTGCCGGGAGGCGTCCCGGATCGCGGTGACGGCGTAGGCCAGGTACTCGGGCAGTTCCTCGACCCGGCCGGGCTGGGCGGTCTCCATCAGGCCGTGGTAGTTCTCGGCGGCGGCCTGCAGCGCGTCCACGGCCTTCTCGTTGGCCAGCCGGGCGGCCCGCTTGACCGCCCGGTTGACGGCGCCGACGGTCAGCTCGGCGGTGGCCGCGCCGGTGACCCGGTTGACCAGCTCGTGCGCCTCGTCGACGATCAGCAGCCCGTGCTCGGGCAGCACCGGCGCGCCCTCGATCGCGTCGATCGCGAGCATCGCGTGGTTGGTGACCACGACGTCCGCGAGCTTGGCCCGCTCCCGGGCCTTCTCCGCGAAGCACTCCTGCCCGTACGCGCAGCGGGTCGCGCCCAGGCACTCCTTGGAGGTGACGGAGAGCTGCGCCCAGGCCTTGTCCGAGACGCCGGGGCTCATGTCGTCCCGGTCGCCGGTCTCGGTCTCGTCGGCCCAGTCGCGCAGCCGGAGCACGTCCTGGCCGAGCTTGCCGGTGGGGCCGCCGAGCGCGTCGACCGGGTCGAACAGGCCCTCGCCCTCCTCGCTCGGGGTGCCCTCGTTGGCCCGGTGCAGGCACAGGTAGTTGGAGCGGCCCTTGAGCATCGCGTACAGCGGGCGGCGGCGCAGCACCGGGTGCAGCGCCTCGACCGTGCGCGGCAAGTCCCGTTCCACCAGCTGGCGTTGCAGGGCCAGGGTGGCGGTGGCGACCACCACCCGGTCGCCGTGGGCGAGGGCCGGCACCAGGTAGGCGAGGGACTTGCCGGTGCCGGTGCCGGCCTGGACGAGCAGGTGCTCGGAGTGGTCGACGGCGTCGGCGACGGCCTCGGCCATCCGCATCTGGCCGGGGCGCTCCACACCGCCGACGGCCTCGACCGCGGCGTGCAGGAGCTCGGGAATCCGCGAGCGCGGGACGGCGACGGCTTCCTCGGCCGCGTCGCCGAGGTCCGTCGCCCGCTGGGATTCGGAGTCGTGGGATTCGGAGTCGTTCGTCATGACCCTTCCACCCTACGGGGCGGGGGTGACAATCCGGTCCCGTTGTCCGGGGCGGGGGCCGGGCGGCCGCACCTCCACGCCGACCAGGGCGTTCGGCACGGTGCCGTGCCGGACGGCGTGCGGGCGGTGCGGGCGGTCCTGGTAGCCGTCCATGAGCAGCCGGTTGCGGTTGAGGCAGAGCCGGTCGATCCGGGGCCGGAACAGGTCGAACAGGTCGAAGCGCTCGCGCAGCTCGGGGAAGCGGGCCTGGTAGCGGTGGATCTCCGCGCGCAGCAGGCCCCAGAACTCGGTCTCGGCGAGGCCGGCCTGCGCCTCCAGCAGCGGGGCGAGGTAGCGGAAGACGCCGATGAACAGCCCGGAGTGGATGAACTGGCACAGCCCCTGGGGGTTCTCCCGCAGCAGCACCTCGTCGACCTCGGGGGGCAGCGCGCGCAGCTCGGGGAGGTCCTGGTCGCTGAGGTTGACGTCGTCGACGAAGTCCTTGACCGCGAGCCGGGTCGGGGTGCCGCGGTCGTCGAAGACCACGACGGCGTTCTCGCCGTGCGGGGAGAAGACCAGTCCGTAGCGGTAGAGGAAGTGCAGCAGCGGCGGCAGCAGCGCGGCGAACAGCCGGGCGGTCCACCCGGCGGGGGTGAGGCCGGAGCGGGCGATCAGTTCGACGGCGAGGGCGCGCCCGTCGGAGCCGCTCTGCAGCAGGGCGGCGAGGGTGCGGGCGCGCTCGTCGCCGGCCAGGAAGGGGCCGAGCGGTTCGCGCCAGATCGCGCCGAGCAGTTCCTTGTACTGGTACGGGGAGTCGGGCATCTCCCGGTAGAGCGGGTGGTCGACGGTGACGGAGGCGATCTCGCCGAGCAGGATCACCCGGCACTCGTCCCGCAGGTACGGGTCGGCGTCGCGCAGCCCGTGCAGCCAGGCGGTGACGGCGGGCGCGGCGAGGGTGCGTTCGACCGGCAGCCCGCGCCAGACCAGGGTGTTGAGGATGGACAGCGGCAGCTTGACGGTGCAGCGCTCGGGGTGGGCGGTGTTGAAGAAGGAGCGGATGGACTGCTGGGGCAGCCGTGGGTCGCCGTCCGAGGCCAGCGGGACGATCTCGCCGGAGGCGATCCAGGGCGCGAACAGCGGCAGGACCGTCTCGTCCCACTGCCAGGGGTGGACGGGCAGCAGCAGGTAGTCGTCGGCGTCGGCGCCGAGCGGGGCGCGCAGGGCGGCCTCGTCGTCCAGTTCGCGGGCGTACAGCTGCTCGGGGCGTTCCAGGCCGGGCACGCCGCGGTACTCGGCGAGCCGGCGGTGGACGGCGATCCAGGGCAGCGGCCGGGGGCTGCGGGCCTCCGGGGCCCAGCGGGCGGCGTCGGTGCCGGAGAAGCCGATCCGGCCCTTGCTGGGGACGATCCACGGGTGGCCGCCCTGCCGGCCCTCCAGGGCGGGGTGGTCGAGGTCGGCGAGCTCGGCGGCGGTGAGCGCGGTGGCGAGCTGGCGGGCGTCGGCGGTCAGCGTGGCGGACAGCTCGCGGACCAGGTGGGCGGTGGTGTCGCCGCGCATTCCGAGCGCGTCCCGGGCGTACGGGAGGAAGCGCAGCGGGTCCAGGCCGTCCGGGCGGGAGCAGCGGATCGACCCGGGGTCGACCTGCCAGCTGTCGTAGGCGCCGCGCCGGGCGGCGAAGCGGTACTCGGCCTCGGGGAGCTTCAGCAGGTACTCGCCGTCGAGGGGGCCCGGGACGGGCTTGAGCAGGTCCTCGTAGGCGAACTCGCCGAGCATCTTGGCCAGCAGGGCGCGGCCGGCCCGCTGCCAGTGCCCGGCGGTGAGGTGCGGGGGCAGGTAGAGCGGCGGTTCAGCGGCCGACGGTTGCGGCACGGGTCAGCTCCTGGGGGTGGGGGACGACGGGGGTCTGCTCGATCGGAGCGCCTACGGGCCCGGCCGCGGCCGGCGCCCCGGGCGGCGCGAAGCCGGTCCAGGCGGTGCGGTCGGGCAGCCGGTGGACGGTCCGGCCGGTGACGGCGTTGAGGATGACGGCGGCCCGGTGGGCGCCGAGGCCGAGGTCGGGGGCGCCGACCCCGTGGGTGTGGAGTTCGGCGTTCTGGACGTAGAGGCCGCCGGTGAGCTCGGGCCGGGTGGCGACCCGGTGGTCGAGGTCGACCCGGTAGCGCCCGGTCTCGTCCCAGTCGATCAGGTGGGCGAGCGGTTCGAGCGCGGCCGGGCGGGCGGCGCGGTAGCCGGTGGCGAGCACCACGGCGTCGGTGCGCAGCACGTGTTCGGCGCCGGAGTCGGTGTGCCGGCAGTCCAGTTCGAGTCCGCCGCAGGGCCCGGGCCGGGCCGCGGTGACGGCGGTGCCGGGGGTGATCTCGACCGGGGCGGTGTCGATCGGGCGGCCGATGGTGCGCTCGTAGAGGTGGTCGTGGATCTCGGCGAGGGTCTCCGCGCTGGCGGCCTTGTGCAGCTGCCACTGGGCGGTGACCAGGGCGTCCCGGACCGGGCCGGGCAGGCCGTGGAAGTAGCGGGTGTAGTCGGGGGTGAAGTGTTCCAGGCCGAGCTTGGAGTACTCCATGGGGGCGAGCGCCCGGGTGCGGGTGAGCCAGCGCAGCCGGACGCCGTCGTCCTGGTGGCGGCGGAGCAGGTCGAGGAAGACCTCGGCGCCGGACTGTCCGCTGCCGACCACGGTGATGTCGCGGGCGTCCGCGAGCTCGGCCCGGCGGTCCAGGTACTCGGCGGAGTGGAAGGCCCGCGGGCGGTCGGCCAGGGCGGCGAAGGCCTCGGGGAGCACCGGCCGGGTGCCGACGCCGAGCGCGAGGTTGCGGGCCCGTACGGCGGTGCGCCGGCCGGTCGCGGTGTCGGTCAGCTCGGCCCGGAACAGCGGGCCGTCCCGGTGCAGGGCGGTGACCTCGGTGCCGAAGCGGCAGTTGGGCAGCCGGTCGGCGGCCCAGCGGCAGTAGTGGTCGTACTCGCGGCGGGGCAGCTGGAAGCGTTCGGCGAAGTAGAACGGGAACAGCCGGTCCTGGGCGCGCAGGTAGTTGAGGAAGGACCACGGGTTGGTCGGGTCGACGAGTGAGACGAGGTCGGCCAGGAAGGGCACCTGCATCCGGGCGCCGTCCACCAGCATGCCGTGGTGCCAGCGGAATTCGGGGCGCTGGTCGCAGAAGAGCGTGCGCAGCCCGGGTACCGGCTCGGCGAGGGCGGCGAGCGAGAGGTTGAACGGGCCGATGCCGACGCCGAGCAGGTCGTAGGGGGGTTCGTGGGGTGTCGAGGTGTCCACAGGGGTGTCCTAGGCGGGGAGTGGCGCTTCGCGGTCGCGCACCATCAGCGCGGCGCGCTTGTCGGGCAGGTCGAGTTCGGCGGCGGCCCGGAATCCGGCCCGTTCGAAGGCCCGGACCGAGCGCCGGTTGCGGACGTCCGGTTCGGCCACCACCCGTTGGCAGTCGGGCCGGTGGCGCAGCACGAGGGCGGCGACGGCGGCCAGCAGCTGGGCGCCGAGGCCGCGGCCGCGGCTGGCGGCCGGGCCGAGCAGCAGGTGCACGCCGGTGTCGTGCGGGCGGGCCGGGTAGTGCCCGGCGAGCGGGTCGAGGTCGGCGCGGTAGACCTCCCAGTAGCTCATCGGGGTGCCGTCGAGCAGTCCGAGGCAGGGCAGGCTGCGTCCGTCGCCGTCCAGTTGGGCCCGGACGTGCCGTTCGGTGACGGCGGGCGGCCCGGCGAGCTCCCAGAAGGCGTCGACCTCGGGGTCGTTCATCCATCCGGTGAGCAGCTCCAGGTGGTCGGGCAGCCGGACCGGGCGGAGCCGGAACCGGCCGGCCGGGGTGGGGACTTCGCCCCACCCGGGCAGCTCGTCGGGCATCAGGCGCCCGCCACCGGGTTGGGGATGTCCACGTACACGGACTGGGTGGCGACCGGGCCGACCAGTTCGTCGAGGCCGTTGATCCGGGTGAGCAGGTTGGCCTTGCAGGGCAGGGTGGGCGCGTCCAGCAGCAGGGCGGGCAGGGCGGAGCCGGTGGCGGCGGCCCGCGGGCCGGCCAGGAACCGGCGCAGCCCGGCCAGCAGCACCGTCTCCTCGGCGAGGCCCTGGGAGCCGAAGGCGCCGATCAGGCCGAGCACGTGGTTGATGCCGAGGTAGTAGGCGAAGTGGTGGTCGATGACGTCGTCCGGCAGGAAGGTGTCGCTCTGCTCGCCGAGTCCGGGCAGCCGGGCGGTGAGCCGCTCGGCGGCGCTCTCCCGGTAGTAGTAGCCCTGGTTGTCGCGGTAGCGGCCGCCGCGGGGCCAGCCCTCGGCGTCCAGCAGGACGATGCTGTTCTGCTGGTGGGCCTCCAGGGCGATGCCGCCGTGGCCGTCCAGCCAGAGCACGGGCAGCACGACGGCGTCCAGGTAGCGCAGGAACCATTCGGCGGCCACGGTGCGCAGCGGGCGGCCGGTGCGGGCGGCGAGCGCGCGCAGGGTGTCGCCGAGGGCGGACGGCACGGTGGCGCCGGTGCCGCGCGGCTGTTCGGCGACGAACCCGGCGACGCAGAGGGCGCGTTCGGCCGGTCCGAAGGGCTGGGCGCGCAGCACGGTGTCCAGCCCGCCGGGGTCGCCGAGGTCGGGGTGGTCGACGCCGATCCAGGCGGGGTCGCGGACGATGTCGAAGCCGGGGTGGGCGGCCCGCCACTCGGCGGCGAGGCCGCTCTCCAGCAGCCGGTGCACCTCCAGGCCTCGGTGGAGTTCCTTGCGCAGGTTCTCCCGGCGGGAGTTGGTGATCCGCAGGCCGAGCGAGAGCTTGAGCATCCACGGGGTGCCGGGCCGGTAGACGGTGCGCACCGAGGAGGTGGGGTACCAGGGTTCGCCGGCCGGGCCGAGGTCGTGCAGCAGCCCGTCGGCGAGCAGCGCGGCGACGGTCGGGCGGTGGGCGAGCTCGCGGGCCTGCCAGGGGTGCAGCGGCAGGGCGGCGGTGCCGGGCGGCAGGGTCGCGTGGCCGCCGAGGAGGGCGGCGGTGATCCGGTCGGCGCTCTCGGCGACGGCGGAGCCGGCCGCGAGCAGGCCGCGGTCGACGGCGTACCAGTGGACCTGGAAGGAGCCGTGGAGTTCGGGCGAGTAGGCGGCGCTCTGGGCCGGTCCGAGGCCGTCGCGGCTCTTCGGGGTGGGGTGCAGGGGGTGGCCGAGCAGCAGGGCCTGTTCGGCGGCGAGGAAGGCGGAGCGTTCCGGCCCGCCGGGTTCGGCGGCGGTGCGGCGGTGGGCGAGGATCTCGGCGGTGCGCACCACCGAGTCGGCGACCCGGGCGGCGAGGTCGGCGACCTGTCCGGGGTCGGGCCGTTCGGCGGCCGCGGCGGCGAGCAGGGCGGCGGCGGTGACGGCGTCCACCGGGGCCGCGGCGCCGTCTCCCGCCGGGGCGCCGTCCCCGGCCGAGAGGGTGGCCGGGCCGAAGCGGTGCCAGCCGCCGGGCGACCAGTGCCGGACGGCGGCGGTGAGCCGGGCGGCCCCGCCGAGGACGTCGATCCGCAGTCGGCCGTCCGGCCCGGGGCGGGCCCCGGTCTCCCGGGCCCAGCAGCGCAACAGGGCTTCCAGGGCCGCCTGTTCGGCGGCGACGGCGGGGTCGGGGTGCAGCAGCGGGTCGGGTCCGGAGGCGGCCCGCTGCACAGTGGGCGGCGGTACGGGCGGGGCTCCGGTGAGGGCGGTGCTCAAGGCTGCTCCTTGGTGCGCGTGGGGGTGCGGACGCGCGCGGGTGGTGGAGAGGGTCGGCGGGCGCTCGCACCGTCGCGTCAGGTAAGGGTTACCTATCCCTGACGGGTGATCACAAGGACGGCTCACTCGTCCGGGTGAAGATCGGGGATAGTGCGTCACCGGGCGGGGCGGCCCTGCTGTGCCAACGACGGGGCCGGTTCCGCGTCACGGATCGGTGACCTCCGGGCGGTCGCGGAACCCGGGGGGCGGCCGCCGCCGTCCTCCACGGCGATGGAAGACTCCAGGGCGGCGGGCCGCCGCACCGAGGACCGACCCGACACCGTCCGACCGAGTACAGGGGGAAGCCCACCGATGCCACCGATCCACCGGTCAGCCCTGGCCGCCGCGCTGGTCGCCGGAACGCTGCTGGCCGTCAGCGCCTGCGGACCGGACGGCCCGGCGGGCGCCGACCGGACCGTCGCCGCACCGCCGCCCAGCACGGACGCGAGCGGCTCCGCCGCCCCCGGCGGCGTCATCGGCGGGATCACCCTGCCGTCCGGCCTGCCGACCAGCCTGCTGGAGGGCCTGCCGAAGACCTGGGACGACCTCAAGAAGTGGAAGTACGACGACTGGGACAAGTGGGCGTCCAAGCACGTCTTCAACAACCCGGTGGTGAAGGACTTCTGGAACCCGGACAAGATGGGCGACGCCAAGCCCGCCGACCCGGCGCCGCCGACCGCCAAGCCGGCCGCCGCCGACGGCGTGACCGACCCGGAGCCGCCGGTGGTCAAGGCCGTCCAGGTGCCCCGCCCGTACCTCAAGCAGCCCTCCGGGAAGGTGTTCTTCTCCGCCCAGGGCGGCCGGGGCAACTGCTCGGCGACGGTGATCGCCGACCCCCAGCACCCGGGCAGGAGCAATCTGGTCTGGACGGCGGCCCACTGCGTGCACGAGGGCAAGGGCGGCGACTTCTACAAGAACCTGGTCTTCGTCCCCGCCTACAACAACTCGGGCGCCTCCAGCGGCGGCAAGAAGGCCCCGCTGTCCGACCTCGCCCCGCTGGGCACCTGGTGGGCCGACCAGATCGTCACCTCCCCGCAGTGGATGGTCGAGGGCGGGCAGACCGGTGACGCCGCCAACCAGTACGACTTCGCCGTGATGCGCGTGCACAACCAGAACGACACCGGCAAGTCCCTGGAGGAGACGGTCGGTTCGGCCGTCCCGGTGTGGTTCGACGCGCCCCGCGACCAGCTCAAGGTCTCGGCCACCGGCTACCCGCTGGTCAAGCCGTTCGACGGCCAGGAGCTGTACAAGTGCGACGGCGGCAAGCCCGTCCGGCTGTCCTTCGACCCCAAGCGCCCGTCCATGCTGACCATCGGCTGCAACATGACCCAGGGCGCCAGCGGCGGCGGCTGGTTCGCCACCATGCCGGACGGGCGGACCGCCCTGGTCAGCAACACCTCGATCGGCACCCAGGAGCACACCTCGCTGAGCGGCCCGTACCTGGAGACGGTCGCCAAGCAGGCCCTGGACTGGATCTCCAGGAAGCAGTGACCGGCACCACCACGGGGGACTCCTCAGCTTGCGCACCATCAGCACCACCCGCACCACCGGCACCACTGACTCCACCGGCACCACCCGTACCACCCGCCGCACCCCCCGCACCGGGGGGCGGCGGGCCGCCGCGGCCGGCGCCGCACTGCTCGCCGCCCTGACGCTCACCGCGGCCGCCTGCGCGCCGGACGGCCCCGCCGCCCCCGCCACCCCGCCCGCGGCACTGCCCAAGGCCGCGCCCACCAGCCTGGGCGACCTGAGCGGCTGGAAGCTGGAGGACTGGGCCCGCTACGTCGCCGACAGCGGCTTCGCCAACCAGGTGCCCCCGGGCTACTGGACGGCGGCCCGGACGGAGGCCGCCAGGGCCCGGCCCACCCCCGAGTACGCCCCGACCGCCGCCGCACCCCCCGGCGTCGACCGCGACGCCCCGCCCGCGGTCGTCCAGGCCCGGCCGCAGCCGCACCCGTACGGCCCGGACTCCGCCGTGGTCGGCAGGCTGCTGATGACCACGCCGCAGGGCGACGCGGCCTGCTCCGGCACGGTGGTCGCCGACCCGCTCAACCCGGGCCGCAGCAACCTGGTCCTCACCGCCGCGCACTGCCTGCACGACGGCAGGGGCGGCGGCTGGGTGAAGAACCTGGTCTTCGTCCCCGCCTTCAACCGGGACGGCCGGGCGGCCCGCGGCAAGCCGTACGACGAGCAGCAGGCCGCCCCGTACGGCCGGTGGACGGCGGTGCGCGCCATGGTGTCGCCGACCTGGCTCCAGGAGAGCGGGGTCGGCGCCCACGACCAGTACGACTACGGGATCGTCCGGGTGCGCGGCGAGTCCGCGGCCGGCCCGTCCCTGGAGGAGGCGGTCGGCGGTTCCGTCCCGGTCTGGTTCAACGCCCCGCGCGAGCAGATCACCGCGGCGGTGGTCTTCGGCTACCCGGTGGAGCGGCCCTTCGACGGCATGGAGCTGGAGCGCTGCGACTCCCCCGCCCCGCCGGGCCGGCTGTCCTTCGACCGGTCCCGCCCGCCGATGTACGCGATCGGCTGCTCCATGGGCGGCGGCGCGGGCGGCGGCGGCTGGTTCATCACCAGGGACGGCCGGCCCAACCTGGTCAGCGTCAGCTCGCTCGGCAGCCGCGGCCCGGCGGGCTACCGGGCCGGGCCGTCCCTCCAGGACCAGGCCAAGCAGGCCTTCGACTACTTCGCCAAGAACGTGAAGTAGCCCCCGGACGCGGTACGTCCGGGGGCCACCCCGACGAGCGGGGACGAGCGGGAACGAGCAGGAACGCGCCGATCAGCCCTGCAGGGCCACCGCGAAGTACTCCAGCTCGGCGGCCAGCTCGGCCGGCACCTTGGCGTGCACCAGCGTGCCGTCGGCCGTGTGCTCGGTGGCGATCAGCTCGCCCTCCTTGTGCACCCGGGAGACCAGCGCGCCCTGGGTGTAGGGCACCAGGGCCCGCACCTCGACGGCCGGTCGCGGCAGCTCGTCGTCGATGAGCCTGAGCAGCTCCTCGATGCCGGCCCCGCTGCGGGCCGACACCACGATGGCGTGCGGCTCGCGGCGCAGCAGGCGCTGCAGCACGTGCGGGTCGGCGGCGTCGGCCTTGTTGATCACCACGATCTCCGGCACGTTCTGCGCGTCGACCGAGACGATGACCTCGCGGACGGCGGCCAGCTGCGTCTCCGGCTCGGGGTGCGAGCCGTCGACCACGTGCAGGATGAGGTCCGCGTCGGCGACCTCCTCCATGGTCGAGCGGAAGGCCTCGACCAGGTGGTGCGGCAGGTGCCGGACGAAGCCGACGGTGTCCGCCAGGGTGTAGAGCCGCCCGCTCGGGGTCTCGGCCCGGCGCACGGTCGGGTCCAGGGTGGCGAACAGCGAGTTCTCCACCAGCACGCCCGCGCCGGTGAGCCGGTTGAGCAGGGAGGACTTGCCGGCGTTGGTGTAGCCGGCGATGGCCACGGACGGCACCTGGTGGCGCTTGCGCTCCTGGCGCTTGGTGTCGCGGCCCTTCTTCATGTCGGCGATCTCCTTGCGGAGCTTCGCCATCTTCTCGCGGATCCGGCGCCGGTCGGTCTCGATCTTGGTCTCACCGGGGCCACGGGTGGCCATGCCGCCGCCCGAGGAGCCGGAGCCACCGCCACCCATCTGCCGGGACAGCGACTGACCCCAGCCGCGCAGGCGCGGCAGCATGTACTGCATCTGCGCGAGCGAGACCTGCGCCTTGCCCTCCCGGGACTTGGCGTGCTGGGCGAAGATGTCCAGGATCAGGGCCGTCCGGTCGACGACCTTGACCTTGACCACGTCCTCCAGCTGGATCAGCTGGCCGGGGGTGAGCTCACCGTCGCAGACCACGGTGTCGGCGCCGCTGGAAGCGACGATGTCGCGCAGCTCCTTGGCCTTGCCGGAGCCGATGTAGGTGGCCGCGTCGGGCTTGTCGCGGCGCTGGATGACGCCGTCCAGCACCTCGGAACCGGCGGTCTCGGCGAGCGCGGCGAGCTCGGCCATCGAGTTCTCCGCCTCCTCCAGGGTGCCGTCGGTCCAGACACCGACGAGCACCACGCGCTCCAGGCGGAGCTGGCGGTACTCGACCTCGGTGACGTCTTCGAGTTCGGTGGAGAGGCCGGCGACACGGCGCAGGGCGGCGCGCTCACTGCGGTCGTACTGGTCGCCGTCGTAGTTGTGGCCGAGGTCCTCGTCGATGGCCGCGAGGTCCTCGTCCATGAGGGCTTCCGCTCGCAGACCGTCGAGGCGGCGCGGGGCGTCGGCGTGGTCGCGGGCTTCGAACGTGGAGGTCATTCTGTCCTTTGGTCGCTGGATGGCTTCGGCGTGGTCCCTTGGATCCCACCGGGGCTCCTGTGCCCTGAGAACGCCGTGGACCGGCCGTGAATTCCCCACGATGGTCGCACGCCCGGTGCGGGCCGGTCACCCCCATTTCCACCGGAGTGGCGGGTCTGCGTCCCCTCGGGGGCGTGCGGGCGGCTGACGTCGTACACCCCGGAAACCTTGAGCATCGCCCGCATCAGGGCGGGCAGCGCGCCCGGCTCGGGCAGCTCGACGGTGTAGGTGTGCCGGACCCGCAGTTCCTGCGGCGGTTCGACCTCGGCGGAGACGATGCCGACGCCCTCGGCGGAGATCGCCGCGGTGAGGTCGGCGAGCAGCCGGGGCCGGTTCAGCGCCTCGGCCCGCAGGGTCACCCGGTGGCCGGCCGCCGGGGCGTCCCCGGGCTGCCAGCGGACCTCCAGTTCGGCCCGCCCGTCGGCGCGCAGCCGCTGCCCGGCGGGGCAGGCGGTGCGGTGCACGGCCACCGCGCCGCCGCGGATCGGGTAGCCGGCCACCGCGTCCGGGGGCACGGGCGTGCAGCAGCGGGCCAGCCGCACCTGCGCCCCGGGCCGGCCGGCCACCACGACGGGGGCGGCGCGGCGCTCGCCGGGCCGGTGCGCGGGCGGGGCGGGCTGGCCGCCGGCCGGGCCGGTGCGCACCACCGGCAGCCGGGCCGGGTGGTCGGCCAGCCAGCGCTCGATGGCCAGCCGGGCGGCGGGGGTGCGGGCGTGCGCCAGCCACTCCGGGGACGGCCCGGACGGCTGGGCCCCGCCGCCGGGCGGGAGGCTCTCCGTGAGCACCGCCAGGACGTCCCCGTCCTGCAACGGGGTGGACAGCGCGGTGAGCCGGCCGTTGACCCGGGCGCCGATACATCGGTGGCCGGTCTCCTCGCCGAGCAGGTAGGCGGCGTCCACGCAGCTGGCCCCGGCCCTCAGCTGAAGCGTTTCACCGCTCTCCGTCACCACGGTGATCTCGCGGTCCCCGGCCAGGTCGGCGGTGAGCGCGGACCAGAAGGCGTCCGGGTCGGGGGTCTCCTGCTGCCACTCCAGCAGCCGGCTGAGCCAGCCGGGCCGGGCCGGGTCGGTGCGGTCCAGTTCGTCGGTGTCCTGGGCCGGACCGGCCGGGGTCGGGTCGCCGAGCGCGACCACCCCGGTCTCGGCCACCTCGTGCATCCGCCTGGTCCGCACCAGCACCTCGACCACCGCGCCGCCGTCCAGCGCGACGGCGGTGTGCAGCGACTGGTAGAGGTTGAACTTGGGGGCGGCGACGAAGTCCTTGAACTCCCCGGGCAACGGCGTCCAGCAGGTGTGCAGCTCGCCGAGCACCGCGTAGCAGTCGGCGTTCTCCTCGACCACCACCAGCAACCGCCCGAAGTCGGCCGGCTGCGGCTCCTGCGGCCGGCCGTCCCGCCCGGGCGCGGCGGCCCGCTTGATCAGCACCCGGTGCAGCGAGACGCAGTGCCGGGGCCGTACCGTCACCTCGGCGGCGACCCCGGTCTCGGCGAGCTGGCGGGCCAGCCGGCGGGCGAAGGGCTCCAGCAGGGCGTCCGGCTCGGCCTCGTGACCGGCCATCAGGCCCCGGGTGCGGGCGTGCTCCTCGGGGTGCAGGGTGGCGAAGACGATGTCCTCCAGCTCCGCCTTGAGCACCTGGATGCCGAGCCGCTCGGCCAGCGGGATCAGCACGTCCCGGGTGACCTTGGCGATCCGCACCTGGCTGGCCGGCTTCATGTGCCGGATGGTGCGCATGTTGTGCAGCCGGTCGGCGAGCTTGATCACCATCACCCGGACGTCGTCCCCGGTGGCGACCAGCATCTTGCGGAAGGTCTCGGCCTCGGCGGCGGCGCCGAAGTCGACCTTCTCCAGTTTGGTCACCCCGTCGACCAGGTAGGCGACTTCGGGCCCGAACCCGGCGCCCACCTGCTCCAGCGTCAACTCGGTGTCCTCGACGGTGTCGTGGAGCAGCGAGGCGACCAAGGTGGTCGTCCCGGCACCGAGTTGGGCCAGGATCATGGTGACGGCCAGCGGATGGGTGATGTACGGCTCACCGCTCTTGCGCTTCTGGCCGCGGTGGCTGGCCTCGGCCAGCCGGTACGCCCGGGCCAGCAGGGCGAGGTCCGCCTGCGGGTGGTGCCGCCGGTGCACCTGGACCAGTGGTTCCAGGGCGTCCGGCACGGGCGGGCGGCCGGTGGCCAGCAGGGCGGCCCGCCCGGCCCGGCCGAGCGCGGCCCGGCCGAGCTCCCCCAGGGGCCTCCTGGCCCCGGCCTGCCGTGCGGTCGTCGGCTGCCCCGTGAGGGACTGCCCGGCTTCGATGGTCATCGGCACCTCCGGCAACGTCGCCGGGTGCGGCCCCTCCCCGTGGGGTGACCCGGTGGTCCATGCTACCGAGCAGAGCACGTTCCGCGACGCCGTGATTCCCGTCCGCGACCGGTATCACCCGATCGGGGGGATTCGTCACCGTACGAAGTGGGCAAACCGGGCCATCGCTACGAGGCCCGGGCGATCGACTCCCACCAGCGCGGGTCGATCCGCCCCTCCGCCACGATCACCGCCGGACCGGTCATCTCCACCCGGCCGTCCGGGTGCTCGGTGATGACCAGCCGGCCGCCCAGCACGTCCACCGTGTAGGCGACCGCCTCGCCGGTGACCGCCGGGTCCGCGCCGTCCCGGCGGATGGCCGCCACCGCGACGGCGCAGGCGCCGGTGCCGCAGGAGCGGGTCTCGCCCGAGCCGCGCTCGTGCACCCGCATCGCCACGTGCCGCGGGCCGCGGTCCACCACGAACTCGACGTTGACGCCCTCCGGGTAGGCGCCCGCGGGGCTGGTGAGCGGGGCGGTGAAGAGGTCCCCGGCGTGGTCCAGGCTCGCCACGAAGGCCACCGCGTGCGGGTTGCCCATGTTGACGTTCAGGGCGGGCCAGCGCCGCTCGCCGACCGCGACCTCGATGCCGTCCGGCCCGGGCAGCCTCGCCCGGCCCATGTCGACGGTGACCTCGCCGGGCGTGCCGTCCGCGGCGTCCTCGGCGACCGTCGCGGTGAGCACCCCGGAGCGGGTGGCGATCGCCAGCCCGCCGGGCTTCGCCAGGCCGGCCTCGACCAGGAAGCGGGCGAACACCCGCAGGCCGTTGCCGCACATCTCGGCGATGCTGCCGTCGGAGTTGCGGTAGTCCATGAACCACTCGGCCCGGTCGGCCTGGTCCGCGGCGGCCGGGTCGGCGGCCGCGCGCACCACGCGCAGCAGCCCGTCGCCGCCGATGCCGGCCCGGCGGTCGCACAGCGCGGCGACGGCCTCCGGGCCGATCTCCAGCACGCCGTCCGGGTCGGGCACGATCACGAAGTCGTTCTGGGTGCCGTGCCCCTTGAAGAAGGGGAGGCCGGCCCGCGGGGAAGAGGATGCGCTCACCCCACCGATGGTACTGAGGGCGGCGGTGGGGCAGGCCGGGGCCCGGCTCAGCGCAGGTAGGCGACCCGCCACACCGCGAGCGCGCAGGCGGCCAGGGCGATCAGGGTGTAGACCGCGATGGCCTTCCAGCCGGCCCGCTGCGCGGAGCCCCGGCGCGGCAGCCCCGGCCACTTGTAGCCGGCGTGCCGGGCGGCCATCGCGCCCCAGCCGAACGAGGCGGCGGTGAACAGCAGCCCGAGCATCCCGACCATGGTGGCCCGCGCCCCGGCCGAGCCGAAGGCGAGCGGGAAGGCGAACATCAGCGAGCCGAGGGTGCCGAGCAGGGCGATCGGCAGGGTCTGCCACCAGCGGAGCCGGCGCAGCGGCCGGATCTCCCGCTCGTGCACGGCGGCGTCCGGCGGGGTGCGGGTGTCCAGTGCGGGCACCGCGGCCGCGTACGAGGTCGGCGCCTCCAGGCCGGTCAGCACGGGGAGGTCGCCCCTGGTCGACTCGTCGAACTCCTCGGCCGGTGCGGTGACACTCCCGCTCTGGCCGGATTCGGGGCCGGTACCCGTCGACACGCGGCCTCCCCTGACAGTTCGACACGAGCGGACTCGCGGCCGGGCACGGTCGGCCCGCGCGGGCCGACCCTTACGGCATCGATGATGGCATGTCCAGAGGGGACGTTCGGGGCCTGACGGGGTCCTCGGGTGATCCGTGGCCATCACGTGATCGGGCCGTGACCCCCGGTTCGTCCTGCACGGTCGCCTGCGCGCGCAGCTGCACCGCCGAATTGGCCGGAACGGACCCCAGGGCCCGACTACGCGACCGGAACCCCCTGATGGCCGATCAGTTCCAGCGAGCGTTCCAGCAGCTCGACCGGGTCGGTCCCGGCCGGGCGGGAGAGCCAGTGGATGCGGTCGTCCCGACGGAACCAGGACTCCTGCCGGCGGGCGAAGCGCTTGGTGGCCCGGACCGTCTCGGCCCGCGCCTCGTCCTCGGTGCACTCCCCGGCGAAGTGGTCGAGCACCTGCTGGTAGCCGAGCGCCCGGGAGGCGGTCCGGCCCTCCCGCAGCCCGACCCGCTCCAGCGCGCGCACCTCGTCCAGCAGTCCGGCCTCCCACATCCGGTCGACCCGCAGGGTGATCCGCTCGTCCAGTTCGGGGCGCGACACCGCGACGCCGATCTGCACCGCCTCGTAGACCGCGGTGTTGCTCGGCAGGTTGGCGGTGAACGGCTGCCCGGTGATCTCGATGACCTCCAGGGCACGGACGATCCGGCGCCCGTTGCCGGTCAGGATCGCCTCGGCGGCCGCCGGGTCCAGCCCGGCCAGCCGCCGGTGCAGCGCGTACGGGCCGTCCTGCTCCAGTTCGGCCTCCAGCCGGGCGCGGACCTGCGGGTCGGTGCCGGGGAACTCCATCTCGTCGATCGCGGCCCGGACGTACAGCCCGGAGCCGCCGACCAGGACGGGGGTGCGCCCGGCGGCGAGCAGCCGGTCGATCTCGGCCCGGGCCAGCCGCTGGTACTCGGCGACGCTGGCGGCCTCGGTGACGTCCCAGACGTCCAGCAGGTGGTGCGGCACTCCCCCGCGCTCCGCCACGGTCAGCTTGGCCGTGCCGATGTCCATGCCCCGGTACAGCTGCATCGAGTCGGTGTTGATCACCTCGCCGCCGAGGCTGCGGGCGATGGCGACGGCCAGGTCGGACTTTCCGGCGGCGGTCGCGCCGACGATGCTGATCACACGGGAGCTGCTCACCGCTCCAGTCTCCCAAACCGTCGCGGCACCCGGGGCCGGGCTGCCGCCCGCCGCCGACTGCGCGAGGATGTGACTGTTCCCCGGACTGCCTCCGGCCTGCCCCGCACCCCGGCCCGGCTTTGCGAACTCTTGACCGGTCACGTGCGTTGTGCAGGAGACAGGGAACGAAGGAGATCACCATGGGCCTGATGGACAACCTCAAGGGCAAGGCCGAGGAGCTCAAGGAGAAGGCCAGCGAGCTCGCGGGCAAGCACAGCGACCAGATCGACCAGATGGTCGACAAGGCCGGCGGCGCGATCGACAAGGCGACCAAGGGCAAGTACAGCGACAAGATCGAGCACGGCGCCGACAAGGCCAAGGGCGCGGTGGGCGACTTCGCCCACAAGCCGAAGCCGGACGACGGGGGACAGCCCCCGCAGTCCTGACCGGCCGGGGCCCGGAGACGGGCCCTACGCCCAGGACGCCACGAAGTACCCGACCCCGTACGGCGCGTCCTGGTAGCCCAGCCGCGCGGTGAGGCCGGCGCCCTCGGCGGCGCCGGCCAGCACCTGCCAGGGCGCCCGGCCCTCGGCCTTGAGCTCGGCTGCCAGCGCCGGGTCCAGGGCCGCCAGGGCGGGCAGGTCGGCCGAGCCCAGGGCGGCGGCCAACCCGGCGTCGAAGCCCTCGGCCCGCTCGTCCAGGTAGCCGGGGGCCTTCAGCGAGCGGCAGGCGCTGCCGTCGCCGAGCACCAGCAGGGCGACCTTGTCGGCCAGCCCGGCCAGGCCCTGGCCGAGGCCGAGCATCCGGTCGACGGGGGCGTCCGCGGGCACCGCGCAGGCGTGCGTCGGCACGGTCACCCCGGCGCGCTCCAGCAGCCAGGCCCCGACGGTCAGCGAGGGCGCCAGCTCCGGCCCCTCGACCCGCCCGCCGGGCAGCTTGGCGACCAGCGGCACCCCGTAGCGGTGGAAGGACCCGGCCCCGCCCTCGGTCCACACCTCGGCCTCCGGCCCGGCGCCCACCACCACGACCAGCTCCGGCCCGGCCGCGACCAGCGCCGCCAGCGCCTCGTCACAGGCGGCGCGCAGCCCGTCCAGCTCGGGCGCGGCCCCGGCGGCGACCTCGGGAACGAGCAGCGGCGGACAGGGGCACACGGCGGCGGCTACCAGCATGCGGATCACCTTAGGGCCTGTCCGGCCCTAGCCGGAAAGCCGAACGGCCCGGCCGGAGCTCCGAGCCGCGACTCGCGCGCTCGCTCCGGCCGGGCCGTTCGGCCTCCGTCACACGGGTCAGTCGCCGCAGCAGGCGCCGCCCGCCGGGGCGGCCGACGGCAGCTCGGCCGGGGCGCCGATCTTCGGCAGGCCGAGCATGACGCCCGCCGGCTTGTCGGCCGGCCTGGCCTGGCGCTTCTCCCAGGCGTCGCCGGCCCGGGTGCGGCGCACCCCGAGGGTCGGGCCCTCGGCCAGCAGGTGGTGCGGGGCGGCGTAGGTGATCTCGACGGTCACCACGTCGCCGGGGCGCACCGGCTCGTCCGGCCTGGTGAAGTGGACCAGCCGGTTGTCGGGGGCGCGGCCGGACAGGCGCTGGGTCCTGTCGTCCTTCTTGCCCTCGCCCTCGGCGACCAGGATCTCCAGGGTGCGGCCGACCTGCTTCTTGTTCTCGTCCCAGGAGATCTCCTCCTGGAGCGCGATCAGCCGGTCGTAGCGGGCCTGGACGACCTCCTTGGGCACCTGGTCGGCCATCTCCGCGGCGGGGGTGCCGGGGCGCTTGGAGTACTGGAAGGTGAAGGCGTTGGTGAAGCGGGCCTCGCGGACGACGTGCATCGTCTGCTCGAAGTCCTCCTCGGTCTCGCCGGGGAAGCCGACGATGATGTCGGTGGAGATCGCCGCGTCCGGCATCGCCTCGCGGACCTTGCGGATGATCCCGAGGAAACGGTCCTGCCGGTACGAGCGGCGCATCGCCTTGAGGACCTGGTCCGAGCCGGACTGCAGCGGCATGTGCAGCTGGTGCATCACGCTCGGCGTCTCGGCCATCGCGGCGATCACGTCGTCGGTGAAGTCGCGCGGGTGCGGCGAGGTGAAGCGGATCCGCTCCAGGCCCTCGATCTGCCCGGCGGCGCGCAGCAGCTTGGAGAAGGCCTCGCGGTCGCCCAGGTCGGAACCGTAGGCGTTGACGTTCTGGCCGAGCAGGGTCACCTCGATGACGCCCTCGTCGACCAGCGCCTCGATCTCGGCGAGGACGTCGCCGGGGCGGCGGTCCTCCTCCTTGCCGCGCAGCGCCGGGACGATGCAGAAGGTGCAGGTGTTGTTGCAGCCGACCGAGATCGCGACCCAGGCCGCGTACGCCGACTCGCGGCGGGTGGGCAGCGTGGAGGGGAAGGTCTCCAGCGACTCCAGGATCTCGACCTGGGCCTTGCGCTCGACCGCGGCCCGCTCCAGCAGCGCCGGCAGGTGCCCGATGTTGTGGGTGCCGAACACCACGTCGACCCAGGGGGCGCGCTTGACGATGGACTCGCGGTCCTTCTGGGCCAGGCAGCCGCCGACGGCGATCTGCATGCCCTGGTGGCGGCCCTTGACCGGCGCGAGCTGCCCGAGGTTGCCGTACAGCTTGTTGTCGGCGTTCTCGCGCACCGCGCAGGTGTTGAACACGACCAGGTCCGGGTCGCCCTCGGCACCGGCCTTGACGTACCCCGCGTCCTCCAGCAGGCCGGACAGCCGCTCGGAGTCGTGGACGTTCATCTGGCAGCCGTGCGTGACGACCTTGTAGCTCTTCAATCCGCTCTCACCGCTCACCAGACCAGGGTACGGGCAGCCGCGGACCGCCTTTCCCCGGATCTTCGCGGAACGGCTCCCCGAGCTTTCCACCGGTCGTTCCCCTCCCGTTCGGCCCGGGCGCCTGGCACTATCCCTGCATGACCCCCACCGATCCGTCACGACTCGGCGCCGCCGTCCGCCGCGCGGCCCGCAGCCCGCTGTGGCGGACCGTGCTGGTCCTGGTGCTGCTGGTGGCCGGGTTCGGCGGCTGGTGGCTGTCCGCGGGCCGCTCGCCCGGCTACCCGCGCGGGGAGACCCGCTTCGCGACCGGCGTCCCGCGCGGCGTCTACGACCGGTACGGGCAGCTGCTGCAGAGCCACGTCTCGCAGACCATGCCGGGGGTGCGGCTGGCCCTGGACAGTTCCGAGGGCTCGGTGGACAACCTCCGCCGGGTGATCGACGGCAAGGACACCTTCGCGATCGCCACCGCCGACGCGGTCGCCGCCTACCAGGGCCAGGGCAAGGACCGGCTCCGGGCGATCGCCCGGCTGTACGACGACTACCTGCAGCTGATCGTCCCGGCGGACTCCCCGGTGCACCGCACCGCCGACCTCAAGGGCCTGCGGGTGGGGGTCGGCCTGCCGCAGTCCGGGGTGAACCTGGTCACCAGGCGGCTGCTGACCGCGGCCGGCCTGGACCCGGACCACGACATCACCCCCGTCCCCGGGGGCGTCAGCGACGGCTCGGACGAGCTGCGCGACCACAAGATCGACGCCTTCTTCTGGTCCGGCGGCCTGCCGACCAGCGCGCTCACCGACCTCTCCGACCACATGCGGATCCGGGTCGTCCCGCTGGGCGACCTGTCCGAGGCCCTGCACAAGGCCGAGGGCGACGGCGTCGACGCCTACCGGGCGGCCACCATGCCCAAGGGCACCTACCCGAACGCCGAGCCCAAGGACGCCGTCGCCACCATGGCCGTGCCCAACCTGCTGGTCACCCGGGACGACGTGGACCCGGGGCTGGTGGAGGGGATGACCCGGGCGGTGATCGACAGCCGGGACCAGATCGGCGCCCAGGTGCACGCCGCCCAGCTGGTCGACCTGCGCACCGCCGTCTACACCGACCCGCTCCCGCTGCACACGGGCGCCGCGCGCTACTACCGCTCGGTGAAACCCTAGGAACCGCAGGAACCGCAGGAGCCGCAGGAGCCGCGGCAGGCCGTGGCGGCCCCGGGTGCTACGGCTACGGCCGTCCCGGCCGCGGCACCGCCAGCGTCACCGCGAGCCCGGTCGGCCGGACCGGGGCGAAACCGAGCGAGCCGCCGCCCGCCGCCAGCAGGGTGCGGGCGATGGACAGGCCCAGTCCGGAGCCGTCCACGTTCTGGTGCCGCGCGCTGCGCCAGAACCGGTCCCCGGCCCGGGCGAGCTCGTCCTCGGTCAGCCCTGGCCCGGTGTCGCTGACGGTCACCGCGACCTCGTCCCGGAACACCGAGACCCGCAACAGCACCTGGCTGCCGGCCGGGCCGAACTTGAGCGCGTTGTCCAGGACGGCGTCCAGCGCGGAGCCGAAGCCGATCGGGTCGGCCATCCCGATCGCCAGCGCCGGGCCGTCCCAGCGCAGCTCGATCCCGCGCTGCTCGGCGACCGGCCGCCAGCCGTCCACCCGGGCGAGCGTCAGCCGGGCGAGGTCGGTCTGCTCGGGTTCGGGGCGGGCGTGCTCGGCGGTGGCCAGCCCGAGCAGGTCGTCCAGCACCCGGGCCAGCCGGGTGCCCTCCTCCCGGACGCCGCTGAGCTCCTCCTCGTGCCCCTCGGGCAGCTCCAGGCCGAGCACCTCGACCCGCAGCAGCAGGGCCGAGAGCGGGTTGCGCAGCTGGTGCGAGGCGTCCGCGACGAAGGCCTTCTGCTGGTCCATGGCGTGCACCACGTGGTCCGCCATCTCGTTGAACGAGCGTGCCAGCCGCTGGAGTTCGGGCGGCCCGCCGCCGGGGGCGACCCGGGCGGCCATCCGGCCGGTGGCGATGTCGTGGGTGGCCCGGTCGAGGGTGCGGACGGGGCGCAGCACCCACTCGGTGAGCCGGACGGCCAGCAGCACGGCGACGGCCATCGCGGCCGCCTCGCCGCCGGCCAGCACCAGCCACTTGTGCAGCACCCGGGCCCGCAGCGCCCCGGTCGGCGACTCGCTCAGCACCACCGCGACCACGTCGCCGTCGCGCACCACGGGGGCGGCGACGGTGATCGTCCGGTCCTCGGTCCACGGCCAGACCTGCGGCGGGTTGTGGCTGCGCCGCCCGTCCAACGCCTCCTGGAAGGCCTGGGCGCCCCAGCCGACGGCGGGCACCCCCCAGTCGCGGGGGGCGACCGCTATCGACGTGCCGTCGCGCTGGAAGATGCCGAGGCGGACGCCGTACAGGTCGTAGTAGCGCTGGACCTCGGTGGCGATCGCGTGCCGCCGGCTGAGGTCGCCGGGGGCGGGCTCCGGGTCGCCCTTGCGGGCGGAGTCCAGGGTGGCGCCGGAGGTGGGCAGGTCCTGGGCGAAGCGGGCGGCGTCGTCGAGCCGGTCGACCACCACCCTGCTCTGCTCGGCCGCCGCGAACGCCGCCGCGAGCGGCAGCCCCAGGGCGGCCAGGACGCAGAGCATGAGGGCGATCAGGATGCCGAGCAGGCGGGTGCGCACGTGCGGTCAGTGCTCCGCGGGGGCGGGCGGGGTCCGGTCGGACCCGGGGGAGGCCGGGGAGTCGGGGATCAGCCGGTAGCCGACGCCGCGCACGGCCTCGACCAGGCCGGGCAGCGCCAGCTTGTTGCGCAGCGAGCCGATGTGCACCTCCAGGGTGCGGCCGTTGCCCTCCCAGCCGCTGCGCCAGACCTCGCTGAAGATCTGCTCGCGCCGGTAGACCACGCCGGGGCTCTGGGCGAGCAGCGCCAGCAGGTCGAACTCCTTGCGGGTGAGCGGCACGTCACGGCCGTCCACGCTGACCCGGCGGCGCTCGCGGTCGATCCGGATGCCGCGGGACTCCAGCGGGCCGCGCTGCTGCGGCACGGCGTCGGGCGCGGGCACCGCGACCGAGGACGGCTGGGCGCCGCGGCGGGCGACGGCGTGGATGCGGGCGAGCAGTTCGCCCATGTCGTACGGCTTGGTGACGTAGTCGTCGGCGCCCAGGTTGAGACCGTGGATCCGGGAGCGGATGTCGGCGCGGGCGGTCACCATGATCACCGGGACTCCGCTGCCGGCCCGGATCCGGCTGCACACCTCGAAGCCGTCGCGGTCGGGCAGCCCGAGGTCGAGCAGCACGACGCGGTACGGGTCGTTGCCGTCCGGCACCAGGGCGTCCAGCGCCTCGTGCCCGCTGCGGGCGTGCCGCACCTGGAAGCCGTGCCGGCCGAGCACCGCGACCAGTGCCGCGGCCACGCGTTCGTCGTCCTCGACGAGCAGCAGTCGCATCCTGTTCTCCTCCTTCCCCCTTGTGATCACCGGACCGATCGGTCCGGGACCGGTCCTGCGCAGTATGGGCCAGCGGGCGGCCCGGCGCCAGGTTCGCCCGCGGACCGGGCTCGCGGGGGACGGCGAGCACCGGCACGGATCCCCGCTGTGACATGCCCCGTCGACGCACTCGCGAACAGTACGTACGGATCGCGTGGCCGTTTCGTGATCCTCAAGTTCCGCTCAGATCGGCTGACGGGGCACCGTCACCGCTCCTATGGTCGCCCCACCGGGGGCTGCGGCTCCGCCGGTCGCGGCTCCCGGATTTCTTATCACCATTGCCGCCCAAGGGAGTTGGAACTTCCCGGGCAGGCAGGGTTCACCCCAGTTCGACACAGTAGGGAGCAGGCGCGATGTCCGAGAGCCCGGTCGAGGACTCCACCCCCGCAGCCGCCCCGCTGGTCGTGCTGAACAAGGTCAACAAGCACTACGGCGCGCTGCACGTGCTCCAGGACATCGACCTGGAGATCCGCCAGGGCGAGGTCGTGGTGCTGATCGGCCCCTCCGGGTCGGGCAAGTCCACGCTCTGCCGGACGATCAACCGGCTGGAGACCATCGACTCCGGGGAGATCACCCTGTCCGGCCGCCCGCTGCCCGCCGAGGGCCGGGAGCTGGCGCGGCTGCGCGCCGAGGTCGGCATGGTCTTCCAGAGCTTCAACCTCTTCGCGCACAAGACCGTGCTGGAGAACGTCGTCCTGGCGCAGGTCAAGGTGCGCAAGGTGCTCCGCGGGCACGCCGAGAAGACCGCCCGCGAGCTGCTCGACCGGGTCGGTGTCGGGGCCCAGGCGGACAAGTTCCCGGCCCAGCTCTCCGGCGGCCAGCAGCAGCGCGTGGCGATCGCCCGGGCGCTGGCGATGAAGCCGAAGGTGATGCTCTTCGACGAGCCGACCTCGGCGCTCGACCCGGAGATGGTCAACGAGGTGCTGGAGGTCATGCGCCAGCTGGCCGCCGACGGCATGACCATGGTCGTGGTCACCCACGAGATGGGCTTCGCCCGCTCCGCCGCCAACCGGGTGCTGTTCATGGCCGACGGGAAGATCGTCGAGCAGAACACCCCGGACGCCTTCTTCACCGCGCCGCGCTCCGACCGCGCCAAGGACTTCCTCTCCAAGATCCTCCACCACTGACGCCCGGGGCCGGCCGCAACCGGCCGGGACCGTTCAGGACCGCCCCCCCAGACCACCGGGGCCGCCGCCGGCAAGGACGCCGGCCGACCCCGCACGTGTACCGACTTCCAGACGCCAGAGCCCGGTCGACACCGTGGCCCAGCCCCAGGAGACCAACCCTCATGAGGACTTCCCGCACCCTCGCCGTGGCGCTCTGTGCCGTCGCGCTCACCGCCACCGCCGCCTGCGGCAAGGACGGCACCCCCGCCGCCTCCAACAACGCGGCGAGCGCCAGCAACGCCCCGGCGCTGCCGACCTACACGGTCAAGACCGACGTCAAGATCGACTCCGCGGTGCTGGCCGAGGCCAAGAAGCGCGGCCAGCTGATCATCGGCGCCAAGGCCGACCAGCCGAACCTCGGCTGGGAGGACGTCGCCAGCGGCGACCGCAGCGGCTTCGACATCGAGATCGCCAAGATGGTCGCCGCCGACCTCGGCTTCACCCCGCAGCAGATCAAGTGGCAGACCCTGGTCTCCTCGCAGCGCGAGCCGGCCATCGCCAAGGGCCAGATCGACTTCTACGTCGGCACCTACAGCATCAACGACGAGCGCAAGAAGACGGTCTCCTTCGCCGGCCCGTACTACATCGCCGGCCAGGACTTCCTGGTGAAGAAGGACAACACCTCGATCACCGGCCCGGAGAGCATCAGCGGCAAGAACGTCTGCACCGCCACCGGCTCGACCTCGATCAAGAACATCCAGCAGTACAACCCGAAGATCACCCAGTTCGACACCTACTCGGCCTGCGTCGAGAAGCTGCTCTCCGGCGAGGTCGACGCGGTCACCACCGACGACGCGATCCTCAACGGCTACGCCTCCAAGTACGCCCCCAAGCTCAGGGTCGTCGGCAAGCCCTTCACCAAGGAGAACTACGGCGTCGGCCTCAACAAGGACGACAAGGCGCTGCGGGACGCGATCAGCGACGCCCTCAAGGCCCACGAGGACAACGGCGACTGGAAGAAGGCCTACGACGCCACCCTCGGCGCGTCCGGCTCGGCCGCCCCGGCGGTCCCGACCCTCGACCGCTACTGATCCGCACACTGTCCGCCCCTGACCATCTGTGAGAGGAGGGCCGCCGGATGGGGTTCCTGTTCGAGCAGGACAACTTCGCGTTGTTCCGCGACGGCTTCCTGCAGACGATCGAGCTGAGCGCGCTCAGCGCCCTGCTCGCCCTGCTGCTGGGCACCCTACTGGCGGCCTTCCGGGTCTCCCCGGTGCCGGTCCTGCGCGCCTTCGGCACGACCTGGGTGACGCTGTTCCGCAACACCCCGCTGACCCTGCTGTTCTTCGCCGTCACCTTCGGCCTGCCACCGCTGGGCGTGCACTTCAGCCACCTCGTCTTCGCGGTGCTGGCGCTCGGCGGGTACACCGCCTCGTTCGTCTGCGAGGTGATCCGCTCCGGCATCAACACCGTGCCGCTCGGCCAGGCGGAGGCCGCCCGCAGCCTCGGCATGAACTTCTTCCAGACCCTCACCCTGGTCGTGCTGCCGCAGGCCACCCGGACGGTGCTGGCCCCGATGAGCAGCGTGTTCATCGCGCTGCCGAGGAACTCGGCGATCGCCGGCGCGTTCAGCGTCGGCGAGCTGTACAGCGCCCAGCAGACCTTCTCCGAACGCGGCTACTCGATCTTCGCGATCTTCTTCTGGGTGGCCTGCGCCTACCTGCTGATCAGCGCGACGGTCGCCTCGTTCTTCCGTTTCCTGGAATCCCGACTGGCGGTGGCCCGATGAGTGTTTTCCAGCGCCAGGCCTCGGCGAGCGTCCTCTACGACACCCCCGGCCCCCGGGCCCGGGCCCGCTACCGCCTGTTCGGCGTCCTCGGGGCGATCGGCATCGCGGGCCTGCTCTGGTACGTCGTCTCCGCGCTCGCCGACAACGGCCAGTTCGACGCCGACCTGTGGGACCCGTTCCAGTACACCTTCGTCCAGCAGATGATCGTGGACGGCCTGCTGTCCACCCTCAAGGCCTTCGGCCTGGCGGCCGCCCTCTCGCTCACCCTGGGCGCGCTGCTGGCCGCCGGACAGCTGTCCGACCACAAGCCGGTCCGCTGGACCTGCACCTCGGTCGTCCAGTTCTTCCGGGCGATGCCGCTGCTGATCCTGATCGTCGCGCTCTACTACGCGTTCTTCGCCAAGGACCCGATGTGGGCGCTGGTGCTCGGCCTCACCCTGTACAACGGCGCGGTCCAGGCGGAGATCATCCGCAGCGGCGTCAACGCCGTGCCGCGCGGCCAGGGCGAGGCGGCGTACGCCCTCGGGATGCGCAAGACCCAGGTGATGTCCGGCATCCTGGTGCCGCAGGCCGTCCGCTCGATGCTGCCGACGATGATCGGCCAGCTGGTCGTCACCCTCAAGGACACCTCGCTGGGCTACATCATCACGTACAACGAGCTGCTGTTCATGGGCAAGAAGATCGCCAGCCAGCCGTTGAACGCCGCGGGCTTCCCCTACATCCCCGTGGTCCTGGTGATCGCCCCGATCTACATCGTCCTGTGCCTCCTGTTGACCGCGCTCGCGCGGTGGATCGAAGCACGTGGCCGTCGCGGCGCGAACCGGCGCACTTCATCTGCTGCTTGACGGACACCCAGGCGAACTGTTGCATTGCTCTTCGTGACACCTCCCGGGAGCATCCACGCGGCATATGCGGCAGCGGTAACTGACGCCGGCCCATGGGCCGGTTCGTCCCCGGAGGTCCCCGCATGGATCCGGTGATCGTGGTCGGGGCCGGACCGGTCGGTCTGGCCCTGGCCCTCGCGCTGGCCCGGCACGAGGTCCCGACCGTCGTCCTGGACGAGGGCTCCGGGCTCTGCCCGGAGGGCCCCCGCAGCGTCGTCCTCGGCGCCGACACCACCGCCTTCCTGACCCGGATCGGCTACTCCCGGGCCGTCTCCGACTCGGCCCTGTGGGACACCTTCGAGGTCTGGCGCCGCCGTCAGGAGGTGCTGAAGATCGACCTCACCGACTCGCCCACCTTCCACCTCCCCCAGCACCGCCTCCAGCGCGGACTGCGGGACGCCCTGACCGGCACCCCGCTGGTCCGGCTGGTCCCGCTGAACCGGGTGGTCGAACTCGAACAGGACCGCGACGGGGTCAGCGTCCGCACCCACGGCACCCAGGACGGCTCCAGCACCTGGTGGCGCGGCAGCCACCTGGTCGGCTGCGACGGCGCCCGTTCCGCCGTCCGCAAGCTGTTGAAGATCCGCTTCCCCGGCCGCCCCGCGGTCGACCGCAACGCCATCGCCACCGTCCGGGTCGACCTGCCCTTCGACGGCGCCCGGCTGCACCGCGAACCCCCGTGGCGCGGCGACCGCGAGGCCACCGCCCGCCCACTGCCCGACGGCGTCTGGCGGATCGACTGGCGCTTGCCCCCCGGCCGCCCGGCCCCCACCGAACAGGTCGACCCGCACGCCACCTGGCCCGGCGTCGTCACCGGCGACACCCTGCTCACCCGGGTCACCGCCACCCTCACCGGCTGGTGCGGCGAACTCCCCCGCTACGAGCTGCTCGCGGCCGCCGACCACACCGCCCAGCAGCGCCTCGCCGCCCGCTTCCGCAACGGCCGCTGCTTCCTCGCCGGCGACGCCGCCCACCTGCACGGCGCCCTCGGCATGCAGAACCTCGCCGACGGGCTGCGCGACGCCGACAACCTCGCCTGGCGGCTCGCCCTCGCCTGGCACCTCCACTCCGGCGGCCCCCAGCCCGGCGGCTCGCTGCTGGACGGCTACGAGGCCGAGCGGCGCGGCGCGGTCGGCGCCCGGCTGCGCGCCGTCGACCAGTCGATGCCGCTGCTGCGCCCGCTGCGCGGCTGGCAGCAGACCCGCCGCTCACTGCTGGTCGGCGGCTTCCGCAAGCACGCCCCGATGCTCGCCGACGGCCAGCTGGGCAGCGGACGCTTCGGCGGCGCGCCCGCCTACCCGGCGGCGCCCTCCGGCGTCCCCGGCCGGGTCCCGGTCCAGCGCGGCGCCCGCGGCACCACCTCGCTCAGCGAACTGCTGCCCGCCACCGCCCCCGGCGTACTCGTCCCGGACCTCCCGGTGCTCGCCGCCGACGGCACCCCGGACCACCTGCACGCCCGGCTGGGCGCCACCTTCCTGCTGCTGCTGGTCGCCCCCGGCACCGCGGTCTGGTCGGCCGAGCACTGGCTGGGCGCCGGCCTGATGCCCCGGCTCGCCGAGGTCTGCGCCGCGCTGCCGGTGCCCGCCGAGGTGCTGGTCACCGAGGAGTACCCGGGCGCCGGGCCGCACACCGTCCTGCTGATCCGGCCGGACGGGCACCTGGTCGGCGTCACCCAGGGCGCCGCCGCCGAGGACCTCCTGGCCCTCGCCGACCACGCCCGCGGCGGCCCGGCCCCGATCGCCGGCCCGCCCGGGCCGGAACCCGAGCCCGAGCCCGGGACCGCGCCGGAACCCGAACCCCAGCAGGTCGACTCGGCGAGCCAGAGCTAAGGCCTAACCCGCCACCGCCGTGGCCCGGCTCTCCCGCACCACCGTCACCCGGATCTGGCCCGGGTAGGTCAGCTCCGCCGAGACCTGCCGGGCCACCTCCCGGGCGATCAGCTCCGCCCCGAGGTCGTCCACCGTGTCCGGCCGGACCATCACCCGCACCTCGCGCCCGGCCTGCATCGCGTACACCTCGGCCACCCCGTCGTGCGAACGGGCGATCTCCTCCAGCCGGGCCAGCCGCCGCACGTGCAGCTCCAGCGACTCCTTGCGCGCCCCCGGCCGCCCGCCCGAGCAGGCGTCCGCGGCCTGGGTCAGCACGGCCGTCACCGTCCGGGGCTCCACCTCGCCGTGGTGGGCGGCGATCGCGTGCACCACCTCGGGGGACTCCCCGTGCCGCCGGGCGAAGTCCGCGCCGACCGCCGCGTGGCTGCCCTCGACCTCGTGGGTGAGCGCCTTGCCGATGTCGTGCAGCAGCGCCGCCCGGCGCACCGGCTCCGGGTCCACCCCCAGTTCGGCGGCCATCATCCCGGCCAGGTGCGCGGACTCCAGCAGGTGGCCGAGCACGTTCTGCCCGTAGGAGGCGCGGTAGCGCAGGGAGCCCAGGGTACGGACGAGTTCGGGGTGCAGCCCGCCGATCCGGGCGTCCAGCAGGGCGTCCTCGCCGGCCCGGACGCAGCGCTGCTCGACCTCGGCCCGGCTGCGCTCGTGGACCTGCTCGATCCGGCTCGGCTGGATCCGGCCGTCCTCGACCAGTTGCTCCAGGGTGAGCCGGGCGGCCTCCCGGCGGACCGGGTCGAAGCAGGAGAGCTGCACCGAGGCCGGGGTGTCGTCGATGATCAGGTTGACGCCGGTGACCGCCTCGAAGGCGCGGATGTTGCGGCCCTCGCGGCCGATGATCCGGCCCTTCATCTCCTCGCCCGGCAGCCGGAAGACGGTGACGGCGGTCTCCGCGGTCTGCTCCGAGGCCAGCCGCTGGATCGCCCCGGCCAGGATGGACCGGGCCCGGCTCTCGCCCTCCTCCTTGGCCCCGCGCTCGATCTCCCGGACCGTGACGGCCGCCTCCCGCCGGGCCGACTCCTCGGCCTCGCGCAGCAGTTGGGCGTGCGCCTGCTCGGCGGAGAGCCCGGCGGCGTGCTCCAGGGCCGCCACCCGGCGGGCCGCGAGCGCCTCGACCTCGCCCCGGGAGTGCTCCAACTCGGCCGAGCGCGCGGCCAGTTCGTCCTCGCGCTGGCGCAGCCGGCGGAGCTCCTCGGCCAAGTCCTCCTCGCGCCGCGCGAGTTCGTCCTGCCGGCGGCCGGCCTCGGCCAGCGCCTGCCGCCGGGCGGCCCGTGAGCGCCTGAACACCAGCACGACCAGCACCGCGATCACCAGCAGGACGGCGACGGCCGACCCGACGATCGGCACCAGGGAGCCACCGGTAGCGGTGCCCGCCGAGATCCTCATGCGTGCGAGGCTAGGTGCGGGTCACGAAAGGGTCAAGACTCGGCCTGGTCCGGACCAAGAAAGCCACCGAACTGCCGCTACTCCCCCGCGCGTCCCGACGGGTCCGCGGCCGCTTCCTCCTCCAGCGCGGCGCGCACCACCCGGAAGGCCAGGCCCTCGGAGTAGCCGCGCCGGGCCAGCACGCCGACCAGCCGCCGGGTGCGGACCTGCGGGTCCAAGCCGCGGGTGGACCGCATCTTGCGCTCGACCAGCGCCCGGGCCGCGTCCGTCTCGTCGTCGTGGTCGACCTGGACGAGGGCCTGCTCGACCAGGTCGGCGGCGACGCCCTTGGTGCGCAGCTCCTGGGCCAGCGCCCGCCGGGACAGGCCCCGGACGGCGTGCCGGGACTCCACCCAGGCCGCGGCGAAGGCCGCGTCGTCGATCAGCCCGACCTCTTCCAGCCGGGTGAGCACCTGCTCGGCGACGTCCTCCGGGATCTCCCGCTTGCGCAGCGCGTCGGCGAGTTGCTTGCGGCTCTTGGCGGTGCCGGTGAGCAGCCGCAGACAGATGTCCCGGGCCCGGGTCTCCGGGTCGGCCTGCTCCTCGGCCCGCTTGCGGGAGCCGCGGGCGGTGCCCTTCTCCTCCACCGGCAGGCCCTCGTCGGAGCGTTCGCCGCGCCGGGCCCGGCGCGGGCGGGCGGGCGGGGCGGCCGCACCCCCGTGACCGGCCGCCCCGGCCTCGCGCCGCCGGCCGACGGCATCCGGCTCCTCGGCCGCCAGCGCCGAGCGGCGCCGGCGCCGGCCGGTGGGCAGCTCGGAGGCGGCGACCAGGCCGAGCGCCTCGACCGAGGTCTCCGCCGGCTCCGGGCCGGACGCCGCGCCGCGCACCGCCCGGACCGGAGCCCGGTCGAACTCCGGCTCGGGGCCGGATGTCCACTGTTCGGTGGCCGCGCGCGCCCGCGACCGGGTCGCCGACGGTCGCTGCTCGGGCTCCGGCGCCGGTTCGGGCTCCGGTTCCTCGGCGACCGCGGCGAACCAGTCCGGCGGGCCGTAGTCGTCGTCCTCGGGGCCCGCCGGGCCGCCGCCCACCATGTCGTACTGCATCAACGGCTCAGGCCTTGGCAGCCGCCGTCTTCTTCGCCGCGGCCGTCTTGGCGGCGGTCGCGGCGGTCGCGGTGACCGGCTTGGCCGCGCCGTCGGCAGCGGCGGCCTCCGGCTCGCCCTCGGCCGGCTCCTCGGTCTTCGGACCGATGCCGAGCTTGCCCTTGATCTTCCGCTCGATCTCGTCGGCGAGCTGCGGGTTGTCCCGCAGGAAGTTGCGGGCGTTCTCCTTGCCCTGGCCGAGCTGGTCGCCCTCGTAGGTGTACCAGGCGCCGGACTTGCGGATGAAGCCGTGCTCGACGCCCATGTCGATCAGGCCGCCCTCGCGGCTGATGCCGATGCCGTAGAGGATGTCGAACTCGGCCTGCTTGAACGGCGCGGCGACCTTGTTCTTGACGACCTTGACGCGGGTGCGGTTGCCGACCGCCTCGGTGCCGTCCTTGAGGGTCTCGATGCGGCGGATGTCCAGCCGGACCGAGGCGTAGAACTTCAGCGCCCGGCCACCGGTCGTGGTCTCCGGCGAGCCGAACATGACGCCGATCTTCTCGCGCAGCTGGTTGATGAAGACGGCGGTGGTGTTCGACTGGTTCAGCGCACCGGCGATCTTGCGCAGCGCCTGGCTCATCAGACGGGCCTGCAGGCCGACGTGCGAGTCACCCATCTCGCCCTCGATCTCGGCGCGCGGGACGAGCGCCGCGACCGAGTCGATGATCACCAGGTCGACCGCGCCGGAGCGGATCAGCATGTCGGTGATCTCCAGGGCCTGCTCACCGGTGTCCGGCTGGCTGACCAGCAGGGCGTCGGTGTCCACGCCGAGCTTCTTGGCGTACTCGGGGTCGAGCGCGTGCTCCGCGTCGACGAAGGCGACCGTGCCGCCGGCCCGCTGGGCGTTGGCGGCCAGGTGCAGCGTCAGGGTGGTCTTACCGGAGGACTCGGGGCCGTAGATCTCGACCACCCGGCCGCGCGGGATGCCGCCGACCCCGAGGGCGACGTCCAGGGCGGTCGACCCGGTGGAGATCACCTCGATCGGCTCGTTCGCCTTCTCGCCGAGGCGCATCACCGAGCCCTTGCCGAACTGTCGCTCGATCTGGGCGAGCGCGGCCTCGAGGGCCTTCTCCTTGTCCGTACCTGCCATGGCTTTTTCCCTCGGGTTCTGTGCTGTGCGCTTCATCGTCCTCGACGCTAGCGCGTCCCACTGACAAACGAGCCCCACCCGGCTCGCCCTGTGGAAAACTCCACGCCGGAGAGTACAAAAGAACATCTGTTCGATTCAAGCCCCGCACTCACCCGAACACGCCGCGGGGCGGGCGGCCGGATCCCTCCCGACCACCCGCCCCGCCGACCGCCACCCCGTCGAGCGTCACTCCCCGCCGACCGTCATCCCCCGTCGCCGCCGACCATCCGCCGCAGCCGCCGCGCCGCCTCCCGGCGCAGCTCCCGCCGGGCCCGCCGCTGCTCCCCCCGGTCGATCCGCGGGTCGGTGGCCACCTCGTACCGCCGCACGTACGTCCCGACGAAGCCCTGCAGGGTCGCCGCCGCCGGGATCGCGATCAGCGCGCCCACCGCACCCAGCAGCGCCGCCCCCGCGATCACCGCCCCGAAGGCCACCGCCGGGTGCACGTCCACCGTCCGGGCGGTGATCCTCGGGTGCAGCACGTAGTTCTCGACCTGCTGGTAGACCACCGTGAAGACCAGCACCCACAGCGCGTCCACCGGCTCCAGGGTGAGTGCCACCAGCACCGGCAGCGCACCCGCCAGGTACGTCCCGATGGTCGGCACGAACTGGGACATGACGCCCACCCAGATCGCCAGCGCCGCCGAGTACGGCAGGTCGATCAGCGCGAACATCACCCAGTGCCCGGCCGCCGACACCACCGCCAGCACCGCCCGCGAGTACAGGTAGCCGCCGGTCTTGGCCAGCGCGATCTCCCAGGCCCGCAGCACCTCGCCCTGCTTGGCCGGCGGCAGCAGCGAACAGACCGTCCGGCGGACCCGGGGGCCCTCGGCGGTGAAGTAGAACGTGAACAGCCCCACCGTGAAGGTCTGGAACAGCCCCCCGAGCAGGGTGGAGGACACCCCCCAGACGTTGTCGGCGGCCTGCTGGACGTAGGTCTCCAGCGTCCCCGAGTCCTTCAACAGCCGTTTCTGCAGCTCCCCCAGCGACAGCTCCTGGTGGAACGTCCGGTTGACCCAGCCGATCAGGTTGTCCACCAGGTGCGGCAGGTCCCCCGCGATCTTCGCCACCTGATCCACCAACAGGGTGCCCAGCGCCGCCAGGAAGCCCACCACCGCGACCCCGACCGCGACGAACACCAGGAAGGTCCCCACCCCCCGGCGCACCCCCCGCGCCGCCATCCGGTCCACCGCCGGCTCCAGCGCCAGCGACAGGAAGAACGCCACCAGCAGCATCACGAACAGGTCGATCAACTGCCGGAACGCCCAGTCCGCGAGCTGGAACAGCCCCACCAGCACCAGGAACAGCACCATCGCGCGCGGCAACCAGGGCGGCATCCCGCCCCACGACCGCTCCCCCTCGACACCCCGCACCGGCTCGCCCCGGCGCTTCTGCTCTCCGCTCGTAGTCACCCGGACAGTCTGTCCCACCACCCGTCAGCGCAACTGCGCCGAAACCCCCTGGGTCTCACACACCACCCGCCACACGTCCTTGGCCTCCCACCCCGCCTCCAACGCCTGGTGCACCGTCCGCCCGCCCAACTCACTCATCACGTGATCGGACGCGAACGACTCCGCGTACCCCTCCCCGAAGTGCGCGTACATCCGTCGCCAGAACTCGGTCAGCCTCATGCCCCCAAGTATCCCGAACCCCCCACGCCCCCACCCACCCCCACGCACCGACCCAGCGCACCGGCCCAGCGCACCGGCCCCGCGCAGCGGCCCTCACCCCGGCACGACCACCACCCCCACCCCGACGTACTGCCGGTCGCCGCACCCCCGGGCCCCCACCGGACACCCTCCGGCCGCCGCCCCGGCCGCCGCCGCCCCCACCACCACGCCCGCCAGCTCCCCCGACCCGGCCCCCGGGTGCAGCGCCGCCGCCACTGCCACCGCCCCCGTCACGTGCGCCGCCGCCATCGAGGTCCCCGCCAGCGCCGCGTACTGCCCGCCGGGCCAGTCCGAGACGATCGCCCCCTGCGGCCCCCCGTCCGGGTCGCCCCCCGGGGCCGCCAGCGAGACCCTGCCCCGCCCGTAGTTGGTGTAGGAGGACGGCCGCCCGTCCCGGTTGACGGCCGTGACGGTCAGGACCCCGGGCAGCTCGCCGGGAAGGCGGATGCACTCGGTGCCCAGGTGGCGGGTGAGGGGCGGCCCGGAGACCCGGTCGTTGGGGCTGCGCCCGTCGGTCCGGGCGGCGCCGAGGTCCTGTCCGTCGTTGCCCGCCGAGGCCACCACCACGACCCCCTTGCGCTGGGCGTACGCGACGGCCCGCCCGACGGCCGCGATCAGGGCCGCCTGGTCCCGGTCCTCGGGGCAGTTGTACTTCCACGGGTCGGCGAAGTAGCTGTCGTTGACGGCCTTGGCCCCGTGGTCGGCCGCCCAGAGCATCCCGCAGACGATGTTCTCCGCGTAGTACTGCCCGAGCGGCCCGAGCAGCCGCACGGCGGCGATCCGCACCCCGGGGGCGACCCCGGTGACGCCCTGCCCGTCGCGGGCCGCGCCGATGATCCCGGCGACGTGGGTGCCGTGCCCGCTCTCCGCCACTCCGGGGTCGGGCCGCCAGGCGCCGGTGCGGGCGTCGGGGCGTCCGTCGGCGCAGGAGGCCGAGGCCTTGGGGTCGACGGCGGCCCGCAGGTCCGGGTGGGTGTCGTCGACGCCCGAGTCCAGGACGGCGACCAGCACCTTGCGCATCGCCTCGGCCCCCGGCGCACCGCCTCCGGCGGCGTCCCCGGTCCGCCCCGGCTCCGCGTGCACCATGCTCAGGTTCCACGCCCCGCCCTCTCCCGGGTCCGGAAGGGTCGCGGTCCCGCCGTCCCGTCCCTCCGACCCCCGGACACCCCACCCGCCGCCTCCGGCGCTCCCGCTCCCGACGGCCCCGGCAGTGCCGCCCACGGCATCCCCCGCCGCGAAGTCCCCCGCCCCGTCGACCGCCCGCGGCGGCCCCACCACCGGCGCCGTCCGGGTGGCCCCGACCGCCGCGATCCCGGGCCGGGCCCGCACCCGGTCCGCGAAGCCGCCGGTCGCGTACGCCAGCACCGCCCCGATCTGCGGGTACTCCTGCACCACCTGCCCGCCCGCCGCCCGGCTCTGCGCCCCGGCCAGGGCGGCGCCCGCCGCGTCGTCCTGCCGGGCCAGCACCAGATAGCTGAGGTACGCACGCCCGGGCCCGGAGGCGTACGGCACGGCGCCGCCGAGCACCAGCGCCGTGAGCAGCATCGCGAGCAGCACCCAGGTGGGCCCGCAGACCCTGCGCCGACGGCCCCCCGGGCACCGACCCCCGTGAACGGCCCCGGACCGGTGCGCCTGCGCCATCCCACGCCCTCCGCTTCTCGCTCCGGTCTCGGTCACGGTCACGGATGGATCACGCGCCCGATTCATCACGATATGAGCGGATCATCATTCCCGCTCCCGCAACTGCACCCGCCCCCACCTCCGGCACCCCGACCCCGACCACTCACCCCGTCACTCCCCACCACCACCCCACGTGTCAGTCCCACCCGGCACCATGGGGGCATGGCGCCCCCGCACCCGACCCCGCCCGGCGACCTCACCGGCCCCGGCGACCCCACCGACCCGCTGGCCGGCTTCGCCCCCGCCACCCGGGCCTGGTTCACCGGCGCCTTCTCCGCCCCCACCGCCGCCCAGTCCCAGGCCTGGCAGGCCATCCAGCAGCAGACCGACGTCCTGGTGGTCGCCCCCACCGGCTCCGGCAAGACGCTCGCCGCCTTCCTCGCCGCCCTCGACCGGCTGAGCAGCACCCCGCCCCCCGCCGAGCCCGAGCGCCGCTGCCGGGTGCTCTACGTCTCCCCGCTCAAGGCCCTCGCGGTGGACGTCGAGCGGAACCTGCGCGCCCCGCTGACCGGCCTGCGCCAGGCCGCCGTCCGGCTGGGCCTGCCCGAGCCCGAGGTCCAGGTCGCGATCCGCTCCGGCGACACCCCGGCCGCCGACCGCCGCCGCTTCGCCACCCACCCGCCGGACATCCTGATCACCACCCCCGAGTCGCTGTTCCTGCTGCTCACCTCGGCCTCCCGGGAGGCCCTGCGCGGGGTGGACACGGTGATCCTGGACGAGGTGCACGCGGTCGCCGGCACCAAGCGCGGCGCCCACCTGGCCCTCACCCTGGAGCGGCTGGACGAGCTGCTGGACCGCCCGGCCCGCCGGATCGGCCTGTCCGCGACCGTGCGCCCGGTCGAGGAGGTGGCCCGCTTCCTGAGCCCCCAGCGCGGCGCCGTCGTGGTCCAGCCGCCCTCCACCAAGGAGTTCGCCCTCTCGGTGGTCGTCCCGGTCCCCGACCTGGACGACCTGCCCGCCGCCCCGGCCACCGGCGGCGCCGCCGACTCCGACCCGCAGCGCCAGTCCTCGATCTGGCCGCACGTCGAGGAGCGGATCGTCGACCTGGTCGAGGCGCACCGCTCGACCATCGTCTTCGCCAACTCCCGCCGCCTGGCCGAGCGCCTGTGCAACCGGCTGAACGAGATCGCGTACGAGCGCGCCACTGGCGCCGCCGCCCCCGAGGCGCACGCCCCGGCCGCGCTGATGGGCGGCTCGGGCGCCGCCAGGGGCGTGCCCCCGGTCATCGCCCGGGCCCACCACGGCTCGGTCTCCAAGGAGCAGCGCTCCCTGGTCGAGGAGGAGTTGAAGGCCGGCCGGCTGCCGGCCGTGGTCGCCACCTCCAGCCTGGAGCTGGGCATCGACATGGGCGCGGTGGAACTCGTCGTCCAGGTCGAGTCCCCGCCCTCGGTCGCCTCCGGCCTGCAGCGGGTCGGCCGGGCCGGGCACCAGGTCGGCGCCGTCTCCACCGGCGTCTTCTTCCCCAAGTACCGGGGCGACCTGGTGCAGTCCGCCGTGGTCACCGAGCGGATGCGGGAGGGCCGGATCGAGGCGCTGCGGATCCCGCGCAACCCGCTGGACGTGCTGGCCCAGCAGCTGGTCGCGATGACGGCCCTGGACACCTGGCCGGTGGACGAGCTGCTCACCGTGGTCCGCCGCGCCGCGCCCTTCGCCACCCTCCCGCAGTCCGCCTTCGACGCCGTGCTGGACATGCTGGCCGGCCGCTACCCGTCGGACGCCTTCGCCGAGCTGCGCCCCCGCCTGGTCTGGGACCGCGTCGCCGGCACCGTCACCGGCCGTCCCGGCGCCCAACGCCTGGCCGTCACCTCCGGCGGCACCATCCCCGACCGCGGCCTGTTCGGCGTCTTCATCGCCGGCTCGGCGGCGTCCGGTTCGACGACGGAGAAGAAGAAGGGCGGCGGCGGTCGGGTCGGGGAGCTCGACGAGGAGATGGTCTACGAGTCCCGGGTCGGCGACGTCTTCACCCTCGGCACCACCTCCTGGCGGATCGAGGAGATCACCCACGACAAGGTGCTGGTCACCCCCGCCCCCGGCGTCCCCGGCCGGCTCCCGTTCTGGAAGGGCGACACCCTCGGCCGCCCGCTCGAACTCGGCCGCGCCCTGGGCGCGTTCACCCGCGAGCTGGGCGCCCTCGCGCCCGAGGCCGCCACCGCGCGCCTCCGGCGGGCCGGCCTGGACGACTGGGCGGCCGCCAACCTGCTGGACTACCTCGCCGAGCAGCGGAAGGCCTGCGGCCAGCTCCCCGACGACCGCACCATCGTGGTCGAGCGCTTCCGGGACGAACTGGGCGACTGGCGGATCGTCATCCACTCCCCCTTCGGCGCCCAGGTGCACGCCCCCTGGGCGCTCGCCCTCGGCGCCCGGCTGCGCGAGAAGCACGGCCTGGACCCGCAGGTCATGCACGCCGACGACGGCATCGTGCTCCGCCTGCCCGACGCGGACCTCCTCGCCCCCGACTTCGATTTCAGCAGCCCCCCGGACCAGGCCGGCTCCGACGAGGCCCCGGTCGGCGCCGACGCCGCCCTGTTCGAGCCCGACGAGATCGAGCAGCTGGTCACCGAGCAGGTCGGCGGCTCCGCCCTGTTCGCCTCCCGCTTCCGCGAGTGCGCCGGCCGCGCCCTGCTGCTCCCCCGCCGCAGCCCGGGCCGCCGCACCCCGCTGTGGCAGCAGCGCCAACGCGCCGCCCAACTGCTCGAAGTCGCCTCCGAGTACGGCTCGTTCCCGATCGTCCTGGAAGCCGTCCGGGAGTGCCTCCAGGACGTCTTCGACGTCCCCGGGCTGGTCGAGCTGATGGCGGACCTCGAATCCCGCGCCGTCCGCCTGGTCGAGGTCACCACCGCCGAGCCCTCCCCCTTCGCCCGCTCCCTGCTGTTCGGCTACGTCGCCCAGTTCCTCTACGAGGGCGACTCCCCGCTCGCCGAACGCCGGGCCGCCGCCCTGTCGTTGGACTCCCGGCTGCTGTCGGAGCTGCTCGGCCAGGCCGAGCTGAGCGAGCTGCTCGACCCGCAGGTGCTCGCCGAGCTGGAGGCCGAGCTCCAACGCCTCACCCCCGAGCGCCGGATCAGGGACGCCGAGGGCGTCGCCGACGCGCTGCGCCTGCTCGGCCCGCTCTCCGAGGCCGAGTTGACGGCGCGCGGCGCCGAGCCGCTCTGGCCCCTGGAGCTGGAGGCCGCCCGCCGGGTGATCCAGGTCCGGATCGCCGGCGAGCAGCGCTGGGCCGCGGTCGAGGACGCCGGGCGGCTGCGCGACGCCCTGGGCACCCCGCTGCCGGTGGGCGTCCCCGAGGCCTTCACCGAGCCGGTCAAGGACCCGCTGGGCGACCTGCTGGCCCGGCACGCCCGCACCCACGGCCCGTTCACCGCCGCCGAGGCCGGCGCCCGCTACGGCCTCGGCACCGCCGTCGTCACCGGCACCCTGCAACGGCTGACCGCCGCCGGCCGCCTGGTCCAGGGCGCCTTCCGGCCCGCCGAGAGCCAGATCCTCCCCGAGCGGCACACCGCGACCGCCGAGTGGTGCGACGCCGAGGTGCTGCGCCGGCTGCGCCGCCGTTCACTGGCCGCGCTGCGCCAGGAGGTGGAGCCCGTCCCGCCGCGCGCCCTGGCCGCCTTCCTCCCGCAGTGGCAGCACCTGGCCGGCCACCGGCTGCGCGGCCCGGACGGCCTGCTCCGGGTGGTCGAACAGCTCCAGGGCACCGCCCTGCCCGCCTCCGCCCTGGAGAAGCTGATCCTCCCGGCCCGGCTCGCCGACTACTCCCCCGGCCTGCTGGACGAGCTGACGGCGGCCGGAGAGATCGGCTGGTGCGGCGCCGGCGCGCTGCCCGGCAAGGACGGCTGGCTCAGCCTGCACCTGGCCGAGAACGCCCACCTGCTGCGCCCGGAGCCCGTCCCGCCCGCCCTCACCCCGCTGCACAGCGCCCTCCTCCAGGCCCTCGCGGGCGGCTACGGCCTGTTCTTCCGCCAGCTCGTCCAGCAGCTCCCGGAGGACACCCCGGAGCCCGAGGTCGTGACGGCCCTCTGGGACCTGGTCTGGGCCGGTTACGTCAGCAACGACACCCTGGCCCCGCTGCGCGCCCTGCTCGGCTCCGGCCGGACGGCGGGCGCCACCGCCCACCGCGCCCCCCGGGCGACCCCGCGCGGCCGGTACGGCGGCGCGGGCCGCGCCTTCGGCCGGGAGGGCGGGGCACTGCGCAGCGGCCCGCCGACGGTGGCCGGGCGCTGGTCGCTGCTGCCCGCCTTCGCCACCGATCCGACCGTCCGGGCGACGGCCAGGGCGCAGAGCCTGCTGGACCGGCACGGTCTGCTGACCCGCGGCACGGTGGCCGCCGAACGGGTGCCCGGCGGCTTCGCCGGGGTGTACCGGGTGCTCTCCGCGATGGAGGAGCGCGGCCGGGCCCGCCGGGGCTACTTCGTCGAGGGCCTGGGCGGTGCCCAGTTCGCCATGGAGGGCGCCGCCGACCGGCTGCGCTCGGTCAACGGCCGGCTGGAGCGGGCCCGGGCCACCGAGTGGCCGGCCGCCCCGGCCGCCGAGCCGCCACAGCTGCTGGTGCTGGCCGCCGCCGATCCGGCGAACGCCTACGGCGCCGCGCTGCCCTGGCCCGAACCGCCCGCCGCCGCGGGTGCCGCGGACGCCAAGGCGCACCGCCCGGGCCGCAAGGCGGGCGCCCTGGTGGTCCTGGTGGACGGTGAACTCGCGCTGTACGTGGAGCGGGGCGGCAAGTCCCTGCTGGCCTGGCCGGAGGACGACGCGACCCTGGCCCTGGCCACCGGGGCGCTCGCGGGGGCGGTCCGCGCGGGCGCGCTCGGCAGCGTCACGGTCGAGCGGGCGAACGGCGGGCCGGCCCTGGGCTCCGAGCTCGGCCGCGCCCTGGAGGAGGCCGGCTTCCACGCCACCCCCCGCGGGCTCCGGCTGCGCCCCTGAGGAGTGCCGGAAGAGCGCCGGAGGCCGCGGAGTCAACGACCCCGCGGCCTCCGGCCACGTCGATTCACCCGATCGGCGGAGGCTGCGCCTCCACCCGGCCCACGGCCTCCTCGTGCCCCTGCGGGCGCCGGGCCGGTCCGGTCGCGTTCCGGTCGGCATGGACCGGGATCAGACCGAGTCCCCAGCCGCCGGCCGCCAGCAGGCCGAGCACCGCGCCGTCGGCGAGCTGTCCCCGGACGGCCACCAGCCACCAGGCGAGCCCGCCCGCGAGTGCCAGCAGGACCCAACGGGCCGGCCAGGGCATCAGACGCCGCAGCCGTATTCGGGCCACCGCGCACACCGTCGCGAGTCTCCGCACGACCGCCCTCCTCCGCTCGCCCCGGGGTTCCTCGGGCCCGTCGTGGGACGGGCACCCGGGAGGTGCGAGGCCGGGTCAGGCAGCGACCACGTCCATCGCGGCGGCCTTGGGCGACATGTTCGCCCGGTCGGCGCCGGGGGCGGGCAGCGGAACCGGTTCGAGCACCGGCCTCAGCAGATCACCTTCGGAGAGGGTGGCCATCGCCGCAAGTTCGGCGAGCGACAGTTCGTCGCTGACCTCGCGCATGACCTCGGACATCCGGACGTCGAGTGCGTCGCAGATGGCGGAGAGCAGCTCCGAAGAGGCCTCCTTCTGTCCCCGCTCGACCTCGGAGAGGTACCCGAGCGAAACCCTGGCGGCCGCCGACACCTCGCGGAGTGTGCGGCCCTGGCGCTGGCGCTGCCGACGCAGTACATCGCCCAGTAGGCGACGGAGCAGGATCATCGGTGCCTCCCTCCTCGGACTGCGGATCGAGATGTCACGCCCCCACCGTACCGCCTTGCCCGCTTCGCGTGCGGGGACCCTGGTCGTGTTCACTGTGGGCTGCAAGGCCGTCCCCCTCCTCGTGCCGGTGTCGTACCCGGGTTCGCGGGCCCCTCGTGGTACCCGACTCGGCCCGCCCCGCCACCGTCACGCAACTCGTTCGCCACCTGGTTTCTGCCCAACCAGGCCGTTGGATGTAACACGATCCTCCAGCTGTGTCATACCCCGTGCGCGGGTTCGGCAGATCTCGGTTCGGTGGAGATCCGCCCGCGGGCCGTCATCGAGCGAGCCGGCCGACGAGCAGCTCCAGTGCGGCGGTCACCGCTCCGTGACGGATTGTGGCACGGGCGCCCGACAGCAGGGGCGAACTGACCAGAGTTCCCCCCGGACCGGCGACCGCCAGGTGTACCGTGCCCACCGGCTGCCCGTCCTGCGGCTCCGGACCGGCCACGCCGGTCGTCGCGAGCCCGTACGTGGCCCCCAGCAACCCGCGCACGCCTTCGGCCATCTGTCGGGCCACCACCGGGTGCACGGGACCGTACACGTCCAACAGGCCCTCGTCCACACCGAGTACCGAGGCCTTCACCTCGGTCGCGTACGCGGTGACCGACCCGCGGAAGGTCGCGGACGCCCCCGGGACGTCCACCAGGGCGGCGGCCAGCAGCCCGCCGGTCAGCGACTCGGCGACGGCGAGCGTGCCGCCCTCGGCCCGCAGCGCCGCGTGCGCCCGCTCGGCCAGCCCGTACAGCTCGTGGTCCGTCACCCCGGCCCCCTCCGTCCGTCAGCGGTCCGCGCGCTCCGCGGCCGTGCCCTCGCGGCGCAGGCGCAGCGCCTGGCCGATGTAGTCCAGCGCGGTGGCGACGGTCAGCAGCACCGCCGCGGCCATCAGGACCGCCCGCCCGGTGGCCAGCCAGCCGGTCAGCGGCAGCACGTACATGCCGACCGCCGTGCCCTGGGTCAGCGTCTTGAGCTTGCCGCCGCGGCTGGCCGGGATGACGCCGTAGCGGATCACCCAGAAGCGCATCAGGGTGATGCCGAGCTCGCGGGCCAGGATCACCACGGTGACCCACCAGGCCAGGTCGCCGAGGACGGAGAGGCCGATCAGCGCCGAGCCCATGATCGCCTTGTCGGCGATCGGGTCGGCGATCTTGCCGAAGTCGGTGACCAGGCCCTTGCGGCGGGCGATCTCGCCGTCGAACAGGTCGGTGATCATCGCGATCGCGAACGCCGCCCAGGCGACCGCGCGCCACTTGGGGTTGTGCCCGTCGTCGGCGAACAGCAGGGCCACGAAGACCGGGACGAGCAGCACCCGGACCATGGTGAGCACGTTGGCGATGTTCCAGACCCCCGGCGCCGGCGGAACCGCGGCCGCCGGTCTGCCCGGGTGGGCCGCGGCCGGGGCCCCGGGCCCCTTGGTCATTCCCCGGCTCCCGGAGCCTCGGCCCCCGACGTCGCGGGCCGGCGCACCTGTTCCAGCGCCTCGGCGATCAGGTCGACGCCCTCGCTGGCCACCACGGTGGCCCGCCAGAACTGCCCGATCCGCGGGTCCTCGACGCCGTGCAGGGTGGTCAGGCCGTCGGTCTCCGGGGCCTGGTGGGCGGAGCGGCCCTCGACCACGCCGTCCTCGATCGACTCGATCAGCACCTCGACCTCGGTGCCGATCCGCTGCTCGGCCCGCTGGGCGGTCATCTCCTCGGCGAGCCGGCTGAGCCGGGCCAGCCGGTCGGCGACGACGTCCTCGGGCAGCTTGCCGTCGTAGGTCGCCGCCTCGGTGCCGTCCTCGTCGGAGTAGCCGAAAACGCCGATCGCGTCCAGCCCGGCCTCGGTGACGAAGCGCTCCAGCTCGGCGAAGTCCTCCTCGGTCTCACCGGGGAAGCCGACGATGAAGTTGGACCGGGCGCCGGCCTGCGGGGCCTTGTCCCGGATGGTCCCGAGCAGCTGGAGGAACTGGTCGGTGGAGCCGAAGCGGCGCATCCGGCGCAGCACGGCCGGCGCCGAGTGCTGGAAGGACAGGTCGAAGTACGGCAGCACGTCGGCGGTGCCGGTCATCGCGTCGATCAGGCCGGGGCGCATCTCGGCCGGCTGGAGGTAGGAGACCCGCACCCGCTCGACGCCCTCGATCGCGGAGATCTCGCCGAGCAGGGTCTCCAGCAGCCGGATGTCGCCGAGGTCCTTGCCGTACGAGGTGTTGTTCTCGCTGACCAGGACGATCTCGCGGACGCCCTGCCCGGCCAGCCACTGGGCCTCCTGCAGCACGTCGGAGGGGCGGCGGGAGATGAAGGAGCCGCGGAAGGCGGGGATGGCGCAGAAGGAGCAGCGCCGGTCGCAGCCGGAGGCGAGCTTGACCGAGGCGACCGGGCTGTCGTCCAGCCGCTTGCGCAGGGTGCGCGGGCCGGAGGCCGGGGCGAGGCCGTCGGGCAGGTCGGTGATCGGCTCGGCGGCGGCCTCGGCGCCGTGGCCGGGCAGCGCGACGGCCTCGGCGGCGGACTGCCGCTCGGCCGGGCTGATCGGCAGCAGCTTGCGGCGGTCGCGCGGGATGTGCGGGGCGTGGTGGCCGCCGGAGAGGATGGTCTGCAGGCGGTCGGAGATGTCGGAGTAGTCGTCGAAGCCGAGCACCCCGTCGGCCTCCGGCAGCGCGTCGGCGAGCTCCTTGCCGTACCGCTCGGCCATGCAGCCGACCGCGACGACGGCCTGGGTGCGGCCGTGCCCCTTGAGGTCGTTGGCCTCCAGCAGGGCGTCGACGGAGTCCTTCTTGGCGGCCTCGACGAAGCCGCAGGTGTTGACGACGGCGACATCGGCCTCGGCGGCGTCGTCGACGAGCAACCAGCCGTCGGCTTCCAGTCGCCCGGCGAGTTCCTCGGAGTCCACCTCGTTGCGGGCGCATCCGAGCGTGACAAGGGCGACAGTGCGGCGTTCAGGCATAGGGCCAAGATTAACGCGCGGCCTCCGGTGCCGTTCGCCCCGGAGGCCGCGTGCCACGAATCAGCTGATCATCGACGGCCCTCGACGGGCCCTGTGGTCAGCCCGCCTGCGGGTCGCCGGGGGTGTACGTGACGTGCACCACCTGGCCGTCCTTGCCGAGGACGCCGAGGTCCTTGCCGTTGACGTACGCGTGCACGGCCCCGCCGTTGCCGAGCACCAGCTTGATCTGCTTGGGGTCGGTGAAGGTCTGGTCCTGGCCGTCGCTGATGTTGTTCTGGAACAGCGACTTGCCGCTGCCGTCCGTCGCGGAGACCCAGCTGGTGCCCTCGGCGACCAGCTTCACGGTGACCTTGTCGGCCGGGACGGCGGCGATCGCGGCGGCGCTCGGCGCGGGCGCCGGCGGCTGGACGGTCGGCGTGACCGGGGCGACCGAGCCGGTGCCGGAGCCACTGGGCAGCGGCGCGCTGGCCGAGCCGGTGGTGCCGTGGCCGCTCTTGCCGCTGACCAGGTTGAAGCCGATCAGCGCGACCACCGCGACGATCGCGGCGACCATGGCGGCCGCCCAGTTCGGCCGGCTGCGGCCGGGGACCTTGATCGGGCCGCTGTCCACCAGCTGGGTGGCGGGGCGCTTGGAGGCCGGTGAGCCGCCGTGCGCGGCGTCGTAGCGGGCGACCAGGGCCTCGCCGTCCGCGCCGACCGCCTGGGCGATCGCGCGGATGTGCCCGCGGGCGTAGAAGTCGCCGCCGCAGCGGTCGAAGTCGTCCTCCTCGATGGCATGGACGATCGGCACCCTGACACGGGTGGCGGTACTCACCTGGTCCACCGTGAGTCCCGCCTCGATCCGGGCGGCGGACAGCACCCGGCCGATGCTCGGGGCATCGGCCGCCTGCACCACGTCGTCGGTCGGCTCGACGGACGACGGGGCGTTCTCGCGGTCGGAGGACTTGCCGATGGTCACGGGGCACGCCTTTCGAGCGGATGGCCACCTGCTGGAGAACAGTCTAGGGGCGTGGGTGGATCGTTTCTCAAGCGGAACGGGCCCGAATGCGCGTACCCGCCCCGGCCGGGCGCCGGCCCCCCGCTGAACGGTCGTCAGCGAGGGCGCGCCGGGGAGGCCGGAGTGCGCTTCCCGGCCAGTGACGCCGCGTACGCACATTCGGTTCCCCGCACCGCGCCTACCCTCCTCCGAACGAGTGAATCCACCCGGAGGGCACGATCCGTCAGCCCTGCGGGGCCGGTGCCCGGCCCGCGGGCACGCCCGGCCCCACGGCCCCGCTCAGCCCCGCAGGATCACCAGCACGCCGTCCAGCTCGTCCGGCTTCACCAGCACGTCGCGGGCCTTGGAGCCCTCGCTCGGGCCGACGATCCCGCGCGACTCCATCAGGTCCATCAGCCGGCCCGCCTTGGCGAAGCCGACCCGGAGCTTGCGCTGGAGCATCGAGGTCGAGCCGAACTGGGTGGAGACCACCAGCTCGGCCGCCTGGATCAGCAGGTCCAGGTCGTCGCCGATCTCCTCGTCGATCTCCTTCCTGGGCCCGCCCCCGACCGTCACGTCGTCCCGGTAGACGGCGGTCAGCTGGTCCTTGCAGTGCTGCACCACCCGGGCGATCTCCGCCTCGGTGACGAACGCGCCCTGCATGCGGACCGGCTTGCTCGCGCCCATCGGGAGGAACAGCGCGTCGCCCTTGCCGATCAGCTTCTCGGCGCCGGGCTGGTCCAGGATGACCCGGGAGTCGGCCATCGCGGAGGTCGCGAAGGCCAGCCGGGACGGCACGTTGGCCTTGATCAGGCCGGTCACCACGTCCACCGAGGGCCGCTGGGTGGCGAGCACCAGGTGGATGCCGGCCGCCCGGGCCAGCTGGGTGATCCGGACCACCGAGTCCTCGACGTCGCGCGGCGCGACCATCATCAGGTCGGCCAGCTCGTCGACGATCACCAGCAGGTACGGGTACGGCCGCAGCTCCCGCTCGCTGCCCAGCGGCGGGGTGACCTTGCCGGCCTTCACCGCCGCGTTGAAGTCGTCCACGTGCCGGAAGCCGAAGGCCGCCAGGTCGTCGTAGCGCAGGTCCATCTCGCGCACCACCCACTGGAGGGCCTCGGCGGCCTTCTTGGGGTTGGTGATGATCGGCGTGATCAGGTGCGGGATGCCCTCGTACGCGGTCAGCTCGACCCGCTTGGGGTCGACCAGCACCATCCGCACCTCGTCCGGGGTGGCCCGGGCGAGGATCGAGGTGATCAGGCAGTTGATGCAGGAGGACTTGCCCGCACCGGTCGCGCCGGCCACCAGGATGTGCGGCATCTTGGCGAGGTTGGCCATCACGGTGTGGCCCTCGACGTCCTTGCCCATGCCGACGACCATCGGGTGGGTGTCCTCGGCGGCCGTGCGCGAGCGCAGCAGGTCGCCGAGGTTGACCATCTCGCGGTCCCGGTTGGGGATCTCGATGCCGACCGCGGACTTGCCCGGGATCGGGCTGATGATCCGCACGTCCGGGCTGGCCACCGCGTACGCGATGTTCTTGGCGAGCGCGGTGATCCGCTCCACCTTGACGGCCGGGCCGAGCTCGACCTCGTAGCGGGTGACCGTCGGGCCGCGGGTGAAGCCGGTGACCTTCGCGTCGACCTTGAACTCGGCGAAGGTGCCGGTGAGCTGGGCCACCACCTCGTCGTTGAGGGCGCTGCGGGCCTTGGCCGGGCCGCCGCGCTCCAGCAGGTCGAGCGAGGGCAGCGCGTAGGTGATCCCCTCGCCGAGCTGGAGCTGCTCCATCCGCACCGGTGCCGGGCCGTGCTCCGCGGGCGCCCCCGGGCCGCCGCTGCGGGCGGCCGGGACGGCGGGCTCCTCCGGCGCCGCGGTGAGGTCCTTGACCTGGTGCATCATGTCCGCCACGGCGGAGGAGGCGGGCACCCCGTAGACCAGGGCGCCGTCCAGGTCGGCGGCGGCGCCGGCGGCCAGGTCGCGGGTGGCGTACGGGTCCAGCGGCTCCTGGTCCGCCGGTTCCTTGTCCAGGGAGATGCGGCCGACGGCCTCCGGCTGCCCCTCGTCGTCCTCGGCGGACTGCTTGCGCCGACGGCGGCGCCGCCGGGCGGCCACCTCGTCGTGGGGGCCGTCACCGTCGGTGTCGACGGTGTAGGGCAGCGCCTCGGGGTCGGCGTCCTCCGGCGGCTCGGTGGACGGCTCGTACCCCGGCGTGCGCCCCCAGCGCAGCTCGTCCTCGGGCCCCGGCTCGACCACGCCGAGCCGTATCCCGAGCCCGCGCACCCGCTCGCCGATCCGGTTGACCGGGGTGGCGGTGACCACCAGCAAGCCGAAGAAGGCCAGCAGCAGGAGCAGCGGCACGGCCAGGACCGCGCCGGCGGCGGCCATCATCGGGGTGGAGGCGGCCCAGCCGATGATCCCGCCGGCCGCCCTTATCCGGGAGGCGCCGCTGCCCATGGTGGGCGCGCCGCAGCCGATGTGGACCAGGCCGAGGACGCCGATCAGCAGCGTGCTCAGCCCGATCACGATCCGGCCGTTGGCCTCCGGCAGCTCCGGGTGGCGCCAGAGCCGGATGGCGATCCCGGCCAGCAGGAACGGCACCAGCACGTCGAGCCGCCCGAACAGCCCGGACACCACGGCGGTGGCCGCCCCGTTCAGCCAGCCCTCCGAGCTGAACCAGGTGCCGGCCGCGACCACCAGCGCCAGGCCGAACAGCAGCAGGCCGATGCCGTCCTTGCGGTGGTCCGGGTGGAGGTTCTTGGCGCCGTCGCCGAAGCCGCGGAAGATCGCGGCGATCGGGCTGGCGAGGGCGTTGAGGGCGCCCATCACGAACCCCCGGCGCGGCGGGGGCGGCGGGGCCGGCTTGGCCGCCGTCCTCTTCGCGGGGGCCCGGCGGGCGGCCGCCTTCTTGGCGGGCGGCTTGCCCGGGGCCTTGGCCGCGGCCTTCTTGGACGGTCCCGGACTCGGTTTGCGTGCGGCGTTTCCGGGCGTACGAGTGGCCATGGGTCAGCAGCCTACCGGGGAGGGGGACCAGCGCCCACGCGGCCGAGCCCGGGCACCGGGCCGTGTCGCAGACACACCGTCACGCTGACCCGGTTTCACCCGGGTGCAGCAGCAAACCACCCGGACGGGTGAACGTCCGGCGGCCGACCTACGGCGTACCGGGGCGCATCGCGTCGAGGGCCCGGCGCAGTCCGGCGAGCTTGCGCTCCAGGTGCGCCGCGGTGGCGGCCACCCCGGCGTCCTCGGCCCCGTCCAGCTGCTTGCCCAGCGCCTCCGCCTGCTCCTCGACCGCCGCCAGCCGCGCGGACAGCTCGCCGAGCAGCGCCCCGCCCAGGGACGGCTCGCCGCCGCCCGCCTCCAGCTGCAGCCGCAGCAGCGCGGCCTGCTCCTTCAACTGGCAGTTCTTGACGTACAGGTCGACGAAGACCGAGACCTTGGCGCGCAGCACCCACGGGTCGAAGGGCTTGGAGATGTAGTCCACCGCGCCGGCCGCGTAGCCGCGGAAGGTGTGGTGCGGGCCGTGGTTGATCGCGGTCAGGAAGATGATCGGGATGTCCCGGGTGCGCTCGCGGCGCTTGATGTGGGCGGCCGTCTCGAAGCCGTCCATCCCGGGCATCTGGACGTCCAGCAGGATCACCGCGAAGTCGTCCGTCAGCAGCGCCTTGAGCGCCTCCTCGCCGGAGGCGGCGCGGACCAGCGTCTGGTCCAGGGCGGAGAGGATCGCCTCCAGCGCCAGCAGGTTCTCCGGCCGGTCGTCGACCAGGAGGATCTTCGCCTTCTGCATCGGGGCTCGCCCTCCTGTCGCCTGCCTGCCGCCCGGTGCGGGCACTCGCGTACTGCCCACCGCTACCCCGGTCATGCTAGCCGCACCCCCTCGCCCGGCACATCGCTCCGTCGGGACCCGATCCGGAGCGGCGCACAGCCGGTGCTCCGGCGCACGCTCAGCAGCGTGTCGCCGTCCGGTCACTGTTCGCAACGCTCGGTGACCCTACCGGGTTCCCGGGCCGCTCCGCCAGCAAACCGGCCGAGCGGCAGGCGCGAACCCCGGGGCGGGCCCCGGGGGGGGCGCCCGGGGCCGGGCCGCTTGGGGGGGGGGGGGGGGGTCGACGTGCCGGGCGGAGAACGAACTGACCCGGCCGTTGCCGGTGACGAGCAGGTCGAGCCGCATCGGCATGAGGACGCCGTCGACACGGGAACGCCACTGGACGGTCCTGGCGCCGCCGGAATTGGGCTGGGGGTCGGTGCTGGGGTAGCTGTCGGTGAGGGCCCAGGGGAAGTGGGTCCGGGCGAAGCGGGTGGCGGCGTCGACCGCGACGTCGTCGGTGACCTCGCCGGGTGCCTGGTCGGGGGTCGGCCCGACGAGCCCGGAGGCCGGTTCGCCGCCCGGCCACGCCAGTTCGAGGCTGCCCTGCCGGCCGGTGACGCTGACCGTCCCGGGGTGGCCGGAGGATCCTTCGACGTACTGGACGGACGCGATGTCGGCGGCCGACCCGAAGAACTCCCGGAACGCCTTGGTGGCGGCGGCCCGCTGGGCCGGTCCGGCCGCGGTGTTCTCCGTGGGGTCGGGTGCGACGACCGTCACGGAGGGCACCAGGACGGCCGCGATCACTGCGGCTCCGCCCACGAGGGCGACCGCCCCGCGCGCGAGCTCGCGCCTGGTGGTGCCCAGCGGCCGGTCGCCCGTCCGGCGGCTCCACAGGTACGCGAGGCCACAGCCGAGCACGGCCCCGAGCGCGTTGTCCCACAGGTCGGCGGAATCGCAGCTGCGGCCGATGCCGGGGGTCAGGGCCTGGGTCGCCTCGACGGCGGCGGAGAGCAGCGTAAGGGCGATGCCGGTGCTGACGGGCCGTCGAACGAGGCGGGAGGTGAAGAAGCCGGCCGGGACGAACAGGGCGATGTTCATCAGGCCCTGGGTGCCCGACATCGCACCCGTCAGGTCGAGCCCGGCGGTGCAGCGGAGCGGGGCCGGTGCGTCGGGGTGCACGGGGTAGAGGGTGGCGACGAGCACCAGGGCGGTGGACGCTCCGGCGAGCGCGGACAGCGGCCTCGGGGCCGAGCGCCGTCCGGCGACGGCCGCCGAGAGGGCGGCGGCGCCGATCAGAGCCGCCAGGACGGTCCAGAGCAGTCCCGGCTCGTGGTGGAGGATCGCGCGGATCATGCTGGTGGCACTCCAGTGGGCACGGCGATGGGCCCACGCCCTTGGGCGCGGGCCCATCGTGACGGCGGGAAGCTGCTAGCAGATGGTGACGGGCGCGTTGTAGAACGTGTTCTGGCCCTTGACGGCCATCCAGCCGATCACGTTCTGGCAGTCGTTGAACCCGAGGTCCCAGAACCACGCGTCCTTGGTCTGGTTGACGGACTGGTCGCTCCAGTCGCGGTTGTAGGAGTAGCCGTGGTAGTTGAACCCGAACTGTGCGGTGATGGTGCCGCCGCCGGTCTTCTCGTAGACGTCCTGCAGCTGCCAGAAGGCGGACCCGTCGGGCTGGGTCTTGTCCTCCTGGGAGATGGACGTGCTGAGGCGCCCGTTGGAGAGCGATGTCGACGCGTTGTACTTCGCTTGTGCCATGGCCTGGGATGCGCCTCCGACGGCCAGGAGGGCTCCGGCCAGGGCGGTTCCGATGACGCGCGTGCCGATTCGCATGATGCTCCTCTTGGTGAAGGGGTGTCAGGAACGGATCGGTCCTCCCGCACCGTTCATGGTTCCGGGTGGGCTCCCCGTGTGCTTTCCACGGTAGGACGGGGTTCCCGCCTTGGAATCAGCAATGCGTCTCGGGGACTCCGCAATGCGTCTCCAGACGCCCGCGGTCCGTCGGAGCGGACGGGCCGGAGCGCGGCCGGCTGTTGCGCGTGATCGGCAGGATCGCGCTCAGCGACCGGTGACGACGATCGGCCCTTCAGACCGTGAACCACTCCTTGGCCTCGGCGGAGCTGTACGCCCGGACGATGATGCCCGCGATCGCGATGCCGGCCAGCGAGATGATCGAGCCGGAGAAGAGCTGGATCACGCCGCTGACGATCGCGAGCCACTCGATCACCAGTACGGTCCTCCGGGTCCACCGGGCCCCACCCGGCGCCAGGGCCGCGCAGGTGCCGAGCAGGACGCCGATCAGGATCGAGAGGAAGGCGATGAACGTCACCATGGCGACGCCTTCACCGTGCTGGCCGTGGATCAGTGCGAGGAGGAAGATCCCAGCCGCGCTGTTGCCGACGGCGTGCAGCCAGACCCCCGCTACCACCCACTTGAGTGATGTCGGCATCCGCTCGTCCGCCAACTGGTTCGCCATCGGTGACCACCCCCGGATCGTCGGTGCGGCCGGGGCCGGCGGCCGGGCCGTAGGGGAGAGGATCCGGGTGGCCGGGTCCGCCGTCAATGGCCACGACCGCCTCCCTTTCTCCGGTCGGCCGAGGCGCGCAGGCCGTAGCGGCCCGCCGGGGACCGGCGGACCGCTACGGGCGGGGGTGGTGGCTCAGGCCTGGGTGACCAGGTCCAGGTACTCGTCGTGCCAGAGGTCCTCGTCGCCGTCCGGCAGCAGCAGCACCCGGTCCGGCCGGAGCGCCTCGATGGCACCGGGGTCGTGGGTGACCATCACGATCGCGCCCGGGTAGGTGCCGACCGAGGCCAGCACCTCGGCCCGGGAGGCCGGATCGAGGTTGTTGGTCGGCTCGTCCAGCAGCAGCACGTTGGCGCCGGAGTGGACCAGGGCGGCCAGCGCCAGCCTGGTCTTCTCGCCGCCGGACAGCACGCCGGCCGGCTTGTCGGCGTCGTCCCCGCGGAACAGGAACGCGCCGAGGACGGTCCGCAGTTCGCCGTCGGTCAGCTCGGGCGCGGCCGCGGCCAGGTTGTCGCGCACGCTGAGCGCGGGGTCCAGGGTGTCGTGCTCCTGGGCGAAGTAGCCGAGCCGCAGGCCGGTGCCGGCGACGACCCGGCCGGAGTCCGGGCGTTCCCGCCCCGCCAGGACGCGCAGCAGGGTGGTCTTGCCGGCGCCGTTGAGGCCGAGCACGACCGTCCGGCTGCCGCGCTCCACGGCGAGGTCCAGGCCGCTCAGCACCGTCCGGCCGCCGTAGGCCTTGGCCAGGCTCACGGCGCCGAGCGGGGTCCGGCCGCAGGGCGCGGGCTCGGGCAGCCGGATGCGCGCCGCGCGCTCGGTCTGCCGTACGGGTTCCAGCTCGGCGAGCATCCGGTCGGCGCGCCGGGCCATGCTGCGGGCGCTGGTCGCGGTGGCGACGTTGGACCGCATCCGGTCGGCCTGGGCGTGCAGGGCGGCGGCCTTGCGTTCGGCGTTGGCCCGTTCCCGGGTGCGGCGGCGCTCGTCTGCCGCACGCTGGGCCAGGTAGGCCCGCCAGCCGGTGTTGTGGACGTCGAGCGCGGCGCGCTGCTGGTCCAGGTGGAAGACCCGGTTGACGGTCTCCGCCAGCAGGTCGAGGTCGTGGCTGATCAGCACCAGTCCGCCCCGGTGGGTGGCGAGGAAGCCGCGCAGCCAGCCGACCGAGTCGGCGTCCAGGTGGTTGGTGGGCTCGTCCAGCAGCAGGGTGCCGTGGTCGGCGAACAGGATGCGGGCCAGTTCGACCCGGCGGCGCTGGCCGCCGGAGAGGGTGCCGACGGGGGCGTCCAGCATCCGGGCGGGCAGCCCGAGCCCGGCCGCGACCCGGGCGGCCTCGGCCTCGGCCGGGTAGCCGCCGCGGGACTGGAACGCGGCGTCGGCGCGCGCGTAGGCGTCCATCGCCCGGCGTTCCTCGGCGGCGGAGCCGGCCACGGCCATGGCCCGCTCGGCGTCGCGCAGCGCGCGGACGGCGGTGTCCAGGCCGCGGGCGGACAGGATGCGGTCGGTGACGGTGACGGCCGGGTCGGCGGCGCGGGAGTCCTGCGCGAGGTAGCCGACAGGTCCGGTGCGGGTGACCGTACCGGCGGCGGGGGGCAGGTGCCCGGCGAGGGTGGAGAGCAGGGTGGTCTTGCCGGCGCCGTTGCGGCCGACCAGGCCGATCCGGTCGCCGGGGGCGATGTGCAGGGTGACGTCGGACAGCAGCAGACGGGCGCCGACGCGCACGTCGACACCACGGGTGGTGATCATGGGGTAACGCTCCGAAACGACTAGCGGACAGACGGGTGGCGTGGAGGCGGTCCGTCAGCTAGGAGATGCGGGGCGTAGACATGTCGGCCAGGGTAACGGGCGGCCGGTCCGGACGCACCCGAATTAACGGGTGCGTCCGCTTGGCGGGTGCGTCCGCGCGGGCCGTCAGCCGCGCAGCACGGCGGCCACCACCGCCGGGTGGAACAGCCGGGTCGGTGGCGCGACCAGCGACAGCACCTCGTGGAAGGCCGCCGTGATCTCGGGGTTGTGGGTGGCGCCCCGGAGCACCTTGTCCAGGTAGCGGTGCTGGAGCCTGATCAGGGCGCCCGAGGGCCCGCCCGTGGTGGCGGCGAAGCGGACGTCCTCGGCGCTGGACATCATCCACGCGGTCTTGGACACCGCCGCGATCTCCCGGCGCGCGTCACGGGCGGTGGCGGGCCCGACGCCGCCGTGCCGGGCGGCCGTGCGGCGCAGCACCTGGGCGCAGAACAGCGACACGGTGATGCCCTGCCCGTACACCGGGTTGAAGGTGCTCGCGGCGTCGCCGACCGCCACCAGGCCGTCCGGGGCGCCGCGTTCGTAGTGCCGCCGTACGCCCGGGCCGGGCAGGAAGCCGCGCACCTCGCCCGCCGGTTCGGCGCCCCGCAGCATCTCCGCGAGGGCCGGGTCGCGCAGCCGGGACAGGTGCTCGGTGAAGCCCTCGGTGCCGGGCGCGGGCTCCGCGCCGCGCATCCCGGCCAGGCTCACGATCCAGCGGTCGCCCTCGACCGGCAGCAGGACGCCCATCCGGGGCTTGTCCGGGGCCTTGGTCTGGAGGTAGACGGCCTGGTGGCCGAGGTCGACGCCGGGCGGGCGGTGGAACAGCCGGGAGGCGTACGCGACGCCCGCGTCCACCCGCTCCTCCGGCACCGGGCGGCCCAGTTCGCCGAGCCACTTCGGCACCGAGGTCGAGCGGCCGGCCGCGTCGATCACCAACTCGGCCGGGATCTCCCGGACTTCGCCGCGCCCCTGGACGTCCCCGCGCTCCCGGCCGCGCTCGCGGACCTTCACCCCGGTGACCCGCTGCGCCGAGCCGAGCAGGCCGACCACGTCGGTGCCCTCCAGGAACTCGATCGACGGTTCGGTGCGGACCCGGTCCAGCACCACCTTGTCCAGTACCGGCCGGGTGCAGGAGAGGAAGGCCAGCCGGGCCGGGTAGTCGGCCATCCAGCCGGCGGAGCTGAGCCACCGGAGGTCGCCCGAGGTGGAGACCCGGTGCGCGCCCGCGTCGGTCAACTCCTGCTTGATGCCGGGCATCAGCTCCTCCAGCGCGCGGTGCCCCGCCTCCAGCACCAGGTGTGCGTGCCGGCCCTGCGGCACCCCGGCCCGGAACGCCGGCGTGTCCGGGTACCGGTCCCGCTCCACCACGACGATCCGCTCGGCGCGCCCCCGCAGCGCCCAGGCCGCCACCACGCCGGCCAGCCCGCCGCCGATCACCACCGCCGTGCCCCGCCCGGGGGCCGTCTCCGAAGAATTCATGCGACGTAGCGTAGTGGTGGCGGCGTCGGACCGTAATCGTTCCAGCTGGACGAACGGGCCGACGGCGTAAGTCCGTTGAGGCCCGGGCCGGACGGCCTCGGGGCCGCCGGTGGGTCCGGTCGGAAGGGTGGTGGAGAGGGGCGGTGGAGAGGGTCGGTCGTGCGGGTACTAACATCGGGTGGGGTTGCGTCGGCGTCCCCCGGGGCGCGCGGATTCGAGGAGGTGAGAGCCGTGGAGTGCAGTAGTACGGGTCGAAGTCGGCCCCGCCCCCGGTTGTCCCGCAGGATTCGCGGCCCCCGGCACTCCTCCTCCCGTACGGCTCCCGCGCAGGGCTGACCCCGCCACCGGCGGGGCGCGCTGCCGGTCGCGCCGTGCGCGTGGCGGCGGGCCGGGCGCCTCCGGCCCACCGTGCCGAGCACGGCGGTGGCCGGGCACCCACCGTGGAGGTTCCCCGCATGTCCGACTGGCGTGTGCGCGCCGTGCGCGCGAGCAGGCGTCCGTTCTCCCGTCCGACGGCCGAGCGCCGGCCCGTCGACCCCCGGTCCGCGCCCGAGCACTCGATGGACCCGCGCCCGGACCAGCCGGTCGAGCCGGGGGCGCTGGAGCGTTCCCTGGTGGACGCGGCGGTCTACCGCGACGGCCGCCGCACGGACGCGCCCGCCGACCTCGCCGCGATCTACCGCGAACTGCCCGACCGGCCCGGCACGATGGCCTGGATCGGGCTGTTCCGCCCGGCGGAGGCGCAGCTGCTGGAGGCCGCGGACCGGTTCAACCTGCACGAACTGGCCGTCGAGGACGCCATCGTGGCCCACCAGCGGCCGAAGCTGGAGCGCTACGGCGACACCCTGTTCGTGGTGCTGCGCGCCGCCCGCTACCTGGACGAGGCGGAGGAGGTGGACTTCGGCGAGATCCACCTGTTCGTCGGCCCCGAGTTCGTCATCACCGTGCGCCACTCGCAGGCCCCGGACCTCTCCGCGGTGCGCCGCCGCCTGGAGGACGACCCGGAGCTGCTTGCGCTCGGTCCGGAGGCGGTGCTGTACGGGGTGCTGGACGCCGTGGTGGACGGCTACGCGCCGGTGATCGCCGGGCTCCAGCACGACATCGACGAGATCGAGACCGAGGTGTTCGGCGGGGACCCGCACGTCTCCCGCCGGATCTACGAGCTGTCCCGCGAGGTGATCGAGCTCCAGCGGGCCACCCGGCCGCTGCTGGAGATCATGCGGAGCCTGGAGGCGGGCTTCGGCAAGTACGGCACCGACGAGGAGCTCCAGCGCCGCCTGCGGGACGTCGCCGACCACGCCACCTACGCGGCCGAGCGGGTGGACGGCTTCCGGCAGATGCTGCAGAACATCCTGACGGTGAACGCGACGCTGGTCTCGCAGCGGCAGAACGAGGAGATGAAGCAGCTCGCCGAGGCCGGGCACGCGCAGAACGACGAGATCAAGAAGATCTCCTCCTGGGCGGCCATCCTGTTCGCGCCGACCCTGATCGGCACGGTGTACGGGATGAACTTCGAGATCATGCCGGAGCTCAAGTGGGCCTTCGGCTATCCGTTCGCGGTCGGGTTGATGGCGCTGGTCTGCACCGGGCTGTACCTGGTGTTCAAGCGCCGCGACTGGCTCTGACGGCCCCGGGCCGGGCAGCTGCTGGGCGCCGCGCCGGGCCGTCCGGGTGCCACCGGCGACCCCCGTGCTAAGGAAGCGTCAAGATCCCCGTCCGCCGGTGTCAAGGAGCCGTCAGGGAGCGTCCCACCGCCGGTGGCGCGGCACTAGCGTCGCGCGGCGGAGAGAAACGGTTCTGTGTTCGGTTCCCACCGGGAGCCCCGGCGGACCGTGCCACGGGGGAAAGGGACGTGTGGTCATGACCACCTCGACAGCAGGCAGATCGGCCACCTCGGAGGAGGCGGCCGCCGGAGGGGACGACGGCCCGGAACCGGCCGGGAGCGGCGAACCCGCCGGGCCGCGGCCGCCGTCCGGACCGTGGCTGCCGCCCGGGCCGCTGGCCCGGCTCGGGCAGGGCCTGCGGACGGTCGGCAGCCGCTCCTACTGGACCACCCCGCGCCTGGTCCGCGCGCTCACCGCGCTGAGCCTGGCCGCCCTGATCGGCCTCGGCGCCACCGCCACCGCCGTGCTCGGCGGCGCCCGGGACGGCACCGACACCATCGGCCACCGGGCGGCCCCGCAGGCCACCCGCGCCGCCGACCTCTACTTCGCGCTCAGCGACATGGACGCCCAGGCCGCCAACCTGCTGCTGGTCGGCGACGACCAGGACTACGCCGCGCTGCGCAAGCAGACCCTGGACACCTACGAGCAGCGCCGCAACCAGGCCGACGACGACCTCCAGCAGGCCGCCCAGGCGGCCGCCGCCGACCCGGCCGGGCAGCGCGCCGTCCAACTGGTGCTCGGCCGGCTCGGCAGCTACGAGGCCCTGGTGGCCCGCTCCCAGCTGCTGGAGGAGCAGGCCAAGGCCCCGGCCGGCCAGCCCTCGCCCGCCGCCCTGGACGCCTACCGGCAGGCCTCCGACCTGCTGCGCAGCCAACTCCTGCCCGCCGCCGACCAGGTCACCGCCGCCAACGAGGCGACCGTCGACCGCGTCTACGGCGAGCAGCGCGACGCCCTGGGCACCGGCTGGTGGTGGCTGTTCGGCGCCGGACTGCTCGCCCTCGCCGCGCTGGTCGGGCTCCAGCGCGCGCTGCTCGTGCGCTACCACCGGGTGTTCAACCCGGCGCTGGCCGGCGTCACCCTGCTGACCGGCGTGGTGCTGGTGACCGGTCTGGCCCTGGTGGGCCGCACCTCGGACCACCTGGTGACGGCCAAGAGCGACGCCTACGACTCGGTGATCGCGCTCAGCCGCTCCCGGGCCGTCGCGTACGACATGAACGCCGACGAGAGCCGCTACCTGATCGACCCGAGCCGGGCGGCCGTGTGGGAGCAGGCCTACCTGGAGCAGAGCCAGGCGATCGTCCACCTCGACGGGGCGACCCTGGACACCTACGGCACCCGGCTGCAGACCGCCGTCGAACGCCACCACCAGGACCGCTCCACCGTCCCCTTCGGCGGGTACCTGGGCGCCGAGCTGAACAACATCACCTTCCCCGGCGAGCAGGCGGCCGCCGAGCGGGTCCTGAGCGCCTTCCAGGAGTACCAGGCGATCGACCACCGGATGCGCGTGCTGCGCGGCGCGGGGCAGCTCAAGGACGCGATCACGCTCAACACCGGCCTCGCCGAGGGGCAGTCCAACTACCAGTTCGGGCAGTTGGGCGCGGCCATGCAGGACACCATCGACGTCAACCAGAAGGCGATGGACTCGGCCCTCGCGGCGACCGACGGCGACCTCGACGGCACCACGGCGGCCCTGGGCGCGATCGTCCTGGCGGCGGCGGTGGCGCTCACCGCGCTGGGGGTGCGGCCCCGGCTGCGCGAGTACCGGTAGCGCGAGTGCCGGTGGCGCGCGTACCGGTGGCGCGAGTGCCGGTGGCGCGCGGCCCGACGACCGGGTGACGGGGGAGGACTGGAAGGCCGTGATCCGGGAAGCCGGAGGAGGGGGCCCGGTGGCGGTCGGCGGACCGCCACCGGG
>NZ_JBHJWG010000019.1:0-131478 GCF_042266305.1 Kitasatospora sp. NPDC056076
GTCGTCCTGGGCTGGCTCGGCGTTGCCAGCGGAGCCCTGGTCGCGGTCGTCGGCCTCGGCCTGCTGCGGGACGCGACCCGCCGCGCGCGCGGCGGCCCGCATCCCGACCCCCTCCCGGACCACGCGCACGACACGGGTGAGCCCGGGGCGGAGCGGGCCAGGGAACTCGCCCACTCGGCGGCGGCCCCCTCCCCGGCCCAGCACCACGGCCGCACCCACCCGCACGACCACGCCCACGGCGGCCACCCCGAGCACCACCACCACGACCACGGCCACGATCACGCCGGTGGGCACCACCACGACCACGGGCACCACCACGATCATCCGGCTGGGCACCATCACGACCACGGGCACCATCACGACCACGGGCACCGCCACGGCCTCTTCGGCGGCGGTCACCACCATCACCACGCCCCGCCCGGCCGCCGCGGGCTGATCGGCCTGGGCATCGCCGGAGGCCTGGTCCCCAGCCCGTCGGCGCTCGTCGTCCTCCTCGGAGCCATCGCGCTCGGCCGGACCCTGTTCGGCGCGGCCCTCGTGGTCGCCTACGGCCTGGGCATGGCCGCCACCCTCACCGCGGTCGGCCTGCTCCTGGTCCGCCTGGGCGACCGCCTCGCCGCCGCCACCGACGGGCCGCTCCTCGGCCGCCTGCGCCGCCTCACCCCCTACAGCTCACTGCTGACCGCCCTGCTCATCCTCACGGTGGGAATCGGACTGGCCGTCCGCAGCCTGCCCGCCACCATCTGACGTCCCACCTCGGAGGCCCGCCACCATGAACGCCCGCACCCCACGCAGAGCAGTTCGCCTTCTCGTACCCGCCCTGGCCGCCGTCACCGCCCTGGCCGGCTGCGGCGGCGAGCCGGACGGCAGGTTCGACGCCCAGGCGGGCACCCCGTCCCCCAGCTGCATCCAGCACCAGAGCCAGGACCCCGGCAGCGCGTACACGGGCCGGGAGAAGTCCGACCCGAAGTCGGTGCTGGAGATGATGCGCTTCTACACCGCCAACGGCACGAAGACGTACTGCGACGGCAGACCGCCCACGGACACCGACCGCCGCTGGACCGAGCTCTACACCGCACTCGGCGGCGACGCCGTCCACGTCACCACCGGATAGTCACGTTCCGGCCGACGCTGCGGCGTCCGGTCGCTCGACGAGGGCCCGGGCGGCGCGGGTGTGCCGGGGAGGGAACGACGAGTCGAGTCGATCCGCACACCCGTCTCCACATCCGCAACGGCTTCGCCCGTTCCGCCGAGGGCGTCCCCGATCGCCCCCGGTCGTGGGGCAACAGGGCGTTGCGCATCCCGGGAGCGATCGCCTGATCCGACTGCCCCAGCACCTCCTGGCCGAGACCCCGCGAACCTGTGGATGCCGCTGACCCTGACGGCGCCGACACCGGATCACGAAGGGCCGTCCGGCCCCGGTCCGAGCCCCTGGGATTCCACGCGTGAGGGTTCGTGGCGGCACAGGCCGCCGGTATCCGGCTCAGATTGGGCGGAACCGCAGGGCCGACCACACCTCGTCGACGGCGACCTGCCGTACCGGCCGGACGCCGCGGTCCGTGAGTGCAGCGCTGAGGCTGTCGCGATTCAGGTCGGTGCCGAGCTTCCCGGCCTTCGGGTAGGCGATCCAGGCCAGCTTGTCCTGCCGGGCAGCCTCGACGGCGGCGCCGGCGATGGTGTCCAGATCCGCCCGTGTGCGCACGAACGCCACGATCACATCCGCCGTCTCAGGTGTCTCGGCCGTCACTGTGTCCGGCGCCGCGATCGACGGCACATCATCCGAACCGGAGACAACCGCCAGTCGCTGGCCGGCCTTCATCTGCAACTTCGCGCTCAGCTCCACCCAGCAAGTATGGGTGACGCCGGCCACCCGGCCTTCCCGTCCGGCTCCGGTGGCACGGCAGGCCCCCACCGCAGCACCCGTCAGGGCTCGGCCAGGTATCCCTGCACGGTGCGCGCCAGGAGTGGGGCGAGCTGTTCCACGGGCGCGGACGCGAGCGGCTCCACCTGGATCACGTAGCGCGCCATCGCCAGCCCGACGATCTGCGACAGCACCAGCTCCACCCTGAGCGCCGGCTGATCCAGGTCGAGTTCGCCCGCCAGTCGGTCCACGAGCTCGGACACCATGAAGCCCCGCACCAGCGCGGCGACCTCCTCGCTGGCCGCCGCCGTGCGCAGCAGCGCCAGCAGTCGGTCCCGTACGGCCGGCTGCTCCCAGAGGCCGAGGACGAAGGCGGCCACGCGTTCGCCGACGCGGGCGCGTTCGCCGGTGAGCACGTGCTCCACGACGGTCCGCGGGTCGACCGGGAAGTCGAGTGCGGCCAGGAAGAGGCGGTCCTTGGTGCCGAAGTAGTGGTGCAGCAGTGCTGAGTCCACGCCGGCCGCGCGGGCGATCGCCCGCATGCTCGCCTTCTGGTACCCGCGGGCCCCGAACTCGGCCCGGGCGGCGTCCAGTACCGCGCCCCGGGTGTCCTCGCTCCCGGGGCGCCGTCCGACCCTCTTCCGCTGTCTCTCCACATGGTTCTCCGCGCCGTTCACCGGTCCATTGTGGCTGGCGGCACGGGCGTGCCACTTGACCGGCATTCCCGGCAGCGCAAAACTCATCACATGATGAATTCTGCTCCGGGGCCAGCCACACCCGCCGCCGGCCCCGCGATCCGGACCACCGGCCTCACCGTCGAGCGCGGCGGCCGCCCCGTCCTCCACGGCCTCGACCTCGCCATCCCGCGCGGCACCATCACCGGCCTGCTCGGCCCCAGCGGCTGCGGCAAGACCACCCTGCTGCGCTCGGTCGTCGGCGTGCAGCGCCTCACCGCCGGCCGCGTCGAGGTGCTCGGCCTCGACGCCGGAAGCCCCGCGCTGCGCCACCGCCTCGGATACGTCACCCAGGCCCCCTCGGTCTACGGCGACCTCACCGTCGCCGAGAACCTCCACTACTTCGCCGCCGTCCTCGGCGCACCCAGGACCGACCCCGCCCGGGTGATCGCCCAGGTCGGCCTGACCGGCCACGAACGCGACATCACCGACCGCCTGTCCGGAGGCCAGCGCGCCCGCGTCTCCCTCGCCGCCGCCCTGCTCGGCACCCCCGAACTGCTGATCCTCGACGAACCGACCGTCGGCCTCGACCCGGTGCTCCGCCAAGACCTCTGGCAACTCTTCCGCCGACTCGCCGACGACGGCGCCACCCTGCTGGTCTCCAGCCACGTCATGGACGAGGCCACCCGCTGCGACCGCCTGCTGCTGATGCGCGAAGGCCACCTCCTCGCCCACGACACCCCGGACGCACTACTCCGCGCCACCGGCACCACCGACATCGACAGCGCGTTCCTCGAACTGGTGGAGGCCGACCGATGAGCACCCCCCGCACCCGCCAGCAGACGTCGCCCGCCCTGCGACGCACCCTCGCCACCGCCCGCCGCGTCCTCACCCAGCTGCGCCACGACCCGCGCACCCTCGCCCTGCTCCTGGTCGTACCCTGCCTGCTGCTCGTGCTACTCAAGTACATGTTCGACGCCCAGCCCACCACCTTCGACCGGATCGGCCCCGCCCTGCTCGGCGTCTTCCCCCTGCTCGTGATGTTCCTGGTCACCTCGGTCGCCATGCTCCGCGAACGCACCACCGGCACCCTGGAGCGGCTGCTCACCATGCCGCTGGGCAAACTCGACCTCCTCCTCGGCTACGCCCTGGCCTTCGGCGCCGTCGCCCTGCTCCAGGCGACCCTCGCCACCGCACTCACCATCGGCCCGCTCGGCCTGCACATCGCCGGCCCCACCTGGCTGGTCTTCGCCGTCGCCGTCGCCGACGGACTTCTCGGCACGGCGCTGGGCCTCCTGGTCTCGGCGTTCGCCGCCACCGAGTTCCAGGCTGTCCAGTTCCTGCCCGCGGTCCTGCTGCCCCAGATGCTGCTGTGCGGGCTCTTCGTCCCGCGCGACTCCATGGCCACGGCGCTGCGCTGGGCCTCCGACGTGCTGCCGCTGTCCTACGCCGTCGACGCGATGACCCGCCTCACCACCACTGCCATGGCCGACACCGCGGTGGCCCGCGACCTCGCCGTCGTCGCCGGATCCGCCCTCCTCGCCCTCGCCCTGGGAGCCGCCACCCTGCGCCGCCGAACCGCCTGAACCCGCCCCCGCCGACCGGGTGCTCGGTGAATCCGGAGAGTCCGTCCGGTCGCCTGCTCGTCCCAACCACTGGACGCCGGCGCCCTGTCGCCCGCGCGGCGGGGCGCACCTGGTACTCCGTGGCGCTGCTTCGCCTTCGGCGGCCGCCCGCAGACGCTCTTCGCGTAGGGGTCTTCGGGCGTCGCCAGCACCGCCGTCATCATGCCCCCCTGCCCCGGCCGCGGGCACCAGCGGCCGGGCCAGGGGGGCATCGCGGCAGGGGGCCGGCCATCTCGACGGCGTTGCCGGCTGTGTGCTGTCAGAGAGAGGGCATCTGGCAGCTGGCCGGTGGACGCCTCACGTAGGGGTGTCGGTGATGGTGCCGTCGGCCAGTTCCAGGCGGCGGCTGACCCGCACGGTTTCGAGGAGTCGGCGATCGTGGGAGACCAGCAGCAGTGTGCCGCTGTAGGACTCCAGGGCGGATTCGAGTTGTTCGATGGCCTGGAGGTCGAGGTGGTTGGTGGGCTCGTCCAGTACCAGCAGGTTCACGTTGCGGCCCTGCAACAGGGCGAGCGCTGCCCGAGTTCGCTCGCCTGGTGACAGGGTGGCCGCCGGACGCAGGACGTGCTCGGCGCCCAGCCCGAACTTCGCCAGCAGGGTCCGCACCTCGGAGGGCTCCGTCGACGGCGTCGCGCCCCGGAAGGCGTCCACCAGTGCCTCACTCCCGTGAAACAGTGCCCGGGCCTGGTCGACCTCGCCGATCACCACGCCAGTGCCGAGTGCGTGGTCGCCGGAGATGGGTGGGATACGGCCCAGGAGCGCGTTCAGCAGGGTGGACTTACCGGTGCCGTTCGCGCCGGTGATGGCGACGCGGTCGGCCCAGCCGATCTGCAACGAGACGGGCCCGAGAGTGAAGTCGCCGCGCCGGAAGGTCGCGTCGCGCAGGGTGGCGACGACTGTGCCGGAGCGGGGGGCGGTGGCGATGTGCATGCGCAGCTGCCACTCCTTGCGGGGCTCCTCGACTTCCTCAAGGCGTTCGATGAGCCGTTCGGCCTGCTTGGCCTTGGCGGCCATGTTCTCGCTGTTCTCCACGCGGGCGCCGCGGGCGAACTTGTTGTTGTCCCGGCCGCGGCGCTGTGCGGTGCGTACTCCCTTGTCGGCCCAGATCCGGTGGATGTTCGCGCGTTGCTGGAGAGCAGCCTTGCGCTCGGCGTACTCTTCGTATTCCTCGCGCGCGTGCCGCCTGGCGCGCTCTCGTTCCTCCAGATATGCGGTGTAACCGCCGCCGAACAGATGCACCTGCTGCTGAGCGCGGTCGAGCTCGAGTACCTGGGTGACGGTGCGGTTGAGGAACTCCCGGTCGTGACTGACCACGACCGCGCCCGCGCGCAGCCCGCGCACGAACTGCTCCAACTGCTCCAACCCGGCCAGGTCGAGGTCGTTGGTCGGCTCGTCCAGGAGGAAGACGTCGTAGCGCGACAGCAGCAGGGAAGCCAGCTGGGCGCGTGCGGCCTGCCCACCGGACAGTGAGGTCATGGCCTGATCCAGTCCAATGCCGAGACCGAGGGCGTCGGCGAGGTGCTCGGCGCGTTCGTCGAGGTCGGCACCGCCGAGGGCCAGCCAGCGCTCCAGGCTCGTGGCGTATGCCTCGTCCGCTCCGGCGACATCGTCGGCCAAGGCGTGGGAGGCGGTGTCCAGGGCGTGCTGAGCCGCGGCGACACCGGTGCGGCGGGCGAGGAAGGCGTACACGTTCTCGTGCGGACGCCTGTCCGGTTCCTGGGGCAGATAGCCGACGGTCGCACCGACCGGAGCCGTGCGGACCTGGCCTTGATCGGGCTGGTCGATGCCGGAGAGGAGGCGCAGCAGGGTGGACTTGCCCGCCCCGTTGGAGCCGACGAGGCCGATCACCTCTCCAGGTGCCACGACCAGGTCGAGGCCGGTGAAGAGGGGGAGGTCGCCGTGGCCCGCGGCGAGATTCTTGGCGGTAAGGGTTGCGGTCATGTGGTCGCCTACCGGAAACGGTCGGTCACCTGTGGTGACAAAAGTGTGAGAGGGTGGCACGCGCTCGGCCTCACGACGGCGGGCGGGAGTGCAGTACGTCCGACAGCGGATGCGGACGCGCGTGTCATCGCCTGGGTATCCGAAGGGACCAGGGAAGCGCAGAGGTCGCATGCACACCACCACCGCCGGCATAGCCGACCGCGGCAGGGCAGCACAGGCGGGTACGCCGTGCTGGTAGCAAGGGCACGAACCTCAGATGCGCAAGATCCACCTCAATCGGAGACAACAGAACCGCCCAACACGTTACACATTGATCCCACCAGCAGGCCACTCTCTTTCGCCGCACGGAGGGGATGAGACCCACGGGGAAGATGCACTTGAGGATCCGGTGCAGGTGCGGCTGCTGGCGAGCATCCGCTCGTTCTGGGCGAGCCGTCCATGCCGGTTCCCGAACACGTCGCCAGCCTGATCCAGGACTACCTGAACACCGACCACCGCAGCCTGCCCTGCGCCAGTGCGTGAAGTGACGGTGACTCTCCCCGGGCGCCAGGCCGGCCAACCCATGGCGGCGCGGACCCTGCAGACGATCCTCAGAGACGTCGGCATCGCGCCCGCCGCCAGCCGTGCCGAGGCGCTGCGCCGGTTCGTCGCGCACGCTCCGCCGCCCGTTGCCGCTAAGGCGCGCGGCCGATGCGCGACCACAGGCCGCGGCGGTCGGTGTCCAGGTCGACGCGTCCGCCGCCGGAATCCTGTCCGTCCTGGTCTTCGGTGCCGGCACCGACTACGCCCTGCTGCTGGTCTCCCGCTACCGCGACGAACTCCACCTCACCGAGGACCGGTTCACCGCCATGGCCCGCGCCTGGCGCGGCACGGCCCCGGCCGTCCTGGCCAGCGGGACCACCGTCGTCCTGAGCCTGCTGACCCTCCTCGCCGCCGAACTCCGGGTAGAACGCCGGGCGTTACCGCCGGCTCGCCGCTCGGCTGCGACTGGGTCCGCCCCCACCAGTGGGGGTGCCGCCGGCCGACGTGTCCGGCGGTATCGCAACCGCGGCATCAGCGCGGGCGGACACCCCTCGCCCGGCCGAGCAGCCGACACCCCTTCCGACGTAGTGCCTGCGTCGAGCCTGTCCGCCGTCAGCCGCCGAGCGGCCGTTGCGGCGGACAGCGGAGGACATCCCCGAAACGAACCCGACCTTCGCCACGGCATAGGCTTGCAAGTGCCTGCATGCACGTTCTAGGTCCGAGGTGGGCTGGTGGCGGCCCCCTCGTCCGGGTCGGCGCCCGAGCGCTGGCGGGCCACGGCGCGCGTGTTCCCGGGGAAACCGCGGGACGCGGGTCCTCGGCTGACGGGCAGCACGGCCGCTGGGCACCGCTGATGCCCGACGACGGGACTCGTCAGCCGTGGGGCGGGCCCACTACTGTGCCCAGGCGCCTGCCACGACAACGAAAGCGAGCTGAACTTTGGGTGCGGAACAGACCCGGAAGAAGATCCTCACCGCCTTCCTGGCGCTTGCGGGGGAGCAGGGCATGGCCGCGATCACCACAAAGGAGATCGCGACCGCGGCCGGTGTCAACGAGGTCACCCTGTTCCGGCACTTCGGCGACAAGGCCAACCTCGCCCTGGAAGCAGTCAAAGCGTTCAGCCCGGCAGCCCAGATCGACGCCTTCGAACCCAAGATCGACGCCAGCAGCCCCGAAACCACCATCGAGGGGCTACTGGCCTGCGTACACGAGCTGCGCCACCACCTGGAAGGCCGTGCCGAGGTCATGCAGTTCGGCATGAGCGAAGCCACCCGCTACCCCGAACTCCTGGAGGAGATCAAGAAGAACCCGATGGCGGCACGCCGGATGCTGACCCGCGCCTTCCACCAGGCGGCCCCCCAGCTGCGGCCCGGCGTCGACATCGACGCAGAGGTCCTGGGCCTGCTCGGCACCCAGCTGCTCACCACGATGTGGAGTGCCCGCGGTTGGGGCGAGCTGGTTCCCGGAGAGGCGGACCGCCTCGTGACCGCCCGGCTGCGGCTGATCATGCGCGAAGGACCGTCGAACCCGGAACCCGCGGCCCGGTGCGACGGCGTATCGACGGCCGGGACCTCCGGCGGGCTCTGACATCGCTCGGCCGAACGGGTGAGCCGGCGGCGGCGTGCCGCGCGTACAGCGGGACCGATGCGGACGCAGGCGCCAGGGTGACGCCATGACCGCCCCTCGTAGCCGCCGCCGCTCCCGTCTGCGCGCCCTCGCCTCCGGTACTGAGTCCCGCCGCCGCGACACTGTCCCGCCGCCCGCGCGGCCGGTCTTCGTGCCAGCTGGCCGGACCCCCATCCGTATGGTGCCGAGCGGGCAAGGACCATCCCTCAGCGTGATGGCGGCCTGCTGTCGGACGACCGGTACCCGCCGGACGCTGGAGGGCGGCATGGTGCTGATCCTCACCCGTCACCGCGCAGAATGCCCGATCTGGTCAGCCCGCTGAACCAGCCCGACACGCCGGCCGAACCGCTTCGGGCTTCCGGCAGGCCCGTCCGCGCCCTCAGCCCAGCCGCAGGCCCCGCACGACGAGGTCGAGCAGAGCGAAGACGAACAGCGAGATGCCGACGAAGCCGTTGACGGTGAGGACGGCCCGGTTGAGCCGGGACAGGTCACCCGGCTTCACGATCGAGTGCTCGTAGAGGAAGGCCCCGATCACCACGACCAGGCCGACGTAGAAGACCGGACCGGCGTGGGTGGAAACGCCGTACCAGGCCAGCACGGCGGTGGTGATCACGTGGCAGGCCCGGGCGCCGTGCAGCGCGGCGGTGACGCCGAAGCGGGCCGGCACGGAACGCACACCCCCGGCGCGGTCGGCGGCCACGTCCTGGCAGGCGAAGATCAGGTCGAAGCCGCCAATCCAGATGCCGACCGCCAAGCCCAGTACCACTGCGTCCCAGGACCAGTGGCCGGTGACCGCCAGCCAGGCTCCGACCGGGCCCATCGCCTGGGCCAGGCCGAGGATCACGTGCGGGAAGTCGGTGAACCGCTTGCCGTACGGGTAGACCACCATCGGCGCCACGGCGAGCGGCGCGAGCACCAGGCAGAGCGAGTTGAGTGAGGCGGTGGCGCCGAGGAAGACCAGTAGCGCCACCGCCGAGCCGGTGTAGGCGGTGCGCAGTGAGACGGCGCCGGTGACGAGCTCGCGACCGGCGGTGCGCGGGTTGCGTGCGTCGATCTCGCGGTCGATGAGCCGGTTCGCGGCCATCGCGAAGGTGCGCAGGCTGACCATCGCGATGGTGACGATGAGCAGGGTGCCCCAGTGCACCTTCCTGTCGGCCTGGAACATCGCGGTCAGGGTTGCGGTGCAGGCGAAGGGGAGGGCGAAGACGGAGTGCTCGATGAGGACGAGCCGCAGGAAGGCCCGGAGCCTGTTGGGCGGCGGGGATCCAGGACACCGGCGGTAGTGCTCACGGTCCGCGCTTCGTCACCGGCGGGCGTCGCCGGGTCCGGGATTCCCGTCGCGGGTCGGCCGCTGTCTGTCCCCGGGGAGCTTAAGGGGCATGCCATGTCGCGGTGGCGCGCCCGGCCGGAGGGTGTCTCCCGGTCGGGCGCGCCGCCCGCGGTGTGCCGCTGTGGCCGACTGTCAGTGCATCAGGGCCACGGGCGGCGCGTCCTCGTCGGTGTGCGCTGCGCCGCCGGTCTGCGGGCGGGCGTCGATGAGGGCGAAGGCGACGAGGGCGGCCAGGGCGAGGAGGCCGGCGGACCACCAGATGGCGGTGGAGAAGCCGTGCACCATGGCGTTGAGCTTCATCAGCTGCGCTGCGCCCGGGGACGTGGCGGCGGCCGCGTGGCCGGCGATGTACGTGGTGGTGGCGCTGGTGGCGATGGTGTTCAGCAGGGCGGTGCCGATCGCGCCGCCGACCTGCTGGGAGGTGCTGACCATGGCGGAGGCGACTCCGGCGTCCTTGGGCCGCACGCCGTGGGTGGCCAGGCTCATGGCGGGCATGAAGGTGGCGCCCAGGCCCAGGCCGAGGAGGAAGACACCGGGCAGAACGGTGGTGGTGTAGGAGCCGTCGACGGTGATCCCGGTCAGCAGGACGAGTCCGAAGGCGGCGACCAGCAGTCCGGGTGTCATCAGCAGGCGGGCGGGGACGCGGGTCATCAGGCGGGCGGCGATCTGGGTGGAGCCGATCATCATGCCCGCCACCATCGGCAGGAACGCCACCCCGGTGGTGACCGGGGTGTAGCCGAGGACGACCTGCAGGTAGAAGGTCAGGAACAGCAGGACGCCGAACATGCCGATCACGGCCAGGCCCAGGGACAGGTAGGCCCCGCCGCGGCTGCGGTCGAGCACGACGCGCAGCGGCAGCAGCGGGGACTTCGTGCGGGCCTGGAGAGCCACGAACGCGGCCAGCAGGACGGCGGCGGCGGCGAACAGGCCGAGCGTGACGCCGGCGCTCCAGCCGTCGGACTCGGCGCGGGTGAAGGCGTAGACGAGGCTGACCAGTCCGGAGCCTGCCAGCAGCACGCCGGGCACGTCGAGGCGGTCGCGGTTGCGGGCTCCCTCCGGTTCGCGGATCACCAGGACGGCCCCGGCAACGGCGATGACGGCGAAGAAGATGTTGACGAACATCGTCCAGCGCCAGTTCAGGTACTCGGTGAGCAGGCCGCCGAGGATCAGGCCGATCGCGGCGCCGCCGCCGGCGATGGCGCCGTAGATCCCGAACGCCTTCGCCCGCTCCTTCGCGTCGGTGAACATCACCGCCAGCAGTGACAGCGCGGCGGGGGCGAGCAGTGCGCCGAAGGCGCCCTGCATCGCGCGGGCGGCTAGCAGCATTCCGGTGCTGGTGGCGGCGCCGCCGATCGCGGAGGCGGCGGCGAAGCCGATCAGTCCGGCCGTGAACGCGTACTTGCGTCCCCAGCGGTCGGCGATGCGGCCGCCGAACAGCAGCAGACCGCCGAAGGCCAGCGCATATGCGGTGACCACCCATTGCCGGTTGGCGTCCGAGATGTGCAGGTCCTGCTGGGCGGACGGCAGGGCGATGTTCACGATGGTGCCGTCCAGCACGACCATCAGCTGGGCGAGGCCGATGAAGATCAGTGCCTTCCAGCGCCGGGGATCGAGCGGGGGCGCCGCAAGCGGTATGGACATGGGGATCACCTCGGGACGTGGCAGGGTTCCGGGCTGGCCGGTGTCCGCCGCCGGACGGGCCGGGCGCGGCAGGGTCAACCCGCTATGCAAGTGACTACTTGCAAATCACCGTAGCACGCTATGCAAGTACTCGCTTGCATGGCGGTTGGGCATCCCGCGGACAGGAGGGCCGCGCACGACACGCTGTGACCGCGCCAGCGCAGTGCCGCCGCGCGGGGTGACAATGCCCGGCACGGGCCGCTCCCCGAGAACGCGCCTGGGGCAGGACGGTCCTGCGCCTGCCGACCCTGGAGGGATATCCGATGACAGCCCCTGTCCCAGCGCCGCGAACCGCCCTGCACCGCGTCCGGGTCTTCGACGGGTACCGGCTGTCGGAGCCGCGCACCGTCGTCCTCGAGGGCCCCGTGATCGGAACCGACCCGGCCGGCGCGCAGGGAATGGACGCGCACGGCGCGGTGCTGCTGCCCGGCCTGATCGACGCCCACATCCACCTGGACGGCGCGGGCAACCTGGAGCAACTGCGCTCGGCCGGGGTGACCACCGCCATGGACATGGCGACCTGGCAGCCGCAGCTGGTGGAGCGCCTGCGCGCCCTGTCCGGCGTGAGCGACTTCCGCAGCGCGATGATTCCCGTGGTCGGGGACATCGACCCCGAGGCGGTGCCGGGCGTTCCCGAGGACCTGGTGCGCGCGGCCATTGTCGCCACCCCCGCGGGTGCCGAGGAAGGCGTGCGGTGGCGGGTGGCCGAGGGCTCGGACTACATCAAGATCATGCTCGGGCCGTCCGGTCCGGGCAGTCGGAGCGACCGCGCCAGCGCCGGCGCCGTGGTCGCGGCCGCGCATGCGCGCGACAGGCGGGTTGTGGCGCACGCGCTGACCGTCGACCTACCGCATGGCCGTCGCTGCCGGGGTCGACGTCCTCGCCCACGTCCCGCTCGACCACGTGTTGGACTCGCCGGCCCTGGACCGGATCGCCGCGGCCGGGACGGGTGTGCGTGCCGACGCTGACCATGATGCGAGGGGTGGCGGCCCTCGGCGACGGGAGCGTCTTCGAGGCCGCCTGCCGCGACGTCGCCGCACTGCACCGGGCCGGAGTGCCGATCCTGGCCGGCGCCGACGCGAACGTACTGCCCGGCGTCCCCGTCCACCTCCCGCACGGGCCGAGCCTTCACGAGGGGCTGGAGCTTCCGGTCGGCGCCAGCCTGAGCAGCACCTGCGTGCTGCGGGCGGCCACCGAACTGCCCGCCCGCCACTTCGGGCTGACCGGCCGCGGCAGCATCCAGCTGGGCCCGATTGTCGAGCTGCTGCTGATCGAGGGCGACCCCACCGCCGAGATCCGCGCCACCCGCAACATCCTGAGTGTCTGGTGCGTCGGCGTCCGGCATGCACCCTGCTGACCCGCCGTGCACTGCTGCGTGCGCCTGCGCCCAGGCCGCCCGGCCGGGCCGGGCCGGGGTACCTGGTCCGCGGGGCCGCTCCGTCGAGCGTCGAGGTCAGTCCCCTGCGGCGGCGGGTGCAGGCGAGGTTGTGAGGCCAGGAGGGCTGCCGGAACCCGGCTGGGGCTCCCCCCACGGAGGCGCAGCCGGGCCCGGAGTCCGGCGTCGAGGCCGTCTCCGACTTCCCCCACGGAGCGGACCCGGCTGATCTCGCCCGCCAAAACGCGCAGCGTACATGACAGTGATGCGGACCGCCACCAATGCAGGGCGTGTGGGCGTCGCGGTGGTCCGGATGATCCCGCGTCGCCCACTTCATCGACTCCGGCAAGCGGTTGGAAGGTCCTGGCGACAGTCGACGGGTGAGTGCGGTGGGGGACCTAGCCGATGCGCGAGCGGGCGCGAGTCGACGCCCGGTCTTCTGACGCACTCGCCCGGATGGCACCCGTACCGTGCGGGCCCTTCGGATGGTTGAAGCAAGCGCCTGCCGGGTCGCAGGACGGGCGGTGCACCGGTCCACCCCTTGCTGGTGTGCCGCCCGATCCGCCGACAGGCCGAGGGCAGCCCATCGGCAAGCCTGCCTGGCGGACGGTCACCAGGGCAGGAGGCCGAAGGGATGGCCGAGACCAGGCTCGCCTCCAGCGCTGACCCCGCCCGGAGTTCAGCAGGAACGGCTCACAACCCCGCCCGTCCCCTGGCCGCCGCCGCGGAGCTAGCGTGGGCAGGTCCGGAAACGGTGACCCCGCCGTCCGAGCACCCACACCGGCAGGTCCTGGCCGGCGGCGCCGTCGCCGTCCGCGACCACGTCGCCGCCGCGCGTTTCGGTCGGCCCTGCGAAGGGCCCCACCCCCCTGGATCCTCCGGAAGCGGAAGCGGAAGCGGGGAGCGGACGGTGCGGGGTATGTCGTGGCCGGCACCGACGTGCTGGCGTCAGTCCGTGGTCACCAGGTCGGGCAGCACGGTGCGGAGCTGGTCGGCGGTGAGGGCGCCGGTTCGGCGTAGGACCGGGATCGCGCCGGTCACGTCGACGATGGATGACGGGACGGTGTCGGAGGTGGGGCCGGCATCGAGGTAGACCGCGACGCTGTCGCCGAGCATGGCGTGGGCGGCGTCGCAGTCCTGCGGGGCTGGCCGGCCGGTGAGATTCGCGCTGGAGACGGCCATCGGGCCCGTGCGGGCGAGCAGTTCGAGCGTGAGGGACTGGCTCGGCATGCGGACGGCGACGGTGCCGTGGGTGTCGCCCAGGTCCCATGCGAGTGACGGCCGCTGGGCGACGACGATCGTCAAGGCGCCCGGCCAGAAGGCGTCCACGAGCTTTCGGGCGGCCTCGGACAGGTCGGCGGTCAGCTCGTTCAGGGCGTAGGGGGAGTCGACGAGGACCGGGGAGGGCATGTGGCGTCCCCGGCCCTTCGCCGCCAGCAGGGCGGCAACCGCCTTGGGGTTGGAGGCGTCCGCGCCGATTCCGTAGACGGTGTCGGTGGGCAGCACGACCAGTTCGCCCCGGCGCGCGGCCTCGGCCGCGTCGCGAAGCCCCGCGGCCCTGTGGGCCGGGTCCGAGCAGTCGTAGCTCCGCGTCATAGGTTCCGGTCTCCAGTCTCGGTGTTTCTGGGTGTGCGCGCCGTGGGGCTGCCGTGATCGTCCCTCCCGCGGGGGGCAGGGGCCGGACGCTCAGATGGTGTCCGTCTCGGGCGCGCCGGTGGGCAGGCCGCGGGAGGTGACGAGGCGAGCGGTTCCGTCGGCGAGCTGGTAGGCCAGGCCCACCACGCCGGTGTGCCCGGAGGCGACCTGCTCGGCGAGGGCGCGGGAGCGTTCCAGCAGCAGGTCCACGGTGTGCCGTATGTGCGCGTCGATCATGTCGGCGTCGCTGTTCAGGCCGGCGGCGCGGGCGGCCAGAACGCTCGGGGTCACCTTCTCGACGACGTCGCGCACGTACCCGCCGACGGGCCGGCCCCCGTCCAGCGCGTCGCGGGCGGCGGCCACCGCGCCGCAGGAGTCGTGCCCGAGGACGACCACCAGGCGGCAGTCCAGCACGCTCGTGCCGTACTCGATGCTGCCCAGCACCTCCGGCCCGAGCACGTGCCCGGCCGTGCGGACGACGAACAGGTCGCCCAGTCCCTGGTCGAAGATGATCTCCGCGGCCAGGCGGGAGTCCGAGCAGCCCAGCAGGACGGCGAAGGGGCGCTGGCCGGGGGCGACCTCGGTCCGCCGGGCGGCGTCCTGGTTGGGGTGTTCGGGCGTGCCCGTCACGAAGCGGCGGTTGCCGACCAGCAGCGCGTCCAGCGCGCGGGAGGGGGAAAGCGCAGAGACCATGGGCCTCAGCCTACGGGGCCCGCGATCACCGCACCTCACCAGGTGTGCGTGCGATGTGGTCGGCCGCTACGGTCCGGACGGGGCGGCTTCGGCGATCAGCAGAGCGATGTCGTCGTGGCCGCCGGGGGCCGGGAGGGTGGCCAGGAGACGGTCGCAGGTCGGTCCGAGAGCGTGCCGGGGGCCGGCGAGCGCGGCAAGGAGGGCGTCGAGGCGCTGGTCGATGGCCTGGTCGCGGCGTTCCACCAGTCCGTCGGTGTACAGGACGAGGCGCGCCCCGACCTCCACGTCGATGCGGGTGGCGGCGCCGGGGGCCGGGCCGCCCGCGCCGAGCGGTGCGCCGGTGGGCAGGCCGAGCAGAATCGGCGGCCCGGTCATGGGGTGGAGTACGGGCGGGAGGTGTCCGGCCAGGGCGATACGGCACTGGCCCGCTGCGGGGTCGTGGAGGGCGCAGACGCAGGTGGCGATGGTCTCGTCGAGGTCGTCGGTTAGGACGTCCAGGTGGTGCAGGATCTCCGAGGGGTCCAGTCCCAAGCGCGCGAGGGTGCGGGCCGCAGTTCGCAGTTGACCCATGGTGGCGGCGGCGTTGATGCCATGGCCCATGACGTCTCCCACGAGCAGGGCCGTGGTGCCGTCCTCAAGGGGGATGACGTCGTACCAGTCGCCGCCGACGTGGGTGTGGGCGGTGGCGGGCTGATAGCGGCAGGCGACGCTCAGGCCCGGCGCCCGAGGCGGTGTGCGGGGAAGCAGATGGTGCTGGAGGACGGTGGCGGCCTGCAGCTGGGTCTGGTACCAGCGGGCGTTGTCGATGCACACGGCCGCGCGGGCGGCGAGTTCCTCGGCGAGGAGGATGTCGTCGGCGTCGAACGGCAAGGGGTTGCGGGCGCGTTTGAGGTCGAGGGCTCCCAGGACCTCGCCGCGGGCGACGAGGGGGACCGCCAGATAGGAGTGCAGGCCGGCGCGCGCGAGGATCTCGGCGGCCGACTCGTCGCGGGCGATGCGCGCCAGGTCGTCGGCGCGCACCCGCGGGACGTGAACGGTGCGGCCGGTGGCCGTGCAGCGGGTCACCAGGCGCTCCTCGCCGTAGCGGGCGACCTGTCCGACAGGGTCGGCCGCCCCGACGGCCTCGCTGGGGTAGGCAGCCTTGACCGCGAGGGCGCGAAAATGCGCCGGACCGGTGGCGTCGAGACCGGCGGGGCGGGCGGTGAGAATGACGTCGAGGACGTCGACGGCGGCGATGTCCGCGAGGTCGGGCACCACGGTCTCGGCGAGTTCGCGGGCGGTCTGCTCCAGGTCGAGGGTGGTACCGATACGCGTCGACGCACGGGCGACAAGGGCCAGGCGGCGGCGGGCCTCGGCGGCCTGCCGGTCGGCGCGGTGGCGCTCCGTGACGTCGACGACTGACAGGGCGATGCCAAGGACTCGACCACCCGGCCCGTCGAGGCGGTAGTAGGAGGTCAGCCAGGCATGGTCGACTCCCGGGTCCGCCGGGGTCCGGCCGACGGTGAACTGGTCCAGCAGAGGCTGTCCGGTCGCCAGGACCCGGCGCATCGCCTCCTCGATGGCGCCGGTGTCCAGGGCGGGCAGCAGCTCGGGCACGGTATGGCTCAGATGGCTGAGGGCGGGGATCCCGTTGATCCGCTCCAGGGCCGGGTTGACCAGGACGTAGCGCAGCCCCGGATCCAGGACCGCCAGGCCGATCGGGGACTGGGCCACGAGCCGCGACGACAGCGCGAGATCACGCTCCACCCCGCGCACGACCGCCTCGTCCGCGGCGATCCCCAGCGCGTAGTGGGCGCCGTCCTTGTCCCGCAAACGCATGTTGCGAAACTCCACCAGCCGAACCTGGCCGTCCTTGCACCGCACCGGGAACACCCCGGCCCAGCTCTCACCGCTCGCCATCACCGCCGCGAACAGCTCCAGCACCAGCCCCGCGTGCTCCTCGGCCACCAACAGCTGCGCCGCGTACCGGCCAAGGGCCTCCTCGGCGCTCCAGCCGAAGAGCTTCCTGGCCTGCGGGCTCCACAGTACGATCCGCCCGCCCTCGTCCAGAACGACCGCCGCAACCCCCAACAGGTCGAGCAGACCCGCAGGTAGCTCCGATGTCGACGGCGGACCCGCTCGCGCCCGAGACGTCTCGTCCTCACCCATGTCAAGGCCTCCTCCCCCCGTGACCCTCGAGAGAGCCGACCTCCCAGACCGCGCCAAGCCGTCGGAGGTGAAGGCTCCCTCCATCCTCCTCCCGGACAGCCCAGCCGGCAGGACGGCCGCCGTACACAACCGCTCTCCTCCCCGAAACGCGACCATCCACCAGGCCGTCCACCCAGCTCTCGCTCCTCCGCGGCCAGGGCGGCGGGCTACAGCCGAAGGGTCCGCTCGCGGGACCGGCAGCCGCCCGCCGAGACCACAGGCAAGAGCGTCCCCGTCCACCCTGCGCCCGCCGGCATCCTCCGAGTCGAGATCATCGGCGAGACGACGGGCCCCTCGACACCGGCAGCGGCTCAGGCGGCCGGGCCTGCCCGCACGTCGCCCCCCTTTCCCCGACCGACGCGGAAAGGCACCGGTCAGCCGCTACGCTTCCCGGACTCCGCCGTCCGGCAGGCGACGAGACCGCCTGCCTCCCAGGCCTCACGCCCCGAACGTCCGGCGCCCGCTCCACTCGGCGTGGCACCTCGGCCTCCGTATGCCTCGTCCGAGTGGAAATCGTTCCTCCCGGTGGATCCGTGCTGGTCAGATGGGGTGAAAGGGTCGAGCGGGTCGTTGCCGGCCATGGCCGGGAGGCGTTGAACGGGACGTGACTACCTCAACCACCGCCCCGATACTGCCCGGCGCCCTCCCGACGCCCACCGGTCCCACCACGCACGACCAGGGCGCGGACACCGCGCCCTGCCCCATAGCCGTCCACTCCCGTACCACCCTCGGCAGCACCCTGGTCCTCCATCTCGCCGGAGAGATCGACCACTTCACCGCCGCCCCGCTGCAGGCACTGCTCGCCTCGGCGGCCGCCGACGGCCACACCGGCCTCGCGCTGGACACCTCGCGCGTCACCTTTGCCGACTCCGGGTTCCTCGCCGTCCTGCGGTGGTGGACCCAGGACGGGCGCCGACTGCGGCTCACCACCCGCTCCCGGACCGTCCAGAGACTCCTGGACGCGGCGGCCGCCCATGGGCCGTCCGACGCCCTCACCCGGCACACCGAGCCGCCGGGCGACACCGGCCACGCCCCAGCCGGGCCTCGCGCCCACGCACCGCGGCGCCACCACCCAGCCCGGCCCGGTCGGCCGACGGCGGCGGCGGCGACGTCATGACGTTCACTCTGCTGACCTGCGCACCGATGCTCGCGGCAGTCATCCTGGGCTACTGGAAGCCCCGCGAAGCACGGCATCGCCGACAGGCCCGACCGCCGCGGACCGCAACCCGCCCACCCCAGGTCCATTGCCGCCAGTCACCCCCACAGCCGGGCACTACCGCATAGACCCGGGCCGGGCAGCACACCCAACGCCCGCCGCCACGACGTGGGCGCAGGCCCGAGCGGGCGGTTGGCGCCGGAACTCGCCAGGCGCAAGCGCGGACCTCACCTCTGGCCCGGCGATCACTCCTCCTACCGCGGTTCCGACCGGGGATCAGGAACTGGAGCCAGCCGATCGCCGGTGATCGACCATCAGCCTCGGACCCCCTCAGCCCGCCCCGGTCGGCCCCACCGACCGGGGCGGCGCGTGAGCGCGGGCGTGTTGACCTGCCCGTTGTGCTGGGCCCGACCAGACTGGTGCAAAAGCGGATCATTCGTCGAACCCGAAGGGAACCAGCCCATGGACATTACGGTACGCATCGCGCAGCAGCCCGAGGCCGACGCCCTGCTCGGACGCAGCGCGCTCGCTTTACTCATCGGAGCGTTGCTGGACCGAAACATGGCCCTGGAACGAGCGTTTGCCGCCCCGCTGACGATCGCACACCGTCTGGGTCGCGACGACCTCGACGCCCAGGAGATCGCCTTCTACCGCCCGGAGCGACTCGCCGCCCTGTTCTCGGCCAGACCCGCCGTCCACGACTCCCCAGCACTGATGGCCCGCAGAGTGCAGGAGGCATGCCGCTACCTACTCGCCCGCCACGGCGGCAACGCCGCCGCCGTATGGGACGGCGCGGCCACCGGCAAGGAACTGTATGCGCGCCTCAACGCACTACCCGGATTCGGCCGGCAGAAGGCACAGATCTTCGTGGCCCTCCTCGGCAAACAGTTCGGCGTGCAGCCCCACGGCTGGCGCGAGGCGGCCGGCCCCTACGGCGAGGACAACATCTTCCGCTCCGTCGCAGACGTCACCAGCCCCGATGCCCTGAGGAAGGTAGGCGCCTTCCGGGAACAGCAGCGGCAGACCACCAAGCACGCTCAGACACGGCTCGCCACTACCGCGCCCCGCGACCAGTCCGGTGCCGCGACCTAGCTTCGAAGCGAACGCAGATCCAGAGGCTGATGGCCAGCTGCGCACACAACCGGGAACAGCCTTCTCGGCTCACCTTGTCGGTGCCCTCATCTAGGCTCGCAAGCCGAGACCGATAGGGGAGTCACGTGCTCGACAGCCCGCTCACCGCCGACGTTCCGCTCGGCCCCTTCCAGGACGCACCCGTCACCGTCCGCTCGGCCAGGAGCAAGAACGCCCAGCTGCGCACCCGAGACATCACGACGTTCCAGGTGCCGCTGAACGCCGGGATGATCGACCGGATGTGCTCGCGCTGCGCGGAGCCCGGACATTGGGCATCGCCGGCCAGCGGCCTCGGCATCTTCCTACGGGCGTTGGGCGGCCTGGGGCTGCTGCACCAGCTGCAGCAGTACACGGCACCGGACCCGGACGACTGCTGGGAGCAGGACGAGCTCCAGGCCGCCGCTGCCCTGCTGCGCACCGAGCCCGTAGAACCGGCCGCCGCTGCCTCCGAGGACGACGAGGAGCCGGATGAGGAGGACTGGGAAGCGCGCGACGAGGCGAAGCGCCTGTGGGAGAGCGTGCTGTCCACCTGGGCGTGGCGCGGCCACGAGCCTCCGCTCAGGCCAGCGTCGCCCTGTTCCCCTGGCTGGCGCACTGGGCAGAGCCGAAGTTCGCCGCGAAGCAGCAGCACCTGGAGGTCCTACGGGCTCAGGCCGCGCTGTTCGTCGGCTCCGACGGGTTCGGGGCGAGGTCGTCCATTGACACCTCGGTGTACGACATGACCAGCTGCCACCAGAACCGCATGACGTAGCGGCACTCCTGCGGCCCACGGTCGTCCGCAAGACGGTCCTGCCGCAGGAGGAGTGACGGCGCTGCGCCGGCGTCCGGACCTGGTCATGCCGCGCCGTCGGCCACGCGGTGATGAGCTCACCGACTTGCAGGCCGAGCACAGTCCTGAGCACAAGCAGGTCCGCGCCCGCGTCGAGCACGTCTTCGTTCGAGTGAAGACCTGGACGATCCTTCGCGACTGCCGTCGCAAGGGCGACGGCACCTACCACGCGATGGTCGGCATCGCACGGCAGCAGAACCTCCTCCAAGCTGCGCAACTGGCCAGGCCGCCGGTCGACCCGACCCGCCTCGAGCGTCTCAACAATCAACTACGGGACCGCTCGTGGCCTGGCTTTTACAAAACGAGTCGTTTCCCGGAGCGCTAGCTGACTACTCCGAAGGGGATCCCGACGCATTCCAGCTGCGAGCCGATGGCAGTCTCGGTCGTCGCTCTGATCAAGCAGTGCGACGACCGAGGCATCCGAAGCCAGTTTTTCTGATCTTCCCTTGGCGCTATAGGAGTTGGCTGATTTCGAAGACGGCCGTTACAGGCGCGTGGTCGCTCCACCGTTCGGCGTGGGAGGCCGGCCGCTCGACGTAGGCCTTGATGCAGGTGTCCGCAAGCTTCTGACTAGCCGTCAGAAGGTCAACTCTCCAGCGGAACGACGCCTTTTCCAAAAGGTCCACCCGTTCGAGTGCGGCCTGTTCGGGGGTTCCTGCTGGCCTGGGCGGTAGGGGGATGCCCATGGGCATCATGACGGCTTCGGCGCCGGTTCGGGCAGTGGTGGGTTCGCGTGTCTCGGACACGCACGGCAACGAGGGCAAGGTCTCGCACCTGATCCAAGCGGAGACAGCGACCCGGCACGCGTTGGCGAAGGAGTGGGAGATCGTCGGGTCCTTCGAGGACCTCGATGTCTCCGCTGAGATTACGCCGTGGAAGCGCCCGGACCTGGGGCCGTGGCTGACCGAGCGGCAGGACGAGTGGGACGCGTTGGTGTGGGCCAAGGTCGACCGGGCGTTCCGCTCGGCGAAGGACTGCGCGGACGTGGCGCACTGGGCGGAGGAGAACCACAAGGTCCTGGTCTTCACTGATGACGGGATCACGTTGGACTACCGGGAGGGTCGGGAGTCGTCGTTCGGGAACGAGCTGGCGAAGGTGTTCCTGATGCTGGCGTCGATCTTCGCGGAGATGGAGCTCAAGCGGATCAAGGCGCGGGTGACGGCCGCGCACAAGCACCTCCGGAAGACGGACCGCTGGGCCGGCGGGCAGCCGCCCTACGGGTACCGGATCGTGGACCGGCCCGGCGGCGGGCGGACGCTGGAGCCGGACCCGGTGACGTCGGAGGCGGTGCGGTACATGGGCCGGCTTCTGCTGGAGGGGCAAAGTCAGTGGATGATCGCCACGGCTCTGGAGGCGGCGGGCTTCGACACGCCGGCGACCCACGCGTACAAGAACCAGGGGGACAGTTACTCGAGCAAGCGGAAGGCTGCTCCGTCGAACCACTGGAACCCGAGCAGTGTGGGGAAGATCCTGCGCTCGCCGGCGACGATGGGCCTGAAGCTGACCGGCCGCTCCGTGAAGACGCGCAAGATCGCCCGCGATGCGAAGGGCCTGCCGATCCGGATGGCCAAGCCGCTGTTCACGGAGGAGGAGTGGGCGGCGGTCCAGGCGGCGATGGACGAGCGCTCGGTCACCAAGGAACGCTCGAACGGCGCCTCGCCCTGGCTGGGCGTGCCGCACTGCGACCGCTGCGGGGACCGGTTCTACCGGCAGCTGAACTTCGCGAAGAACGGGAAGGTGTACGAGTACTACCGGTGCGCGAAGACAGCCGGCAAACCCGCGTGCAAGGGCCAGTCCGTCAAGGGCGAGCGAGTCACCGCAGCGATCACCTCCCTCGTGGATCGCCTGGCCGGCCTGGCGATGACGGTCCGCCGGTTCATCCCCGGTGAGGACCACACCGAGCAGCTCAACCACGTCACCCAGGCCATGAAGGACATCCGGGAGGAGAAGCGCCGAGGCCTGTTCGACTACCCTGGTGGCGACGACGAGTACTCCGAGGCCCTCGAGACCTTGGTTGACGAACGCCGCCGGCTCGCTGCCCTCCCGCAACGGCCCTCCGCCTGGGTCGAGGTCGAGACCGGCCAGACCTTCGCCGACGCCTGGACCGAAGCTGACCAGGAGCATCGCCGCCAGCTCCTCCTGGGTCTCAAGGCCCGGTTGTACATGACGCCTGCTCTTGAAGGCTGGTACCTGCCTGCGGAGCTCGAAGCGCGTGTTGGACGGCTGGCATGAGCCGGCAGCACGGCGTAGGTCATTTCACCGGGGTCGTGGCAGACCCGAGATCCCCGACTACGCAGGCTCTGCACTTGCCGTAATACTGATCGAACATGCCTCTGAACTGCGGAAACATGGAGCGCAAGGAAGATCATTTCACAATCAGTGCACACGCGGCGGCCTCGACGACAAGACGTGGTGAGAAGCGTCGAGCGGATGCCACGAAGTCGAGTTGGCTGCCCGCCGCCTGGGCTACGCAGTGCTACTGCTCGGGCGACCGTCTTCAACAGGGATGCCGACGGTCGTTTCGAGATGCGCGACCGCACCACCAACACCTGGCGCTGTGCGGTGGAGCCTCGGCGATTCGGCCTGCGGTCCGATGATTGGAGGCGTGCGTGCCGAGACAAGCAACCTCGAAGTGATCAGTCTGTGACGACCTGGTAGATGCCGTAGATGACGCCGGGCACGTGGCCGAGGAGCTGGAGGAGGAAGGCCCACAGCACCTTCATGCTCGGACCGTCCTTGATCAGTACAGCCAGCCAGGGCAGTACCAGGCACAGCAGGACCAGCAAGACCTTCACCATGACTGTTCCTCAATTCTGATGAATTCGCGTGTGCCGATGTGGTGCGGCAGACCCGGGTGCAGGGCGCCGGGTCGCTCCGCTGGGGCAGGCCGAGCAACCGGTCAGGTGCGCAGGGCGGGGAGAACCAGCTCGCGGTAGGCGTCGAAGAAGACCTCCTGGTCGGGGCCGATCTGGCCGACGTACACCTCGTCGAAGCCGGCCCGCGCGTACGCGCTAACGGCCTCGACGTGCTCCTCCGCCTTGTCCCCGCAGGTGACCGCGTCGGTGACCATCTCACGGGTGACCAGTTGGCTGGCCTGCTCGAAGTGCGCCGGGGTCGGAAGCACCTGGGCGAGCTCGCCGGGCAGCAGCTCGGTCGGCCACAGCCGGTGCACCAGTTCCACCGCGTTGTCCCGGTTGCTGCTCCAGCAGACCTTCACCCCGCCCAGCACCTTCTTGCCGTGGCCCCCGTGCTCCCGGAAGGCCGCCACCAGGTCCGCGTCGGGGGTCATGGTGACGAAGCCGTCCCCGATCCGGCCGGCCAGCTCTGCGGCCTTCGGCCCGAATGCGGAGACGTAGACCGGTACAGGCTGGTCGGGGGTGGTGTAGAGGCGGGCGTTGTCGACCGTGTAGTGCCGGCCGCGGTGGCTGACCTGCTCGCCGGTGAACAGCCTGCGCATCGCTTCGACCGCTTCCTCCAGCATCTCGGCGCGGACGTCGAACGAGGGCCACGCATCTGCGTGGATGTGCTCGTTCAACGCCTCGCCGGTGCCGACCCCGAGCGCGAAGCGCCCGCCGAGCAGCACGCTGGAGGTGGCGGCGGCCTGTGCGGTGACCGCCGGGTGCAGCCGGACTGTGGGGCAGGTCACCAGGGTGGTGACCGGTAGGTCGACGGCCTGCGACAGTGCGCCGATCACCGACCATACGAACGCGCTGTTGCCCTGGGCGTCGTTCCACGGATGGAAGTGGTCCGAGATCGCGAGCCGGGTGAAGCCCGCTTCCTGGGCGCGGCGTGCTTGGTCGATCAGCTCTGCCGGGGTGAACTCCTCACACGACAGGAAGTAGCCGTACTCGGTCATGGCAATTCCCTTCCGTTCCGGCGGTGCGTGGCCTCCGCAGCTCGCGCCTGCCCGGGGCGCGGCCTGTCACACGTCGGGCGGCACGATCTGCTGTCGCCGGGACGCCGGCAGGCGGCGGTGACGGACACGTCTAGCGGTCCGTGCCGCAGCGGGGCTCGTGACCCCGTCGGGCGGTATCGGCGTACGTGCCGATGCCGAGGGCGCGTTCCAGCTCGCTGATGCGGGCCCGGACCTGCTGTCCGTCACGGACGCCGTGGCGTGGGCGGGCCAGGACCACACTCGCCACGAGCCGGCGCAGGAGCAGCACGGGGACGGCGGTCACCCACAGCACGCCGGAGCACAGGGCGATCACCTCGATGTGAGGGCGTTCCCTGCGCTCGAATTCGGCGAGCGACCTGCCGGATGCCGGACCGCCGAGGAACCCGGCTCTGCCGCGTTCGAAGACGGTGCGTGCCGTCACCACCGCGCCGATCGCGTATCCGCCGAGCATGCCCAGCCACAGCAACAGCACTGCTGGTCCCCTCCCAGATCGCCGAACGCCTCTTGGTGTGGCTCGTCTGCCCCGTGTCGGGCGGGTCACGCACGCCGGGCATGGGCCTGGTCGGCTTCGGCTCAGGGCGCTGCCGGGCCGGAGCCGAGGCGGGTGGCGGTTTCAAGCATCAGCGCGTGGACGAAGGCCTGGGGGAGGTTGCCGCGCAGCTGGCGCTGGGCGACGTCGAACTCCTCTGCGTACAGGCCCGGTGGGCCGCACGCGGCCCGGTTGCGTTCGAACCAGCGCACGGCCTCTACGTCGTTGTTCTGCTGGTGTTCGGCCAGGGCCATGGCGAAGCCGCAGAGCAGGAACGCGCCTTCGGCGTCCTGCAGTGGCCGCTGGTCGTGGCGGAACCGGTAGAGGTAGTGGTCGGTGGCGAGGTCGGTGCGGACCGCGTCGAGGGTGGCACGGGTTCGGGGGTCGTCAGGGGGCAGGGCGCCGCGGATGGCGGGCATGAGGAGGGCGGCGTCCACGGCGGGGTCGGTGGGGGAGCGTTGCCAGCGGCCCGAGGGGTGCAGGCAGTCGGCGGAGGTCTCCGCGACGAGGCAGTCCGCCAGGGCTTCCCAGTTGCCGGCCTGTGCGCCGGAGGCGCGCGGGGCAGCCTGGGCGATGGCGCGCAGACCGGCGGCGCAGGTGAGGCGGCTGTGTGCCCAGTGATCGTCGTGCAGTTCCCAGATTCCGGCATCTGCCTCGCGGTGACGGGCCGCGATCGTGTCGGCGGCGATCAGCGCTGCCCGCCAGCCGTCTGCGTCCAGTCGGTCCGCGCGGGCGGCCGCCGCGAGGAGCAGCAGGCTCTCGCCGAAGCCGTCGAGCTGGAACTGTCGGTTGACGTGGTTGCCGACGACGTCGAAGCCGCCGGGGTAGCCGGGTAGGTCCAGCGTGCGCTGGTCGGGCACCGGCCGGCCGGTGGCGGTGTAGGCGGGGGAGAGGCGGGGGCCGTGTTCGAGCATGCGGGCAGCGGTGAACCGCACAGAATCGTCGAGCAACCGGTGCCCTCCAGCGGCTGCGGCGGCCTGTCCGATGTAGGCCTGGTCGCGGATCCACACGAACCGGTAGTCGTAGTTGCGGCCCTGCTCGGCCCGCTCCGGCAGGCTGGTGGTGGCCGCGGCCACGGTGCCCCCGTCCGAGGTGGTCAGCCCGGTCATGACCGCGTACGCGTGCCGGGCGTCGCGGTGGCCCAGCGTGTTCGCGAGGTCGGGCACGCACGCGGCCCAGCCGGCCTCGGTGGCCCGCCAGATCGCGTCGGCCGGAGCGGGCGCGGTCAACGGCCGGTCGGAGATCTCCAGAACGAGGTCGTGGTGCGCCCCGGCCGGGACCTCCAGGCGAGCCTTCAGGGTGGTGCCGTCGAAGCGGGCGTCCGGCATGCCGCTGAAGCGCGCCCGCAGACCGCCGGCGCGCCCCGTCCACCGGCCGTGGGCGTCGCGGCGCACGTCCTGGAACGGGTGCGCCCCGAACCCGGCCGCCAGTTTCAGCTCCATGTCCAGCCGGGCGTCGGCATCGACGGCCAGGACCCGGCGCAGCAGCACCGCACGGTGCTGGTCGCCGGGGTGGGCGAGGGCCTCGCGGCATTCGGTGATCCCAGCTGTGGTGACCCAGCGGCTGCGCCAGATGAGGCTGCCCTGCTCGTAGTAGCCGCCCCAGACGAACGGCGCGTCGGGGGTGACGGTGTACCAGCCGTCACCCCCGATCAGGGCGGCGAGGACGGCGTCGCTGTCCCAGGCGGGTGCGCACATCCACACGATGTCCCCGCGTGGTCCGACGAGGGCGCCGCGCTCGCCGTCGGCGAGCAGCGCGTAGTCCCGCAGGGCGTGCGGAGCCGGTGCGCCGCCGGGCCCGGTAAGGGCGGTCATGGCCGCATCCCCTTAGCGCCGTGCGATCCGGCGGCTGCGAAAGCCACCGGCCGCTCTGGGCCGGGCTCAGGAACGCACACGGTACTTCTCCGCCACCTCGGGCCGAATGTTCACGCCGAGGCCGGGTTCGCCGCCCTGTCCTGGCAGCAGGCGGCCGCCGGCCGGATCGAGGGCGCCGTCGAAGAGGAGGTTCTCGATGCGGACATGGTCATGGAACCACTCCAGGTGGCGCAGATTCGGCACGGCGGCGGCCGCGTGGGCGTGGGCGTGCGGGGCGCAGTGGCCGGACAGCTGCAGGCCGTGGGCCTGAGCGAGGGCCGCGGCGCGCAGCCACACGGTGATGCCGCCGCAGCGGGTGGCGTCGGCCTGCAGGCAATCGACAGTCGGGATCATGCGGGCGAAGTAGGGCAGGTCGTAGCCGTACTCGCCGGCCGCGACGTCGGCGGAGAGCGCGTCGCGGACTTGGGCGAGGCCGGTGAGGTCGTCGGAGGAGACCGGCTCCTCGAACCAGCTCACCCCCAGGCCAGCCAGCGTGCGGCCGATCCGGACGGCCTGCTTGCGGGTGTAGGCGCCGTTGGCGTCGACGTACAGCTCCGCCTCGTCGCCCACCAGCGCACGGGTCACTTCGGTCCGTTCCAGGTCGCGCCGCTCCCGGGTGCCCCACCCCTCGCCGATCTTGATCTTGAACCGGGTGAGGCCCTGGGCCGCCCAGCCGTCCAGCTGATCGGCGAGTTGCCGGTCGGTGTAGGTGGTGAAACCACCGCTGCCATAGACGGGTACCTCCGTGCGGGACCGGCCGAGCAGGTCGGCCAGCGGCAGGCCGAGGACGCGGGCTTTGAGGTCCCACAGGGCGATGTCGATCGCGGAGATGGCGCCGGCGACCAGGCCGGGGCGCCCGGCGTTGCGCACCGCCTGGCTCATCGCCTCGTTCGCGGCGGGCACGTCGAGGACCGGCCGCCCGGTGACGATCCCGGCAAGCAGTCCGGTGATGGCGTGGGCGGTGGCGGGAACGCCGTAGGTGTAGCCCAGCCCGGTCGCACCCCCGCTACGGGCCTCGACCACGACCATGGTCGTGCTGTCCCACGAGAGGGTGCCGTCCGCCTCGGGGGCGTCGGTCGGAAACCGGAGCACCTGGACGTGGACGCTCTCGACCGTCGCGGTGCTGGGGGTGCTTCCCATGGCTACCTTCCGCGGGTACGGCGGCGGGCGGACCGGGCGCCGACGGCAGCCAACCCCGCTGCGGTTCCGGCGAGGCCCACGGTCAGGAGGCGGGCCGGCACCGGGTGCGGTCGCGGTCGCGGGACCGCCTTCTCCGGACGGTCGGCGGGTAGTGCCCCCTCCAGGGCCAAGGCGAGGGCCTCCGCGAGGTGCACGGCCTGACGGCCGGTGTCGGCCTGCTCGATCTGGGTGCGGCAGCTGAACCCGTCGGCCAGCACCAGCGCGCTCGGCGCGGTGTCGCGTACGGCGGGCAGCACGCCCTGCTCTGCGATGGTCTGTGACAGGTCGTAGTGCCCCCGCTCGAACCCGAAGTTACCGGCCAGGCCGCAGCACCCCTCGTCGAGGACGTCCGCTGCCAGCCCGGCGCGACGCATCAACTCACGGTCGGGATCGGAGCCAAGGGCGGCGTGCTGGTGACAGTGGGTCTGCACGGTCGCCGCCCGGCTGAGCCGGGGTGGCTGCCAGCTCCCGGGGGCGTGGTTGACGAGCTGTTCGGCGAAGGTCCTGGTCTGCGCCGCAAGGCGGGCGATGTCCTGATCACCCGCGAGGAGATCGGGGGCGTCGCTGCGAAAGACCGCAGTGCAGGAGGGTTCGAGCGCGATGACCGGAGTGCCGGCGTCCAGCCACGGCCTCAGCGCCTGGGTGGTGCGGTGCAGGGCGCGGCGGGCAGTGGCGAGCTGCCCGGTGGAGATCCAGGTCAGGCCGCAACACACCGGTCCTTCGGGGACGGCGACCTGGAACCCGGCGTCCTCCAGGACGCGGACGGCGGCGTCGGCGATGTGCGGGTGGAAGTGGTTGGTGAAGGTGTCCGGCCACAGCAGGACGGTGCGCGGATCCTGCGGATCGGGCTGGGGGCGCCCGGTCTCGTGCCAGGCGGCCTGGAACGAGGCAGGGGCGAACAGCGGAGCCTTGCGGCGGGGATCGATCCCGGCGACGGTCTTGCCGAGCCGGCTGATGCCCGGGGCGTGCAGGACGGCGTTCGCGAGACCCGGTGCGCTGCCGGCCAGCCGGGCCCACAGCGGGAGCCAGCCCATGGAGTAGTGGGCAGCGGGCCGCAGCCGGCCCTCGTAGTGGTGGGCGAGGAACTCGGCCTTGTAGGTGGCCATATCGACGCCGACCGGGCAGTCGGACTTGCAGCCCTTGCACGCCAGGCAGAGGTCAAGGGCGTCGCGGACCTCGGTGGAGCGCCACCCTTCGGTGACTGGGGAATCCTGGTGGCCGCCGAGCATCTCGAACAGCAGCCGGGCCCGGCCCCGGGTGGAGTGCTCCTCCTCCAGAGTGGCCCGGTAGGAGGGGCACATCACGCCGCCCTGGTGGGTGCGGCAGTTGCCGATCCCTACGCAGCGGAGCACCGCCTGCCCGAAGTCGCCTCCGTCGTCGGCGAAGGCGAAGTGGGTCTGCGTCGGCTCGGGCCGCCAGGCAGCTCCTAGGCGCAGGTTGTCATCGACGCGGTGGGGGTGGACGACCTTGCCGGGGTTCATCCGGTTGTCCGGGTCGAACAGTGCCTTCATCTCGCCCATCGCCTCGATGAGGGCGGGGGTGAACATGCGCGGCAGCAGTTCGCCGCGGGCCTGCCCGTCGCCGTGCTCCCCGGAGAGGGATCCGCGGTAGGAGGCGACCAGGTCGGCCGCGTCGAACAGGAACGCCCGGAGCTGCTCGATGCCCTTGCCCTCGCGCAGCTCGAAAGGGATCCGGGTGTGCACGCAGCCCTGCCCGAAGTGCCCGTACAGGGAGGCTTGCTGGTAGCCGTACCGGTCGAAGAGCCGTTCCAGGTCGCGCAGGTAGTCGCCCAGCTTTTCCGGCGCGACCGCGGAGTCCTCCCAGCCCTCCCACGTCTCGGATCCGTCCGGCGGCCGGGCGGTCACTCCGAGGCCCGCCTCGCGGGCCTTGAGCATTTCCTGCTCGCGCGGCGGATCGTCGGAGAGCGCCACCCGCGGGTCGTCCTCGCCGCGGCCCAGTGACCGCAGCAGCTCCATGGCCTGTGCGTCCGCCTCGTCCTTCGTGTCGCCGGTGAACTGGACCAGCAGCCAGCTGTCGCCCTCGGGCAGGCTTTCCAGCGAGTCCAGGTAGGCGTGCTCCTCGCGCATCAGCTGCGCCATGCGCCCGTCGATCGCCTCCAGCTGGGTGGGGCGGCTGTGCTTGAGCAGGTCGGGGACGGCGTCGGCGGCCTGGTAGATGTCGTCGAAGCCCAGGACCAGCAGTGCCTCGGCGGCCGGCACCTCGACCAGTTCGAGCTCGGCGTGCAGGACGGTCACCAGCGTGCCCTCGCTGCCGACCAGCGTCCGGGCGATGTCGAAGCCGTTCTCCGGCAGTAGCGAGTCCAGGTTGTAGCCGGACACCCGGCGAGGGATCTTCGGATAGCCCGTGCGGATCTCCGCCAGATGGCGGCCCGCGAGGTCCTTCAGGGCCTGGTACAGCCGGGCCTGGCCACCGCCCTCGGCCATGATCTGCTCGAACTGCGCCTGGTCGGTCGGACCGGCCCAGAACCGGACGCCGCCGTAGGTGAGCACTTCCAGGCCGCGGACGTTGTCGACGGTCTTGCCGTAGGCCTGCGCCGATGCCCCGCAACTGTTGTTGCCGATCATCCCGCCCAGCGCACAGTGGGAGTGGGTGGACGGCTTCGGCCCGAACATCAGCCCGTAGCTCGCGAGTTGGCGGTTCAGTTCGTCCAGGACGATGCCCGGCTCGACCACGCAGGTGCGCGCCTCGCGGTCCACAGACAGCAGCCGGTGGCAGTACTTGGTCCAGTCGACGACCACCGCCTCGTTGGTGCACTGCCCTCCGAGGCTGGTGCCACCGCCCCGGGAGAGCAGCGGCGCGCCGAACCGGGAGCACACGGCGACCGCCCGCGCACCGGCCTCGACCGTGCGCGGCACCACCACACCGAGCGGGACCTGCCGGTAGTTCGACCCGTCGGTGGCGTAGGCGCCCCGGCTGCCCGGATCGAACCGGATCTCGCCGTCCACTTCGGCCCGCAGAGCATGTTCGAGCGCGCCCAGGTCCACTTCCTGATGACCGGTCACCGGTCAGCTCCCTCCGTCGCCGGGGAGGAACTCCTGGAGCTTGGCCTTCACCCCTTGCCGGATCACGGAGCCCCGATCGCTGTCACCCGTGAGGACGGACAGGGCGGCGGCCTTGATCTGGTCCCAGGTGGCGTGCGGCGGGATCGGCGGCACCGCCGGGTCGGTGCGGAAGTCGATGACGAACGGCCGGTCCGCCGCCAGCGCCCGACTCCAGGCGGGCTCCACGTCCTCCGGGCGCTCGACCCGGACGCCGTGCAGGCCGAACGACTGCGCGATGTCGGCGTACCGCACGTCGGGCAGGCTCTGCGAGGGCTCGAACTGCGGTGCACCCTGCATCGCGCGCATCTCCCAGGTGACCTGGTTCAGGTCCTGGTTGTTCAGCACCGCGACCACCAAGCGCGGATCCGACCACTCCCGGTAGTACTTGGCGGCGGTGATCAGCTCGGCGAGGCCGTTCATCTGCATGGCGCCGTCACCGACGATCGCGATCGCCGGGCGGTCGGGGTGGGCGAACTTCGCGCCGATCACGTACGGCACCCCCGGACCCATGGTGGCCAGCGTGCCGGACAGCGAGCCGCGCACCCCGTCGCGGAATCGCAGGTGGCGGGCGTACCAGTTCGCGGCCGACCCGGAGTCGGCGGCCACGATCGCGTTCTCGGGCAGCAGGGCGTCCAGGGCGTGCACGACGTACTCGGGGTTGACGGGGTTGGCGCTCACCTCGGCGCGGCGCTGCATCACCTCCCACCAGCGGGCGGTGTTCTCCTCGACGGTCTTGCGCCAAGTGCCGTCCGCCCGCGGCTTCAGCAGCGGGATCAGGCGGCGCAGCGTCTCGCCGGCGTCCCCGACGAGGTTCACCTCGAAGGGGTAGCGCAGCCCGACCATGGACGGGTCGAGGTCGATCTGCACCGCCCTGGCCTGGTCGAACTCGGGCAGGAACTGGGTGTAGGGGAAGCTGGAGCCGATGACGAGCAGGGTGTCGCAGTCGCGCATCATCTCGTACGACGGCCGCGTGCCGAGCAGGCCGATCGACCCGGTGACGTACGGCAGGGTGTCGGGCAGCGCGTCCTTGCCGAGCAGCGCCTTCGCCACGCCCGCGCCGAGGAGCCCGGCTGTCTGCTGGACCTCGGGGCGGGCGCGCCGGGCGCCCTGGCCGATCAGCATGGCGACCTTCTCGCCCGCGTTCAGGATCTCGGCAGCTTTCGCGAGATCCTCCTCGGCGGGGACAGGCGCGTAGTGGGGGACACCGAGGCTGGAGGGCACCTGCTTGAACGCGTGCGCCGGGGGCTCGTATTCGAGTTCCTGCACGTCGGCAGGGATGATCAGCGCGGTGACGGTGCGGCGGGTGGCGGCGATGCGCATCGCCCGGTCCAGCACGTTCGGCAGCTGCGCGGGGACGGTGACCATCTCGCAGAACTCCGAGGCCACGTCCTTGTAGAGGCTGAGGAGGTCGACCTCCTGCTGGTAGGAGCCGCCCATGGCACTGCGGTCGGTCTGGCCGACGATGGCGACCACCGGGACGTGGTCGAGCTTGGCGTCGTACAGGCCGTTGAGCAGGTGGATCGCGCCCGGGCCGGAGGTGGCGACGCAGACTCCGGTGCGGCCGGAGAATTTCGCGTAGCCGACAGCCTGGAACGCGGCCATCTCCTCGTGCCTGGCCTGGATGAACCGGGGCCGGTCATCCGCCCGGCCCCAGGCGGCGAGCAGGCCGTTGATCCCGTCGCCGGGGTACGCGAAGACGTGGTCCACCTCCCAGTCGCGCAGCCGCTCCAGTACGTAGTCGGAAACCTTCATCACCGGACTCCTCCACAGCGCGGGCCGTTCGTCGGGTGCCGGACGGCCCCACAGCAGCGGCTAACCGCTGGCGCCGTGCTGAAACCGCCGCAGCGCATCGGCTGTGGCGGGACGCCGGGCGGCGACCAGGTCGGCGCCCGGCGCCTGCACCAGGTACAGGCCTTGGTCGTGGAGCTCCTCGGCCAGCAGTTCGGGGGAGGCCGGCCACTGGTCGAACTCCTCCCGGGCTTCGCGCAGCACCTCCTGCTCCCGTTCGACGCGGTAGGTGAAGGCCGTGCGCAGGACGCCGCGGTGGGGCCGGCGGGTGACGTCGGCGCTGTACAGGTCCGGGCCGACCCGCACCGGGCCGAGCTTGCCCAAGGTCTCGGCCTCGGTGGGCAGGGCCGGGGGTGGTGGGTCGAAGAGCAGCAGCCCGCCGGGCAGGAGGGCCGTCGCGATCGCCTTCCAGGTGGCGCGCCGGGTGGCGGGGTCGAGGCTGGCGATCACGTTGGAGGCGACAGCCAGGTCTGCGACCGCGGTGAGGCCCGTCGTGTCGACGGGTTCGGGGTGGACGGTGACGCGGGTGCGCTGGTCCGCGCCGAGGTGGGCCAGCCGGGACAGCAGTGCGGCGCGCATGGCTGGGGCCGGTTCAACGGCGTGGACGGGCGCGCTGGACGCTCGGAGCAGGACCTCGGTGACGATGCCGGTGCCCGCGCCGATGTCCAGGATCGCGTGGCGGGCGTGGGCGGCGGCCTGGGTGAAGCGCCGCTCGGCCAGTCGGCGGTCGGTCTCGGCCTGCAGGATGTCGTAGAACTCGGCGGAGACCGCGTAGTCGTCGTTGCCGCCCATGTCCGCGCGGCTAACCGGACGCTGCCAGGTAGCGAGCCGGGTCCGACAGAGCGCTGGCGTCAAGGCCGGTGAGGAGCTCGCCCACGTCGCGGTGGACCTCGACGGCGCCGGCCATGCGCAGGGGCTGTTCGCTGAAGCCTCCGGAGAGCACCGTGATGCACCCGACGTGTGCGCGTGCGGCGGCCTGCACGTCCCAGGGCGTGTCGCCGACGAACAGGGCCGCTTCCGGCTCGGTGCCGGACTTGCCGAGGGCGGCGTGGACCAGGTCGGGGGCGGGTTTGGCGGCATCGACGTCGTCGGCGTTGGTGGCGTGGTCGATCGCGTCGTCGGCGTCGAGCACGCGGCGCATGACCTGGAGGTCGCGCCCGGAGGCCGAGGAGGCGAGGGTGATCGTCCAGCCGCGCCGGTGCAGCTCCCGCAGGAGCTCGGCGGCGTCGTCGAAGGCGCGCAGGTGCGGCCAGTACCGGGCGAACAGTGCCTGGTGCGCCGCGCTGATCGCGTCGTCCTCGCCGTGGTCTCGGTCCTCGCCCAGCAGGTGGTCCAGGAGTTGTGCGCCGCCCATGCCGATCGCCCCGTGGATCCGGGCCATCGCCGGAGTCTGGCCGTACTGGGCGAATGCCTCCGCCCAGGCGACTGTGTGCCAGTAGGTGGTGTCGACCAATGTGCCGTCGACGTCGAACAGTGCCGCAGCCGACATCGGAGCCTCCCTGTTCCCGTCCCGAACCCGTCGGATCTGCTCGGCGGCTACCCCGACTGTCAGGGTCCACACAGCAGTGGGGTTCGTTTGCCACGCCGTTTTCGGGAAAGCCGCATCGGCATGAAACCTGTGGAGTCCTCCGGTCGCACCGTCGTGATCACGGGTGCCAGCGCGGGTATCGGGCGGGCTTGCGCGGTGGCGTTCGCCGCCCGGGGAGATCGGCTGGCGTTGATCGCCCGCGGTCGCGCCGGACTGGCGGGTGCTGTGCGCGAGGCCGAGGAGGCGGGAGCCGACGTGGTCGTTGCCATCGAGGCCGACGTCTCCGACCCACGGGCGGTGGAGGCGGCCGCCGAGCGGGCCGAAGCCGCTCTCGGGCCGATCGACGTGTGGGTGAACGACGCTTTCGCGTCCGTCTTCGCGCCCTTCACGGAGATCACCCCGGAGGAGTTCCGGCGCGTCACCGAGGTCACCTACCTCGGTTACGTGTACGCCACCCGCGCCGCCCTGGCGATGATGCTGCCCCGCGGCCACGGAGTGGTCGTGCAGGTCGGCTCTGCCATCGCCTACCGGGGCATCCCGCTGCAGAGCGCCTACAGTGGCGCCAAGCACGCCATCCAGGGTTTCAACGAGGCGCTGCGCTGCGAACTCCTCGCCTCCGGCACGGGGGTGCGGACCACGATGGTGCAGATGCCGGCGGTGAACACCCCGCAGTTCGACTGGGTCCGCTCCCGGCTGCCCCGCCGTGCGCAGCCCGTTCCACCGATCTACCAGCCCGAGATCGCCGCCCGCGCCGTCCTGTACGCGGCCGACCACCCCGGGCGGCGCGAGTACTGGGTCGGCGGCAGCACGGCGGCCGCTCTGGTGGCGAACGCCGTCGCGCCTGGACTGCTGGACCGCTACCTGGCCCGCACCGGGTTCGCTTCCCAGCAGGAGGACCGCCCGCGCCGAGCCGCTGACCCGGACAACCTCTTCGAACCGGCGGACGCCTTGCAGGACTTCGGGTCGCACGGCCGTTTCGACGACCGGGCCCGCGAGCACAGCAGCCAGCAGCTGGCGGCGCACGCCGCCGGCGCGTTGGCCGCAGCGGTGCGGCGTGCGGCCGGACGGGTGCAAGGGGGTTTCCGAGATGCCGGAAGGGGGTTCCTCTCACGGATGGGGGGACGACGCTCCCTGCAGTCAATGGACAGGAAGGTGTGACCATGCCTCGCGGATCGAGCCCGAAACGAGAACGGCAGTACGAGCACATCAAGGACAGCGCGCTGGAGCGGGGTGAGAGCGAGAAGCGCGCGAAGGAGATCGCGGCCCGCACGGTCAACAAGGAGCGGGCACGGCACGGCGAGTCGAAGACCGCCAGCCGCAGCTCGGTCAAGGACATCTCCTCCTCTCGGCGTGGCGGCCTGCACTCGCACAGCGGCTCCAAGGGCCCCACCTACGACCAGCTGTACAACGAGGCCAGGCAGCGCAACATCCACGGGCGCTCGACGATGAACAAGAAGCAGCTCGAACACGCCCTCGGCCGATAGGAGTCCCACGATCATGGGCACCGTCCCCGTGCCACCCGGCCCCGACACCAACCCCGTTCCGCCGCACGAGCCGCTGCAGCCTCCGGGCCCGCCGCAGCCCGTAGAGCCGCCCGGCCCACCGCAGCCAGTCGAGCCCCCGGTGCCACCGGATCCACCAGCGCCCCCGGGCACGCCCGAGCCGCCCCCGGAACCGATGCCGCCCCGCCCAGGTGAGCCGGCCCGCAGCCGGCCCCGCCCGCCTGAGCCCCCGGACTAACCGAAGCCGACGGGCCCGGCGCCAGGGAGGAATCCGGGGGCGTTTCCAGCACCAGTCGTCCGCGTGGTGCGCGCGGCCGGACCAGGTAGTCGGGACAACAGGAGGCCGGGTGTTCGCCAGGCTGGTGGAGATCGTTTTGTGGGGTGCGGTGCTGACCGGGCTGACCGTGGTGTTCATCAGCGCCGTGTCGCCCGTCGAAATGGTGGTGGCCGCCACCGCCGGGCTGGGCGGCGCCTTCGCGGCGCGGCGGATGAGGATGGCCGCAGGCGTTCATGCCGTGGGTGGCAGCGCCGCCCTGCGGGCGCTGGTCGCCCTTCCGCACGCTGTCCTGCGGGGGCTGGCCGTCCTGGTGGCGGCCGCAGCCGCCGATCCGACCGACGGGGCAGTGCGGCGCATCCGGCTTCGACCCGGGGCGGCTGCCTCCTGGGCCGCCGTGCTGATCGCCGCTTCGCCGGACACCTGCGTGATCGACGTCCCGGGCGATGCCGAGGTCGTCGTCCACGCCCTGCGTCCGGGCAGCGGGCCCGTCGAAGAGGCCGTGGCCGGGAAGGACACAGAGCGGTGAACGCATGGGCGGTGGCCTCGCTGCTTCTGTTGGCCGGCACGGCGCCGGCCTGCCTATGGGTGACGGCGCGCGGCACGGCGATCCGCCGCCTGGTCGGGGCCTCGCTGCTGTCGACCGTGGTCGGCGCGGTGTTCCTGCTGCTGCCGATGGCCTACGACCGGTCCTCCTACCAGGACCTCGCGCTGATGCTGGCCGTCCTGGCCCCTGCGGGCACCCTCGTCTTCACCCGCTTCGTCGCTGGCCACCGGCACGAGGCCCGCCCGCACGATTGCCCACCAGAGACCTGACGGGACCACGTACCGTCCGGCCGACCGGGCCGGAGACGTGGGAGGGAGTCCAGATTGACCCCGCGCCATGTGATCGAGCTCGTCCTGCTGTGGGCCGGCGTGGGCTGCGTTCTCCTGTCCACGGCTGCGGTGGTGCGGCTGCGTGGCACGCTGATGCGCCTGCACGCCCTGACGCCGGCCTCGGTGGTCGGGGTGCCACTGATCGCCGCGGCGGTGGCCGTCGACCAGGGGCTGGGCCGCGCGGCCGTGAAGACGCTCTTCATCGGCCTGGTCTTCGCCGTCGGCGGGACGGTCACCACGATCGCCATAGGCCATGCCGCCCACCAGGCCGAGGACGGGGGCAGGGAGTGAACGAGTGGCTGATCGGCGCCGCCGTCGCCTTCGTCGTGCTCGCCGCCACCACGGCGGTCCTCACCCGTGACCCGGCTCGCCAGGCCGTCGTCCTGTCCGTGCTGGGTCTGGGCCTGGCAGTGCTGTTCGCGGTGCTGCAGGCCCCGGACGTGGCCCTGTCCCAGCTGGCCGTGGGCACCGCGCTGACCCCGCTGCTGATCCTTCTGACCGTCCGTAAGGTCACCCGCCGCCCCACCCACACCGATGAGCGGGAGCAGAAGTGACGGCCCGGACCCGGCTGGCGATGTTCCTTGCGGCGGCCGCCGTGATCGCCGCGTTCTTCGCCGCCGCCTGCACCAGCCTGCCGCCGTTCGGAACGGACAGCCACCCCTACGGGGAGCGAGCCGTTGCCGCCGCCCTGGACCGGCGCACCGCCAACGTCGTCTCCGCCGTCAACTTCGACATCCGCGCCTTCGACACACTCGGCGAGGAGTCCATCCTCTTCGGCACCGTCCTGGGCGCGACCCTGCTGCTCCGCCGGGCCCGCGATGAACGCCACCGCCGCGCCGAAGCAGAACGGGTCATGCCCACCACCCGCCTGTTCGGCGCTCTCCTGCTCCCGGTCACCCTGGTCGTGGGCGTGTACATCGTGGCGCACGGCCAGCTCAGCCCCGGCGGCGGCTTCCAGGGCGGCGTCGTGCTCGCCACCGCCCTGCACCTGGCCTACGTCGCCGCCGACTACCGAGCCCTCAAGAAGCTGCGCCCGCTGGCAGTCCTCGACGTCGCGGACTCCCTCGCCGCTGCCTCCTACACCCTCGTCGGCCTGGCCGGGCTGATCGCCGGCGGGGCGTTCCTCAAGAACGTGCTGCCGCTGGGCACCTTCAATACCATCATCTCCGGCGGCACCGTGCCTGTGCTGAACGCCGCAGTCGGCGTCGAAGTCGCCTGCGGCCTGATCGCCTTGCTCGCACACTTCCTCGACCAAGCCGTAGAACTCACCGACCCCGACCAGCACGACAACGGAGACAACTGATGGGGACATGGGTCTTCCTGGCCGCCGGATGGGTCCTGCTGATCGCTCTGTACGGCCTGGTCACCAGCCGCAACCTCATCCACGCCATCGGCTGCCTGGCCGTCGCCCAGTCCTCCACCTACCTCCTGCTGCTGGCCGTCGGCTACCGCCGCGGCGCCACCGCCCCCGTCTACTCGGACCTCGCCCCTGGCGCTCACCCAGTCGTCGACCCCGTCGTGCAGGCCCTCGCCCTGACTGACGTGGTCGTCGGCGCGACCGTCACCGCCCTGCTGCTGGCCCTGACCATCCAACTGCGCAAACGCCACCACACGGTCGACCCTCAGGCCCTCGCCGCCCTCAAGGGCTGAGCGATGACCGAGGCTGCTCTGCTGCCGCTCGCGGTGGCCGTTCCCCTGCTCGGCGCGGCGCTGCTCGCCATCGCCGGCCGTAGCCTTCCCCGGCGCGGCTGCGACATCCTGGCCACCACCTGCGCCGGCGCCGAAACGGCCTGCCTAGCCCTGCTCTGGGCACGCAGCGACACACACCTCGTCACCGCGGACCTCGGCGCCTGGCCCGCCCGTCTGGGCATCGTGCTCGCCGCCGACCCCGTCGGCGCGGGCCTCGCGCTCCTCGTCGCGGTCCTGGTGCTCGCCGTGATCGTCTACTCCTGGCGGTACTTCGAAGAACCGACCGGCGAGCACGCCGGCGCCTTCCCTGCGCTGATCCTGCTGTTCGAAGCCGGTATGGCCGGCTTCGCGCTCACCGGCGACCTGTTCAACGCCTTCGTCTTCTTCGAGCTCATGGGCGCGGCCGCCTACGCCCTGACCGGCTACCACATCGAGGACCCGCGCCCGCTGCACGGCGCTCTCACCTTCGGCATCGTCACCTCCTTCGCCGCCTACTGCTCCCTGCTCGGCATCGGCCTGCTTTACGCCCGCACCGGCGAGCTGAACCTCGCCCGCCTCGGCGAGCAGCTCGCCGGCCACCACACCGACCTGCTGACCGTGGTCGCGTTCGTCCTCATCAGTACCGCCCTGCTGGTCAAGGCGGCCGCCGTGCCGTTCCATTTCTGGCTGCCCGACGCGCACGCCGTCGCGCCGACGCCGGTGTGCATGCTGATGTCCGGCGCCATGGTCGAGCTCGGCGTCTACGGCATCGCCCGCATCTACTGGACCGTCTTCTCCGGCCCCGGCGGCATCCCCCAGTCGGCCTTCCGCACCACCTTCACCGCCCTCGGTGTGCTGACCGCCCTCGTCGGCGCCCTGATGTGCTGGCAGCAGCGCCACCTCAAGCGCCTGCTCGCCTTCTCCACCGTCAGCCACGTCGGCCTCTTCCTCGTCGGAATCGCCCAACTCACCCCCGGCGGCGCCGCCGGCACGGCGGTGTACGTGGCCGCGCACGGTTTGGTGAAGGCCGCACTGTTCGCCCTCACCGGGGTGCTGCTGGACCGCTACGGCTCCGTCGACGAGCACGGCCTGCACGGGAGAGCACGTGAACTCCGTCCGGTGGGCGTCGCGTTCGTCGTCGGCGCGCTGGCCCTGGCCGGGCTTCCCCCGTTCGGCACCGGTCTCGGCAAGGCCCTTGCCGAGGAGGCCGCCGGCCGCTGGCAGCCCTGGCTGCCCGCTGTGTTCGTCACCGCCTCCGCCGTCACCGGCGCTGCCGCCCTTCGCGCGGCCCTGCGGGTCTTCTTCGGCGTGGGCCCTGCCCCACGCAGCCGACCGGACCAGGACGAGACCACTGGTGAGGGCGAGGAGCCGGAGATCCGTTCCGCCAATCGAACTCTGCCGCCCACCATGACGATTGTCCCGGCCGTCCTGATCGGCCTGGCAGCCCTCGTCGGCGCCCTGCCCGCCGTCTCCGCCGCTCTCGCTCGCGGGGCAGCCGGCTTTACCGACCCCGTCGGATACGCCGCAGCCGTCCTCACCGGCTCCGGCGAAGTGCCCGGGCCCGCTCCGGCTGCCGACTGGACCACGGCGGGTGTGCTGCTCGGTCTGCTGTCCACCGGCCTCGCAGCCGCGCTGGCCACCGCCGCAGTCCGCCACCCTGCCCCCGTGCTTCCCGGCCGCCACCCAGCCGCCCGAGCGGTACGGGCAGTGCGCCGGCTGCACTCCGGCCACTTGGGCGACTACCTGGCTTGGTTTGCGCTGGGGGTCGCAGCGCTGTGCATCGCGATCGCGGCCCAGACCTGAGCCCGGCTGCTACGAGGTTCTCTGCGCACCCGGATGGCCGCGGTCAGGCCCTTGCGGGCACTGCTGGGCCTGCACATCGGGCAGGGCCGGAACGGCGGCGGTGCAAGGAGTGATACCTGCCCGCCCTGTGTTAACGGCCTTGTCGTCGAAGTACTCGCGCCTCTGGTCGAAGTGGCCGAGCAGGACGAGGCGCGGCATGAAGACCACGCTCAGCAGGAAGCCGAACAGCACCTGCGAGCCGGTCTGGGTGACCGGGACCTCCTGAAGCAGATCACCCCTCCGGCGGTCGGCCCGCTCCTCGGCCTACTCCCGGCGACCGGTCCTCGCTCCAGAACCCGAACCCGGGCGAGGTGTGGCCACCGCGATCGCCTCCTCCGACACGGGGAACCCGGTTCGCGTAGTAGGCGTGTAGCTGGACGCAGGACGGGCAAACGCCGGTCAGGAGCGAGGCACGGGAAACCTGGTCGCCTTCGCGAGGGCCGCGCGGCGCGGCTGGGTCCGTGGGAGAGCGGGGCATGATGGGCCGGGAAGCGAGGAAGCCGCCACGAGCTGCCCGGGAGTTCGCCATGCCGCAGTCGGCCGACGACGAGTACGGCCCCGGGCGACTGCGGGTGACGGTGTCGCGCCAAGGTGCGGTCCGGGTGGTGTCCGTCAGCGGGGAGCTGGACCACGACACCGGGGAGGGGCTGCGGGCGGCGTTGGTCCGCCCCTGGGACGAAGGGGAGCAGCGAACCCTCGTAGACCTCGCCGATCTCCGGTTCTGCGACTCCACCGGCCTCAACATCCTGCTCCGCGCCCGCCTGGTGGCCGAGGCCGACGGGCGGCAGCTCGAAGTCGCCGGCCCGACCTCAGCGGTGGCCCGGCTGTTCGCCGTCACCGGCGCCGACACCGTGCTGCGCATCCACCCCGACCTGGGCACGGCCCTGCGGACGGCCGGCCCCGCCCACGACACCGGCGACGCACAGTGAGACCGCTCCGATGACCCGCTTCGACGAAGGCTCTCCCGCCGCAACCGCACAGACCCGGCGGCTGGCCCTCTACGGCACCGACGGCGCGGTGCAGCGCTGCCGCGACTTCAGCCGCCAGGCGCTGGTGGACTGGCACTGGCTGCCCGCCCGGGACGAGGAGGGTCAGGCCCTTGTCGAGGACCTGCTGCTGATGGTCTCGGAGCTGGTCACCAACGCCTGCCTGCACGCTCCCGCGGGGCCGACGGAGCTGAGCCTGAGCTGGGACGGAGCGCACCTGTGGGCGGGGGTGGCGGACGGCAGTCCGGTGCCGCCGCGGCTGAGCCCGCATCAGGATCCGGCCCGCCCCGGCGGCCACGGGCTGCGCGTGGTGGACCGGCTGGCAAGCCGTTGGGGATCGGCGCCGGAAGGCCCCGGGAAGCTGGTCTGGCTGAAGCTGGCCGCGCCGCCTGGCCTCAGGACTTCTTGATCCTGAGGTTTCGACCTCGATCCGCGCGACACGGCGGGGGTCCTTCTGGCCGGACTGTCCCGGCTAAAACAGATAAATCAAATCGTTTATGACTTTATCGGAGACAGGTGGGTACAAGAAGGGACGCAGCGGGGGCCCCGATGCGCAGGAGATTTCGTCGTGTCCAGCACACTCGACCGGCAAGTCCGCTGGCCCGACCAGAGCGACCCACCACCCCCCAACCTGCCGCCCTGCCCCACCAGGGACGAGCTGCGGGCGATGGGCAAGCTGGAGGCGCGCGCGCTCAGTGACGCACTCTTCGCCCGCCTGGCCGGGCTGCCCCGGGAGAGTTACGCGTACAGCTATGTGCGCGGCACGATCATCGAGCTGAACATGCCCATGGTGCGCTTCATCGCCGCCCGGTTCCGACACCGCGCGCAGGAAATGGACGACATCGTCCAGGTCGGCACCATCGGCCTGATTAAGGCCGTGGACGGCTACGACCCCGAGCGTGGCGTCGAGTTCCTGACGTACGCCCTGCCGACCATCGCGGGCGAGGTCAAGCGGTTCTTCCGTGACACCTCCTGGCCGGTGCGGGTACCGCGCAGCACGCAGGAGCTCTACCTCGCGGTGACGCGGGGGTCGGACCGGTTGGAGCAGAAGCTCGGCCGGTTGCCCAGCCCCGAGGAGATCGCCGCCGACCTCGACCTCACGGTGGAGCAGGCCGTCGAGGGCCTGGTCGCCGGGCGCGTCTACCGGCCCGACTCCCTTGACGCACTGCGCGAACACGACGGCGACGAGACTGGCAGTTCCCTGCTCGACCGCCTCGGCAGCTGCGACCCGGACCTGGAGCTGGCCGAGTTCCGCACCGCTGTGCGCCCGCTGCTGGCAGGCCTGTCGCAGCGTGAGCAGACCATCGTCAAGCTCCGCTTCTGGGACGCGCTCACCCAGTCCGAGATCGCCGCCCGGGTCGGCGTCTCCCAGATGCACGTCTCCCGGCTGATCGGCGGCATCCTGGGCCGGCTGCGCGAGCAGCTGGACGACGAGGACGCGCCCGGCTGGGCGACGGAGACCGGCTGATCTCCTCCTGTACCCGTATTCCCGGCGTCAGCCGCAGGCAGCCGTGCCACGAGGCAAAAACTCCGTGTGAGGAGTGGCCGAGTGCTCAGCCCCTCTCGCACACAAGGGGTGTGGGGCGGCTGGGCAGGGGTAGGCGCGAGCTGGCGAGGGGGGAGCGCACGGAAGGGATAGGACGATGTTGCTGCTCGGACTCCTGCTGGCGGCTGCGGCCGGGGCGTTCTCCGGACTGCTGATCGCGGACAACCTCGGCGGCGGCCCGGACTACCAGGTCACCGTGGTGGGGCAACAGCTGACGACACTCAACAGCCTGGAGATCTTCCTCTCCGGTCTGGCGCTCGCGCTGATCTTCTGCCTGGGCCTCGCCCTGGCGGTGGCCACCGGCCGTCGTCGCCGCCGCACGCCACCGGTCGGGCCGGCGACAGAGGGCGGCTCAGGTCCGGACCTGACGGCAGCCGAGCAGGGTGGGCGCTCGGCTGGCGCGGCAGGTACGCCCGGCCACGGCGCACGCCGGATGTTCGGCCGTTGAACACCCCGGGCGCGGTGGCGAGACGCGCGGGAGTCCAGGAGGCCACGGCGAGCAGAGGGAGGAGAGGGTGACCGGAGTTCCGGCCTTCGGCGGTGAGCCCGCGACGCACCAGGCCTGTGCGCTGCCGCTGCCGGAGACAGTTGGCGGCGCCGCCGAGGGGCGGGTGTTCACGGCCGCAGTCCTGGCCGGTCTGCCTGATCCGGTCCGGCAGGACGCGGTGCTGCTGGTCTCCGAGCTGATCTCCAACGCGTACCGGTATGCCGACGGCCCTCGCCGGTTGCGCCTGGTCACCAGCTCCCGGTTGATTCGAGCGGAGGTCAGCGACGGCAGCCCCTGGCCACCGGTGCCCAGCCAGCCCGCAGCCGACCAGGTGGGCGGGTTCGGAGTGTTCCTGGTCGACCGCTTGGCGGCGCGCTGGGGGTGGCGGCGGCAAGGGGCGGGCAAGGCCGTCTGGTTCGAGCTGGTGCTGCCCGCGAGCTGAGGCCGCAGGTCCCGAGGCGACGGCTCACGGTCCCGCAGCTCTCGACACCGCGAACCGTTTCCGCCGGCCGGAGCCGGGTACCCGGGAGGGTCACCGGGGCCGCGACCGGCTCCCGAGGACCTGCCGGAGGTGGCCACGATGGATGCGCGAGCAGAGGGAAGCCCGAGCCGAGCGGCGGACGACGCGAAGGACCGGGCGGACGAGGAGCAGGCAGTGACCGCCAAGACGGTCCGGGCCGGAAGGCCGGTGGCGAGCAGCGGGCCGGGAAGCCGGAGCAGGACGAGCAGGACGAGGAATGACGGGGCGGATATGTGGTGGCAGGCGAAGATGGCAGGCGGCCAGAAGGTTCTGCTGACCCGGCTGCACGAGGTCGAGTACGGGGTGCGGAGCTGCGTGTGGAGGCTGGTGGGAGGGGGCTGGACGTCGGCCGGGAGGTCCTGGCAGACGGCAGAAGGCAGGCGTCGGCCATGACGGCCGAGGACCGGGCCTGGGCCGCCGACTTCGAGCCGTGCGACATCTGCGATCTGTGCGGGGAGGTCGTCGGTGACGACGACTTGCTGGGAGCGCTTGTCCCGGACTCCTCGGCTGTGTACGGGACGGACCCCGCCCTGGACGGGAAGCGGGTGCTCACAGCGTGCACCGTGGACCACCTTGCGGTTCTGGTCGAGCAGTACCGGGCCCGGCCGTTCGTGGCAGAGGAGCTGTGGGCGGCCAAGGTCCGCCGTGCGGTGGCCGAGGTGGCTCCGCCGGTGCCGCTGAGCTTGTTGGCGAAGCTGAGCGGCATCTCGGAGCAGGAGGCGCTGCGCGGTATCTACTGGCACAACGCGCGGGCCCGGGAATGGCGGGCCCGCTACGGCGGAGCTGACCGAGCATGCCGCGGGGACTGAACCGAGCGGGCTTGGCAGCCCAGGCGCGGTCGGAAGGGGTGCTGGGGCAGTCAGCAGGACGACTGGGCTGCTCGTTCAGTCGGAGGAGGAATCCCGCCAGGTGCGGGTGTCGCGGGGGCGGACATAGGGCTCGGTGTCGGCAGGCAGTCCGGTCTGGACTGCGCGCTCGCGCATGAGCTCGGCGTCGAGTTCGAGGCCGAGCAGGACGGCGAGATTGGTGAGCCAGAGCCAGATCAGGAATATGATCACGCCGGCCAGGGCTCCGTAGGTCCGGTTGTAGGAGCCGAAGGTGGCCACGTAGGCGGCGAAGCCGCCGGACAGTGCCATCCACAGAGCCACGGCCAGCAGGCTGCCCGGGGAGATCCAGCGGTAGCCGCGGCCGCGGACGTTCGGCGCCGCCGCGTAGAGGACCGTGGTCATGATGACTACCAGGGCCACCAGGACGGGCCACTTAGCTACCGCCCACACGGCCAGGGCGGTGTCACCCACGCCCAGGACGGAACCGGCGCGCTCAGCCAGCGGACCGGTGAAGACGACGATCGCCGCGCTGGCCGCGAGCAGGAGCACCATGAGCACGGTCAGGCCGAGTTGCAGTGGCAGCGTCTTCCAGACCGGCCTACCCTCGCGGATGTCGTACACGACGTTGGAGGCGCGGATGAACGCCCCGATGTACCCGGAGGCCGACCACAGGGCGCCGGCCAGGGCGAGAACGGCGACCGTGCCGCCGGTGGCGCGGCTGCCGCGGAGCTCGGCGAGCGAGCTGCGCAGGATGTCGCGGGCCGGGCCCGGGGCGAGGTGCTGCAGGTTGTCCAGGAGTGTGGTGGTGGCAGCGGTGCCGGTCAGTCCGAGCAGCGCCACCAGGAGAAGCAGCGCCGGGAAGATCGCGAGGACCCCGTAGTAGGTCAGCGCCGCGGCGCGGTCGGGAAGCTCGTCCTGCAGGAACTCGGTGCCGGTGCGCTTGAGCACCGCCCACCAGCGCCGTCCGGGCAGGTCGGTGGGGCCGCGCGGGCCGGTCCCGGTCGCTGGAGGACGGTTGCGGTCCGGGTGTCTGCGGTTGGGCTTCATGAGGAGCGTCTCTCCACTTCGGGCGCGGCCAACCGCCTGAGAGCGGTGGTCGAAGCGGGCGGGGCTCAGCCCGGGGCGCCCAGCGGCTGGTGCACCGGTGGACATGGCGGGTGGCCGAAGGCCGTCCGAGGCGCCGCAGGTGTAGTCGGCGCGCCGCCGGGTAGCCGCGCCGGAAACGGAAGGAGAGTCCGCCATGGGCTCGCAGCCTGACCTGTTGGACGACCTCCTGGCGGAGCACGACGCGATCCGCGTCCGCTTCGGCGAGCTCGCCGTTCTGCCTCTGGGAGACCAGCGGCGGCGGCGGGTGGTGGATCTCCTCACTGGTGAGATCATGCGGCACTTCGCCGCCGAGGAGCGCTACCTCCACCCGCTCGCCCGGGAGAGCCTGGCCGACGCCCCGGCCGAGGTCGGCATCGGGCAGGCCGCGCACCGGGCGGTGGAGGCGCTGCTCGCCGACCTGGGATACACCTCGGCGGTCTCCCCGGCCTTCGACCGGCTGGTGGCCCGGCTGGTGGAGGAGGCCATGCAGCACTTCGCGGCCGAGGAGGCCCACATCTACGCGGAGATTCGCACGAGCACCCCGGCCGCGACCCTCGCAGAGCTGGGCAGACAGGCCCGGCGGGCCGACCTGCCATCCCAGCTCCATCCGTGGCCGCAGCCGCCGGCGGCCGTACCGCCCGATCGCCGGTCGCCCGAGCGGTTGGCTGCGCAGCGAATCAGGGCGCTCCTGCCGCCGGGTGAGCCTGGATGACGGGACAGTGCCCACCGGCGTCGTACCTGCGCGGCTCGGTCTGGATTGGCATGAACCAGCTTGATCAGGGCAGACGCCCTTCCTGAAAGTCCGTACCCGTACGGAAGGTGAACGCCATGGTGCTCCTCGTACTGGTCCTGTTGTTGGCGTTGGCGCTCGGGGGCGCCGGATTCGCCGTCCACATCCTCTGGTGGGTGGCGCTCGTCGTCCTGGTGCTCTGGCTGCTGGGATTCCTGCTGCCAGCCGGCGGACGTGGTGGTGGCCATCGGTGGTACCGGTGGTGAACTGCTGATCGTTGCTCAACTGGGCGCGCCGCCTGCCCTAGCGGGTCAGACGTTCCCGGACCCGTTGGTCAGGACGTGGTCGTGCCTGGCCACCCTGTTGTGTGCCGCACTGGGTGGGGCCGCTGGTGGACTGACGAGCCGTGGGGGAGTGCTTCTCCGTGCGGGTGTTCCGGGCCGAACCTCGCGGCATCGCGCGGGGATCGGGGGAAGTTACTGCCTCGCTCGAACGGCCCTCGGTCCGAGACAGGAGGGTGGCGCGGTGGCGGCTCGACCGGCCGCCACCGCCCACCCTCGGTCCGTGCTCAGCTGCCCGGAGCGATGCGGCCTCGCCAGCCGCCCTGTTCGGCCCCGTGGTCCTCGATGAAGGACTTGAAGCGCCGCAGGTCGCCCTTGACCCTGCGGTCGACCATGCCCATGACGTCGGCGGCCTTCTCCGCGACGCCGTCGGGCTCGAAGTCGATGGCCAGGTGGACGGTGGTGTGCTGGTCGTCGAGGCGCTCGAAGGTGACGACGCCCATCTGCTGGACCTCGCCGCCGGTCGTGCGCCAGGCGATCTTCTGGTCGGGCAACTGGTCGACGATCTCGGTGTCGAACTCGCGCGTGACGCCGGCGACCTTGGTCGTCCAGTGGTTGTGGCGGTCATCGAGCTGGGTGACCTGCTCGACTCCCTCCATGAAGCGGGGGAAGTCCTCGAACTGCGTCCACTGGTTGTACGCGGTGGTCAGCGGGACGTCCACGTCGATTTGTTCCTGCACCATGCTCATCGCAGCACCTCCGTGGTTCCGTGGTCGGGCTCTCACTCGCCTGCCCGGCTTCTGCCCGCTCATGCGTCGCGAGGGGACAAAGGACGGGGCAAGCCAGGTCGTCCGAAGACGGCGGCGGCGTGGCTCGGGTCACCCTGAGGGGGTTGCGGGCAGCGGTCCGCCAGCCGGCGTGCTCGATGACGGTGACCCGTCCAAAAGCAGCCGGAGCCAGCCACAGGGACCGCGCTGAGAAATCCCGTTTGCGCTGTGCCGCCGGTAGCCATGCGTGTGACATGCTCGGTGCATGACGGACCTTGAGGAGCCCGCCGCACCGGGTCAGGGCCCTGATCCGGCAGGGAGCGCCGACGCCGCCGCGGGAGTGGCTCGGCAGGTTCTGGCCAGCCTTCCCGGCTCGGTGGCACTTCTGCTGGCCGAGTACGGGCCGGGGGGCGAGGTGGCGGACTTCCGCCTTGCCGCCACCTCGCCCGAGGCGGTCGACATCGCCGGCCGCCGTGGACCTGAACTCGTGGGACTCAGCGTCCTTGAGGTCTACCCGGGCGTCGCTGGCACCCCCTTGTGGAAGGGCTACCTCCAGGCACTGAAAACTGGCGAAGCCTGGGAGGGAGTGCTGGAGTACGAGGAAGGAGCCGCCGGTGTCCCGAGCCTGTCCCGGTACGGTGTGCGGGCCGTGCCCTGCCTGGGCGGGCTGACCGTCTCCTGGGAGCGGCTGGACGCCGGCGAGCGCGAGCAGCGCCGACTGGCGCTCATGCAGCGCCTGGGCCGGATGGGCTGGGTGGACCGCGATCTGGTCCGAGGTGAGATCACCTGGTCCGACGAGGTGTACTCGATCTTCGGCCGGGACCGGGCGCTGGGCCCGATGACCTTGGAGGAACTGGCCGCTCACGCCGAGCCCGACGACCGTGCCTCCCTGGACGACGCTGTCCGGGTCCTGCTGAAATCGGGCGAGCCGATCGACCACGCCTTCCGCATCCGGCTGCCCCACCGGCCGGTGCAGCACGTGCGGATAGTCGCCGAGACCGAGGCGGACGCCAACGGCCACCCGGTCCACGTTCACGGCTTCTTCCAGGACGTCACCGCCGCCAAGCACGCCGAACGGCAACTGCTGGAGCATGAGCAGAACGCCCTCGTGCAGCAGAGCCAACTGGCCGCCGAACGCGAACTCGCGCGCCGCCTCCAAGAGACTCTGCTGCCGGTGCCCGAGCAGGTGCTCCACCTGAACGACCTCACCGTCGACGTCGCCTACCAGCCCGTCCAGGAAGGCCTCGACCTCGGCGGCGACTGGTACAGCGCCATCGACCTGCCCGACGGCAGCGCCCTGCTCGTCGTCGGCGACGTCGCCGGCCATGGACTGGACGCCGTGGCCACCATGGCACTGCTGCGCTTCACCGCCAAGGGCATGGCCATCACCGGCATGCCCCTACCCGCTGTGCTGCATCGGCTCAACGTCCTGCTGCTCCACGCCGCGGAGCGCAACTGCAGCACCGCCACCATGATCATGGCCGTCTACCAACCCGCCACCTCCGGCCTGACCTGGGTCCAGGCCGGACACCCGCCGCCCCTGCTGGTGCGCGACGGCGAGGCCCGGTTCCTGGACGCCCCTACGGGCGTCCTGCTGGGCGCCACCACCACGCCCGCCTACGAACAGGCCTGGCACGAACTGCTTCCCGGCGACCACCTGTACCTGTACACGGACGGGCTGATCGAGAACCCCGCTGAACCCATCGACGACGGACTCGTCCGACTGGCCCGAGCCGCCGCAGCCCACGCCCACACCCATGCTCGCCTCGAGCGGCTCGTTCAGGTGCTCACCTCGGCAAGGACACGGCGCGACGACATCTGCGTCCTCCACATCAGCCGCTGACCGCTCCGCCCTCGCGGCGAAGCCCAGCCGCTCTCGCGTCAGGCACGGTGGCTTCCCAGGGAACCCCGGGCCGGGCTGTTCGTGTCTCCCGACCGTCGTTCGGGAGAGCCGGGTAAGGCGCGCCTTGGACGGTCGGTGGAGGACCTCGAACGGCCAGCCCGCCTGTACGGTCGCCGGTGCGGCACTGGCCCACCGGATGGCTGACACCCGTCGCCACAGAGCCGGGGCGCGCCGGTACCAGACAGTGCTGGGCCTCGTCGGGGAGGGGGCGGGTCGGCTGAACCCTATGGGCACCCTGGTCCCGCGCGCGGCGCTGTCTGACCTGATCGCGCCGGAGGCCGTATGCACCGGTGTCGAAGGCTGCCGGCCATCACCGCTGTGAACGGGTATGGATCGGACCAGGCTGGGCATACGAGTCCGCGTCCACATTGATCGACCGACCTGCGGAGGTGCCTGATGGCTCCGCAATCGCGGTACGCCGTGACGCTGCCAGGGCCGGTCGGCGGCCACGGAGCGGCGAAGGTGGTCGTGGTGCAGCTGGTCCACGACGACGTTTTGCACCCGGCCGGCCCTGTATGGGGTGACATCGACGGTCTGTGGCGCATGCGGATAGACGGTGAGGCCGCGACCGTGCTGCGCGCTCCCTCCGAGTACGAGGGCCGACAGCTGTGCCTGCACGCCGTCCCGCTGCCCTGATCTGCACGCCCGCCGCACTGGCTGCCCTGCGGGCTGAGCGTTCGGGGGAACGCACCGTCTGGCCGGCCGATGGCTACTCGCGAAGTCGGGCGAGAGCGGTGTCGACGTCAAGGTGGTCGGACTCCGAGCCGGCGGGCACCAGGGTGAAGGAGTCCGCGAGGAAGGCGGCGACAGCGTCCTGCGGGGCGCTGAGCAACACCCGGCCGTCGAGACCGTGCAGGGTGATGAGGACCGCGCCCACGGGGCCGGGCCTGACCCTGACGTCTCCCTCGCCGGCCGGACAGTGACGCCCCTCGTTGAGCAGGTCGCGGCTGAAGTACCAGCAGTGCTCGGGCCTGCCGTCGGCGCCGGCTGAAGGCAGCAAGAACGCCAGGCAGGCCGCGTAGGGAAGTCCCACGTCGAAGCGGAGTTCCACGTCCACCGGCACGTCGGGCAGCGAACTGTCGGGGAACGTGACGGTTATCGCTCGGACTGCGGACATCTGGGTCAAGGCACCCTCCTGCGGCAGCGGCGGGTCCGTTTCCAGACGGACCCACATGGACGAGCGGCGTCTACCCCGCGCTCCGGCGGATAGTCAGCGCAACCCGAGACTGGTCCACAACTCCCAAGCGCTCGTGGCAGGTTGGCCTAGACCGCACGGTCGCTAGCGGAGCCGCGGTCCAAGAGCTTGCCGTGACCGGCGGGACCCGGTTCGGTCAGGCTGCGGCGAAGACCGTGACCAGTGTGTCGTTGAAGGCGGGCAGGTCGTCGGGCTTGCGGCTGGTGACCAGGACGTTTGGTCCGTCGGTGCACACCCGGACCTGTTCGTCGGCCCAGTGAGCGCCGGCGTTGATGAGGTCGGTGCGCAGGCTCGGCCAGGCGGTGAGGTTGCGTCCGTGGACCACACCGGCCTCGATCAGCGTCCACGGGGCGTGGCAGATGGCGGCTACCGGCTTGCCGGTGTCGAAGAACGACCTGGTGAAGGCCACGGCGTCAGCGTCCGTCCGCAGAGCGTCGGGGTTGGCGACGCCGCCGGGCAGTACGAGCGCGTCGTAGTCGGCCGCCGAGGTGTCGGCGACCACGGCGTCGACCTTGAAGGTGTCGCCGCGGTCGAGGTGGTTGAACGCCTGGATACGGCCGGTACGGGTGGATACCAGGCGCGGGGTGCCGCCCGCTTCCTGGACGGCCTGCCAGGGCGCTGTGAGTTCGACCTGCTCGACGCCCTCGGGCGCGGCCAGGAAAGCAACGGTTTTTCCCCGCAACGTGACCATGGCGGGATCCTCCTACTCAGGTCAAGCAGTGGACAGTCGGTGACGCGGGCGGTCGGCCGCGATCTCCCGCCGCGCCGCTCCCACGCTGGCACAGGCCTTCGGAGTGCGCCTTCGGTGACGGCCGGAGGAAGGAAGAGCCGACCAAGGATGAGACGCAGTGGATCCGCCTGCTTGATGATCAGGAACGGCTGCTGGCATCCTCGGAGGGTTGCGCCTCGTACACGGAGGGAGACCGCCCATGCACCTGTCACTCCACCTGGAACTGGACCCGGGCGGTCCGTGGTGAGGGGCTGGGTGATCGGTGTGGCCGACGGGCCGGGCGAAGTACAGCAGCTGTTGGTGCTGCTCGCGGACGGACGGCGGCTGGTGGCTCGGGAGCTGTCGGAGAAGGCGCGAGCGGAACTGCGGGAGCCGGTCGCCGGACGTCTGCGCCGACCGCAGTCCGGCGTGCGTCCCCTGGTGCGCTGGCTGCATCCGGTGCTGCCGGTCGACATCGAGATCCAGGACGGCCGGGTTCGGCGAATCGCGTTGCCGGTGGTGCAGGAGTGAGGGAGCTGCCGAAGGCGGGAACCGCTGGTCAGCACGGGACCCTGGCGCGGTCTAGGCCGACGGGGCTGCTGGTACTGGTGGAGGGGAGATGAGCTGCCGCGGTTCCGGTGTCGGCGGCCAGGTGGACGAGGTCGTCGACGACGTCGGTCAGTGACTGGCGTCGGGCGAAGACGGCCCGTTGCCGGTCGGCGCCCGTTCCATGGCTCAGTCGGCGGTGGAGGAACAGGCGGACGGTTTCGAGGTCGCCGGTCGCCGCCAGGGCGGGGGCAGCCAGTTCGGCCAGGGCCGCGACCAGGTGGGGCATCGGTACGCGGCGGCCGGTGTGCGGGTCGGTGCCCAGGCCGGCGAGGCCGCCGAGGGCGGCCTGGCGGTGGGCTTCGCGCAGGACGACCGTCGAGGGCGTGTGCGGTGGTGGTGCGCCCCTGCGGTGGGCGGCGAGGAAGGTGTGGGCGAGGCCGCGCAGCAGCAAGGCCAGCAGGACGGGGACGTCCACGTCGGCGTTGGTGTCGGCGATCCTCACCTCCAGGGTGGGCAGGTGTTCGGACGGCCGGGCGTACCAGTACAGCATTTTCCGGTCGAGGATCACCCGGCGGGCGATCAGCCGCCGTACCGTCCGCTCGTACTCGGCTTGGTCCAGGACCGGGGAGGGCCCGCAGGTGGGCCAGGCCAGGTAGCGGCCCGCACGGGTGCTCGCGGCACCGCAGTCCCGGCCTTCGCAGAACGGTGAGTTGACGCACAGCGCTTGCAGTACGGGCAGCCAGGGGCGCAGGTGTGCGCTGACCGTGAGGGCGTCAGCTCGGCTGAGGTCACCGAGGTGGACGTGGCAGCCGCAGATTTCGCCACCTGTCTGGTCGGCGACGGTGCCCACGTGGGCGGCCACGCGCCGGTATCGGTCGGTCGGGGTGAGTGGCAGCGGGTGGTGGCTGGGCAGTACGGCGGTGCCGGTGGCTACCAGCAGGCATCCGGCGTCCTCGGCCGCTGCGGCCATGGCCCGGCGTGCGCAGGCCAGGTCCGCGCGGAGCGCGGCCGCAGCCGTGACGGGGCGGGTGCACGCCTCGACCTGGGTGGCCAAGAACTCGTGCTGGGCCCGGCGCCCCAGGGCCTGGGAAGCGTGTGCCACCACGACATGGGCACGCGGGACGGTGCACCGCGTGGCGCGGTCGACGAGCAGGAACTCCTCCTCGACGCCGAACCTGAGGACGTCATCTCGGCCGGTCATCGCAGTGGCTCCGTCACTTCGGCCGGCCACCGGACGAGCAGCCCGCACTGCTGGGTGCCGAGGCGGGCGGCACTGCATGTCGAAAAGTCTTGGATCATGACGCTGCGCTCCGGGGCAGGAGATCTGTCGCCCTGCGTATGTCCCGCGCGGACAGCGGGAAACGGCCTCGCTTCCCTGGCCCGGGGCAGCCCGGCGCGGCGGTTCACCCGATTGCCTGGGCGGGGCTCTATTGGTCCAGCGGCCGTTGTCTCGCCCGGCGGCGGGTCACGCCGAATCGTCGTAGGTTGCGGGCATGACCAGTGAAGAGACGACGATCCCGGCGGTGGGGGTCCGCTCGCTGGACGAGGTGTTCGGCGCCATCGAGTCCGCCAACTGCCGCCCGCAGCCCTGGACCGGGTTCGAGCACGCAGTCCTGGGCGCCTACCGGTGGGCCGCTGGGGCGCAGGTGTCGGCGCCGGTCACCGCTGCGGCGGCGGTCGGGGCCGTCGGGCCGTGCCGGGCCCAGCTGCTGGCCGAATGCCAGGCCGCCGAGGTCCGCCTGCGCCACGCTCTGGACGCCGGGACGGATGCCGTGTCCGCCCTGGGCGCCTACCAGGCGCTGGCCTGGCTCTGCGGCCACCACGACGACCGGCCCTGACACCGCCATCGGCCCCGGAACGAGGTCCCGGCCCGTGTCTGCACCGACTTCGAACAGCCGGCCCCGCTGGAGAAGCCGCCGCCAAGACCAGCTGCGGCAAGAACCGCCTGTAGCCGGGGGAGGACCCGTTGACGGAGAACGACGGCGCACCGGGCCGTGACGAGACACCCCAGGAACGGGCCGACCGTCTCTGGAGCGACATGCTTCAGGAGGTCCGCGTGTGCCAGACCGGCGCGCAGATCCTCTTCGGGTTCCTGATCGGCGTCGCCTTCACCCCGCGCTTCGCCGCCCTGCCCGACTTCGACAAGAACCTCTACACCGCAACCGTCATCCTCGGCGCCGTCGCCACCGGCGCCCTCATCGCCCCCGTCGCCTTCCACCGCCTCCTCGCCGGCCACGGCATGAAAGCCGAACTCATCCACATCGCCGGGCACCTCATCGCCACCGGGCTCATCACCCTGGCCCTGACCATCGCCGCCGCCCTGCTCCTCCTCCTACGCGCCGCCACCGGTAACCCGGCCGCAGCGTGGGCTCTGAGCGCCGCCGTCCTGCTCTGGTTCACCACTACCTGGCTCGTCCTGCCCCACGTCGTGCTGCGCCGCACCACGGCACGCCAGGCGAAGACGGGCGAGACCGGCGACGCGAGCGGTTTCACGTCCCCGCGATGATGCCCTGTGCCGCCGCCGGGCCGGTCGTTACGCGGCCGAACGCCCGGTCCGTTACGGCAGAGGGGTGCCGCCGGTGGCGTTGACGATCTCGCCGGTGATGTAGGAGGCCTCGGGGGAGGCGAGGAACACGTAGGCGGGCGCCATCTCGACGGGCTGGGCAGGGCGGCCGATCGGTGACTGCTCGCCGAAGTGCGCGACCTTCTCCTCGTCCATGGTCGCGGGGATCAGCGGCGTCCACACCGGCCCGGGGGCCACCGCGTTGACCCTGATCCCCTCCTGGGCGAGCTGCTGGGCCAGGCCCTGGGTGAACGCGACGATCGCCGCCTTCGTCATCGCGTAGTCCAGCAGGTGCGGGCTGGGCTTGTACGCCTGCACCGAGGCGGTGTTGATCACCACCGCCCCCGGGCGCAGGAGAGGCAGGGCGGCCTTGGTGAGCCAGAACATGCCGTACAGGTTGGTGCGCATCACCCGGTCGAACTGACCGGTACTGATCGCGGTGAGGCCGCTGGGCTGTGACATCTGGTAGGCCGCGTTGTTGACGAGGATGTCCAGGCCGCCGAGCCGGTCGGCGCACCGCGCGGGCAGGCTGGTGCAGAACTCCTCGTCCTGCAGGTCTCCCGCGACGGCCAGGGCCCGCCGTTCGGCCTGTTCGATCAGGCCGGTGGTGATGTCGGCGTCGGCCTGTTCTTCAGGAAGGTGGCAGAACGCGACATCCGCGCCTTCGCGGGCGAACGCGACAGCGACGGCCCGCCCGATCCCCGAGTCTCCGCCGGTGATCAGCGCGACCTTGCCCGTCAGGCGGCCCGAGCCCAGGTAGAAGGTCTCGCCGTGGTCCGGCTGGGGCCGCATCAGCTCACCACTGCCGGGATGCGGCTGGCTCTGTTCGGGCAGCGGCGGGCGCGGGTACTGCTGGGCCGGGTTCTGCGGGGCGTCCTGGGCGCTCTTCACCACCGCTGTCCTCCTCGTCGGTAGACGCGTGGAACCGGCGGGGCCGGCCACGCGCGTCGAGTCTGCCCGTCCGGGGATGATGGAACTGCGTGCATCGCGGGCCCGGGCGATGAGCTCACCCGGCTGGCGGACAGCTCGGGCTCGCCGGCGGGCCGCGGCGTCGGGGGCTCTCCCCGGTCGGTGGGGTCACGCCAGCGAGGCGCCCTCCACGTTCAAGCGCTCCGCGAGCTGGCCCCGGTGCAGGGCGGCGACGGGTTCGAGGAGGTCGGGGTGGCGCAGCAGGGCGGCGGCCTCGGTGTCGCGGGTGCCGGGGTTGGTGAGGCGTCGCAGGGCGCCGGTATCGGCGTGGTGCTCGTTTGCGGCGAGTACCTGGTTGGCGCGCTGGGCGAGGGCGGGGTCGGCGAGCAGACAGGCGGCCCAGCTGACGACGGTCTCGTCCACCCAGGTCCGCCAGGCGCTGTCGTCGTCCGGAGCCGGGTTGCTGCCGGTGAGCCAGTCGAGTCGGTCGGCGCCGCCGGGGCCGAGCAGGTCCAGGAGCTGGACGTCGATGGCGGTGGGGTAGCGCAGTGCGGCGGCGAGGGCGGTGGCCTGCCGGGCCTGGGTCTCGGCGAGGGCGCGGCTGAACGCGCCCGCCGGGGGCGGGTAGGCGTTCAACAGCCAGCGGGTGGAGGCGGCTATGACGGGTGCGAGGTCGGGCACGGCGATCTATCCCTCGGGGAGGTGCTCGCCTGAGTCCGGGGGCCGGTGGTGCGAGCCGTTAGGTGCGGAGCCGCGCTGCCCCGCTTCGTGGCCGATCAGTGTAGGCAGCTACCCGCCGACGCTGGCATGACCCGCATCACGCCTGCCCGATCGGGCGCTGGGGCCGGGCAGCGCTGCCCGATCGGCCCCAGCGCCCGGCGTCGTGTGTCAGGACTTGCCGCGGCCGGTGACGAAGTCGCGGGCCCGGTCGACCAGGCCGACACCGGGGGCGAGCAGCTTGCTGGCCATCGGGCTGTCGGGCGCGTTCGGGTGCGGGCGGGTCGGCGCCATGGACTTGGCCCGGCGGATCTTGTCCCCGAGGTCGTCCAGCTGTTCCGGGGTACAGGCCATGGTCAGCATCGGGAAGAGGTTGTTCTCCTCGTCCTGGACGTGGGCGGCGACCTCGTCCATGAGCCGCTGCAGCACGGGGCTCATCTGCGCGTCGTCGGTGTCCATCTGCTCCAGCTGCTTGAGGATCTCCTCGACCCGGCCGTGGTCGGCGATCTCCTTGTCCGCGAGCCGGTCACCGCCCCGGATGTGCTCGCGCACCGCCGGGTAGAGGTACTGCTCCTCGGCGACGGAGTGCCGCACCAGCTCGATGGTGACCTCGTCGACCGCATCGCGCAGCTGTTGGCCGCCTGCGGTCATCGCCTGGATCCGGGCGAACATCTCCTCCACCTCCCGGTGGTCGGTCATCAGTTCGTTGATCGCGTTTCCGCCGTGTCCCATGACATGCCTGCCTCTCGGTGAGTCCGTTCGGGCCGGACCGCTCCCGGCCACCTGGCAGTCGTTCCCCGAACAAGCGCCTGGCGTGTGCGGCGGTGGAGGCACCTCACCCGATCGGAGGGCGGGTGCTCCGCGAGCCCCGGGCGTGTCCGCGAATCGGCCTTTACGTTCGGGGTAGACGAGTCGTCGCACCTGAAGGAGGAGTCATGCCTGCCGGTTCGAGCAAGAAGCGTGAACGCCAGTACGAACACATCAGGGACAGCGAGCTGGAGAGCGGCAAGAGCGAGAAGCGGGCCAAGGAGATCGCGGCCCGCACGGTGAACAAGGAGAGAGCCCGCCACGGCGAGTCGAAGACCTCCAGCCGCTCCTCCATCCACGACACCTCGTCCTCGCGGCGCGGTGGCCAGCGTTCGCACTCCGGCTCCCAGGGGCCGACGAAGGAGCAGCTCTACAACGAGGCCAAGCAGCGCAACATCCACGGCCGCTCGAAGATGAACAAGAAGGAACTCGCCGACGCCCTCGGCCACTGACGGGGCCCTGACCCAACGCGACCGGCATACGGCCGATGGCCGCATTCGCCCGGCGTCCACTGAACGACCCAGAACGACGAGAAGCCAGAAAGGACGATGCGATGAGCACGAGCGGCGACGCCCCCGAGGACGACTACGCCCCGAGCGACAGTGCGCTGCGGGAGCGGGCAGGGAAGGAGGGCCGCACCCCGGCGCCCACTCCGAAGGACGTCCGGGCCAAGGCCGACGGAGACGACGAGGCACCCGAGCCGCCCGCGGCCGACACCCAGGCGCCTTGAACGGGTGGGCGCTGCCTGCTGGCCTTGCCTGCTCAGCCGTTCGACGGATGGAGGTTGTGATGGACGCGATCGTTCTGCTCAAGGACGACCACAAGACGGTGGAGAAGCTTTTCAAGGCCTTCGAGAAGGCCGGCGACGGCGCGTACGCGGAGAAGCGACGGATTGCCGACCAGGTGATCGAGGAACTCACCGTGCACGCGGTGATCGAGGAGACGGTGTTCTACCCCGCGGCCCGCGAGGCCGCCCCGGACACCACCGACCATGTGCTGGAGAGCGTCGAGGAGCACCACGTGGTGGTGTGGATGCTGTCCGAGCTCGCCGGTATGGACCCTAAGGACGAGCGGTTCGACGCCAAGATGACGGTGCTGATGGAGAACGTGCGCCACCACGTCGAGGAGGAGGAGAAAGACTGGTTCCCCGAGGTCCGCAAGGCCATGGGGCGCAACCGGTTGGTGGAACTCGGGGAGCAGCTCGGGGAAGCCAAGAGGACTGCCACCCGTGACCCGCTGAAGGTCCCCAGCGCCGCCGAGTAGAGAAGGTCCGTCGTACCCAGCGGGGGAGACGGAAGGAGCCGTGGTCCTAGACCGGACCACCGACCTCTGGGGCACCAGGACTCCGTACGCCCCCGGCCCCCCGTGGCCCGCCCGCGTCGACGTGCAACTGGCCGACGGCCTGAGCGAGAGCGACGTGCAGCGGTGGGTGCCCTCCGCGTCAATGCTGCACTCCAACGGCGACGCCATGGACATCGCGGTCCGCGACGGCCGGATCATCGGAGTCCGCGGCCGGGCCGGCGACCGCGTCAACCACGGCCGCCTCGACATCAAGGACCTGTTCGGCTGGCAGGCAACCGGCTCGTCCGACCGGCTCGCCGCGCCGCAGATCCGCCAGGACGGGCGGCTGGTCGACACCGACTGGGACACGGCCGTGGATACCGTCGCCGAGCGCTGCCGGTCCGTCCTGGCCGGGCGCTGTCGGCTTCTACACCTCGGGGCAGCTGTTCCTGGAGGAGTACCACACGCTCACCGTCCCGGTCAGGGACTCCGCCACCGCCACCGCCACCGTGCTCCCGGCCGCGTGAAGCGCCGCGTGGAGCTCACGCACCACCCGGCCCTGGCCTCCGTCGTCCACCCCGGCACCGAGCTCACAGGCTAGGAGCGGTGTTGGCCGGAGCGGGTGGCGGCGCGAGCACGGCAGCGCTGACCGCGTGATGCCAGCCGTTCAACGTGCGGGCCTGCTCGGCGGCGCGCTCGGCAAGCCGGTCCAGCTCCACGCGGTCCAGGCGCTCATCGGTGTCGGAGATGGCGCGCAGCGCCCGCCACAGTGCGGCCTTGCCCTCGACACCGGTGCGCAGTGTCTCCAGCTCGATCAGATCGCTGAGCGGAGAGCGGCGCACGACGGTGCCGTTGGACTTGAGCCGGCCGAGGCGTTCACCGGCGAGACCGAGCCAGGTCCGGTAGCGCCGCACGGGCACGCCGAGCCCGGTCATGATCCTCACCAGAGCGTCACGGTCCTGCTCGATGTCGCGGGCCAGGCGCCGCAGGTCGTCCGCGCGACGGCTCTGGGGGTGGGTACGGGCCATGCGGTCGGCCAGCGCGGCGCCCCCGAAGGCACCGGTCAGGTGATCATTCAGGTAGACGTGCAAGGGTTCGGCCAGATGCTGGGGCGACACTTCGACTCCTCCCGGGCAAGCCGGTCACGGGTGCGCCGAACACGCGAAGTGCGGCGACCAGGGCCGGTAACGATAAGGTCCGGCAATTTCATCGTGCCGCGCGCTGCGGCCGGTCGCTCGCTGTGCTGCCAGCCTGCTGCGCCCGGCGTAGCGAAGGGTTTGTCCGGCGGGTGTTGGTCAACCGAAAAGGTGGCGGGGCCGGTGGATCAGCCCGCTCGAACGTGTTGAACCAGCCCGGGCAGAGGTGGGGTGCAGTCGTAGGCGGAAAGCTCTTCCGCTCCCGAGCGCTGGGGCACCTCAGGGCAGCGGCTCGGCGGGCAAGCGCTGCTTCTGCCCACCTCCGCCGGTGGGGTGACCCTTCATTGCCAGGGGTTTGGGCGACGTGCGGCTCGCTGATCTGCACGCGGAAAGCGCCCGATTGGTCCGCACGCACTAGCAATCCCTCGGCGGTCAGTTCGCCGGGCGTTCTCGGGCCAGGCGGAGGGTAGCGTCCGAGCAGCCGCTGAGGGCACCTTCGAGACCATCCGGCAGGGTGGCGAGTGCGTTCTTCTCCTTGCGGCGGCCGGTCCTGCTGGAGGTCGGGAACCACCTACGCCGTAATGCTCGCTGGAGGGGCTCCCGCACGGCCGGCGCGGGGGAGAGCAGTCGCGAGCAGGGCTCGTCGCGACGTGGGGCAGGAGCCGCGCCGCGGCTCCTGCTGGCACGGCCGGTTCTATCGAGGCGTGTTCCCGTAGTAGCCGCCGAGGGTCTCGCGGTAGCCGGGGTCGTTCTTGTGGATGTCGGGGTCGTATTCGGGGGAGTCCTTGATCTGCTCCTTCGTGCGGTTGACGTGGATTGTCTCGTTGTCATGGTCGACACGGCTGATGGTGCCGGCGGGCAGCATGACGTGCTTGCCGATCAGCCACGGCTTGCAGTTGACCACGATGTAGGCGGCGCCGACCTCATCGGTGGCGTCGTCGACCTTGCCGACGGTGCCGTCGGTGGCCTCGACCTTGTAGCCGTTCAGATCGGTGCCAGGCGTGTACTGCGAGGAGGCGCTGTAGCCCCAGATGTCGGTCATGAGCTTTCCTCTCTCTTTGTCAGTGTGTGCAGGCTCGGTTAGGTGTGCAGGTAGCCGTTGATCCCGTCGTGGCCGTCCGCCTCCTGGTCGTCGAACCAGTAGTCGCCGTGGGCGAGATAGCGGAAAGCGATGCGCTGGTCGGTCGGCATCGCCACAGTCACCGCCCGCATCCCATCCTTACGAACGGTGAGTGGATGAGTGCCGGGCTCCCAGCTGTTGAAGTCCCCGACCACGCTGACCTCTCCCATGGGGCGGTCGGCGGGCAGGACAAAGGTGACCTCGGTGGCGTTCTTGCGCCGAGTGCGCTCCAGCATGACGGGCAACTCCTTCACCAGCGGTGGGATTGTGGCTTCCGATCCTGCGCCTGTGCGCTGCTGGGATGTGGATAAGGCACGACGGCCGGGCGCCGGGGCCACCCGTTCGGCCCACTGCGGCGGCTGGCGTTGCCGGGCGGAAGAGTTGATCGTCACCAGCAGGAATGTCGGACGAAGGCTTCGACGTGATCGGGTTCCGCCCGGTCGCTCAGGGAAGGCTGGGCGGCCCTGCCTTGCCGCTATCGATCTCGCTGGTCTCGTCCGTCGGTTCTCTCGGAGCCGCGGTGGTGGAACCCTCTTCCAGCGAGGAGAACGTGGCAGCGCGTCGTAGTTGAAGAATGCGCGCTGTGCCTGGGATCGCTATGAGGAGAACGCCGAAGACGGCGGCGAGGAGCAGCGCTATGCCCAGCGGGACGTGGCCGTGGAAGCCGAAGTAGGTGACGTCGACCTGGTGGCCGTTTTCGAGGATGAAGATCAACAGCAACAGGAGAACCACGGAGAACAGGGCGATGCCGACCCATGCCGCGCCGGTGCGGGTGCGGGACACGCTCGGCTCAGAGCGGCGGTGGAAGATCCGCAAGCGCATGATCTCTCCTCCTTCGCGAGCCCCTCAGACGGCGCTTTGGCTGCAGCGCTGACCGGGCGCCCCGGGGCTCGGGTAGGAGTCAGGTCTCAGCAGCGAGTGACGGCCACGTCAGCTCACCATCGATACCATCGGCCGCGCGAACCGCCGGCCCCGGCACCGCGGAACAGGAAGCCCAGTAGCCACAGCACCAGTACAGCGATCGCCACCCACCAGAGGATATGGATCGCGAACCCGGCACCGAAGAGGACTACGGCTAGCAGCAGAACAAGCAGCAGAGCGACCATTGTCATCAGCCTCCTGGCGAGCTTGTGCCCTGGTCAGCGCAAAGCATGCATCGCCGCTACCGCCCCGCTCCGCCCTCGTCAGGCCGAGTGCTTCGACGGCGGAGACGGGGGAGAGGAAGGGCGCCTGCGAGGGCGGGGCGCGCAGGCAAAACTCTCCCGGCTCTGAGTCGGAAGTCGCCTGTCCTGCCAGACCGACCTCCGGCCAGTGCCTTCGGCCTCTTCGGGGTACCGGATCCGGCGGGCGTATGTGATCGCCGCAGGTACGTGCGCGTAAGGAAGATGCCGCGGGGCAGACGAGTCCGCGTACAGGACGACCAACTCGATCTACGGAGGTTGACGATGCTCCCTCTTCTGCTGGTGCTGCTGCTCGTTCTGCTCCTGTTCGGTGCCGGTTTCGCACTGAAAGCCCTGTGGTGGGTGGCGGTGTTCGTACTCGTGCTGTGGCTGCTCGGGTTCGTCGCGCGGGGCACTGGCAGTTCAGGCAGCCGCGGCCGCTGGTACCGCTGGTAAACCGCGCAAGCTCATGCATGGCGGTGCTCAGCGACGCTGGGGCCGGGCGGCCCCAGCGGACTGATGCAACTCCTGGCGCCTGGGCTGCGGTATCTGTGTCGTCCACAGGCGTGCTGCGGGCCCGCGTTGCAGAGTCGAACGAGGCATCTGCCGCTCTTCTCACGACACGAAGGAGCACAGGGTGAGTGACCGGGCCAATACCTTCGCAGGACCGCCAGTCTCCAGGCCGGCCACCCTCTGGTCTGCGGGGTCTGCGATGAGGGACGCAGCGGCGGCCAACAAGCCGTCGGCTGATGCAGACACCGAGGATCACAGTCGGTGGGTCGCCGGGGAGCTGCGGCGGATGGCCGGCAGCGGCGAACTGGACGTGCCGCTGCCCGGCAGCGGCCGAACCCGCGCCCGGTGGCAAGCGTTCACCCGCTGGGCGCAGCGGGACCTGTCAGTGGCCCGGCTGGCCGAGGGCCACGCGGATGCGGTGGCGATCCTGGCCGAGCTCTGCGGGCGCACGGGCGGTGCCGTGCCCGGGTCGGGCACAGGCGCGCTGTGGGGTGTGTGGGCAGCCGAGCCGCCCGGGTACGTGCTGGAGGCGCGCCCGGCGGGTGCCGGGTGGCTGCTGTCTGGGGTGAAGCCGTTCTGTTCAGGGGCGCGGGCGTGCACGCACGCGCTGGTGACCGCGCGTGAGGGGCAGCAACGGCGGCTGTTCGCCGTGGACGTCACGCAGCCCGGTCTCGTCCCGCGTCCGGGCAGCTGGCCCGCTCCGGGGATGGCGGGCAGCGACACGCTGGACGTCGACTTCGACGGCGTGGAGGCGGTGGCGATCGGCGAGCCGGGCGCCTACATCGAGCGGCCCGGCTTCCACCACGGCGGCATCGGGGTGGCGGCGTGCTGGTACGGCGGCGCCCGCGCCGTCGCGCGGACGCTGCTCGCGGCCTCTCGCGCATGGGACCTGGACCCGCACGCCTTGGCGCACCTGGGAGCCGTCGACTGCCGCCTGGCCACGGTCGAGGTGCTGCTGGATGCGGCCGCCCACGCCGTCGACGCCGACCCGTCGGACAGCTCCGGCACCGCCCGGCTGCGCACGATGCGCGTGCGCGCGGCGGTGGAGGACGCCGTGTCGGACGTGCTGCGGCGGGTCGGCCGGGCGCTCGGTGCCACCCCGCTGGGCCACGACGCCGTGCACGCCCGGGCGGTGGCGGACCTGACCGTCTACGTCCGCCAGCACCACGGCGAACGCGACCTCGCCGCCCTCGGCACGGCCGCCTCCGCCACCCGGCTCTCCTGGGAGGACGCATGACGGCCCGGCCGACACCCCCAGTTGCTGCGACCCAGCAGCAGCCCGCCAACGCGATCCAAGCCCCCGGCACCCCCGAGGGTGCCTGGCGGTCCTGGCTCCCTCTTGCGGACCTGCCAGTCCTCGACCCGCTCAGCCGGCTTCCCGTCGGGCCGGGCCGCGCGGCACGGGTCGTGGTCGTGGCAGCGCACCCGGACGACGAGGTCCTCGGGTTCGGCGGGGCGCTCGCGCTCCTCGCGGACGCGGGCATCAGGCCGGTCCTGGTCTCGGTGACCGACGGCGAAGGCTCCCACCCCGACAGCCGCTCTCCGCTCGCCCGCGACCTGGCGGCGCTCCGGAGGCAGGAGCTGCACCACGCACTGTCGCGGCTGCGCGCCCGGGTGCACCGGATCGCCCTGCACCTGCCGGACAGCGGTGTCGCCCGGCACGAGCAGGACCTGACGGACCGCCTCACCCGCCTCCTGGAGGGGTGCCACCTGTGCGTCGCCCCGTACAGCCGCGATCTGCACCCGGACCACGAGGCCGCGGGCCGGGCAGCCTTCGCCGCTGCGGCGGCCAGCGGTGTGCCGGTGTGGGAGTACCCGGTGTGGGCCTGGCACTGGGCCCGGCCCGCCGACCCCGCCCTTCCCTGGCACCGCGCCGCCCGAATACTACTGACACCCGACGTCAGGAACCGTAAGCAGGCCGCCCTCGGCTGCTTCCGCAGCCAGGTGGAGCCACTGGGCGACCGGCCCGGCGACGAGGTGATCCTGCCACCGGAGGAACTCGCCCACTTCCAGCGCGACTTCGAGGTGATCTGGCAGTGACCGCATCCACACCCCGCACCGCCGGCGTAGCCGCGGGCACGCCGGGCGACTACTTCACCCGCATGTACGCCCACCAGCCCGACCCGTGGCAGCTGGCCCACCGCTGGTACGAGCACCGCAAGTACGCCCTCACCCTCGCCGCCCTCCCCCAACAGCAGTACTGCAGCGCTTTCGAACCGGGCTGCTCGGTCGGTGTCCTGTCGGCCCAACTCGCCGAACGCTGCCAGACCCTGCTGGCCTGCGACCGGGAGGAGCCCGCCCTCGCGCAAGCCCGCAAGCGCCTCGCGGGCCTGGCGAACGTCACGCTCCAGCACCGCCTCCTGCCCGGGGACTGGCCCGAAGGGCGCTTCGACCTTGTCGTCCTGTCCGAGCTGCTGTACTACTTCGCCGCCGACGACAGCGCCCGGCTCCTGGATCTCGCGGTCGAATCGCTGGAGCCGGCAGGGACGCTGCTGCTCGTCCACTGGCGCCCCGCCGTGGCCGAGCACGCGCAGTCCGGTGACGCCGTCCACCGCCAGGCCCGCGCGCACCCGGGCCTGGTCCGGATCGCCGGACACGACGAGCCGGACTTCCTCCTCGACGTGTTCGTGCGCTCCGACGCTTCCCTGCCACCGCACCGGTTGTCGGTGGCAGCCCTGGAGGGACTGCGATGATCGGCGCCCTGACCGTGGTCGTCCCCGCCCGCAACGAGGAGGAGCTGCTCCCCGGCTGCCTGGAGGCGCTCGACCGGGCGATCCGGCACCCGGGGGTGCCCGACCTGCCGGTCCTGGTGACCGTGGTCGCGGACAGCTGCACCGACTCGACCGCCTGGATCGCCCGCCGCCACGGCGCCCAGGTGGTGGAGGTGGACGGCCGCAACGTGGGCGCGGCCCGGGCGGTGGGCAGCTCCCACGCCCTGCTGACGGCCTCGCAGATCGTGCCCGGTCTCACCCCAGACCGGGCGTGGCTGGCCCACACAGACGCGGACTCCCAGGTCCCGCCCGACTGGATCGTGCGTCAGCTCGCGTTCGCGGTCTCCGGCTGGCACGCCGTAGCAGGCACCGTCCGCGTCACCGACTGGACCGACCACCCGCAGCGGACCCCGGCCGCATTCGGCCGCCGCTACTGGCACGAGGACCTCAATGCCACCTGGCACCCGCACATCCACGGAGCGAACCTCGGGGTGCGAGGCGACGCCTACCGCGCGGTCAGCGGCTTCCAGCCGCTCTCCGTCGGCGAGGACCGGGCCCTGGTCACCGCCCTCGAAGCAGCCGGCTACCGGGTCGGCCGCACCCTCCACAGCCCGGTGGCCACCTCCGCGCGGCGCAACCCGCGCGCCCGGGGCGGATTCGGCGACTACCTGCGCGGCCTCGACGCCCTGGCCGGCTGAACCACCGACGCTGCTCCACTGTCCGGTTACGCCGGTCGGCGCAGCTCTACCCCGCATTCGACGAAAGGCACTGGCAGCGTGGCCATCATGGGAACCAGCACCGCTACAGCCGACCGCCCCGGTACCGGGATCGGGACCCGGGCGCTGAAGGCGCTCGACGCCCTGGCCGGAGCCGGGCAGCTCGACCCGATCATCGAACCGTTGCAACGCCTGGTGCAAGGCGCACCGCTCGGGCGGCTGCGCGGCGTTCTGCACGGCTGCCCGATCGGCCACCCCCTGCACCCTGTGCTGGTGCAGGTGCCGGTCGGTGCGTGGCTGTCCAGCGCGGTGCTGGACCAGGTGTCCGGCTGCGAGCGGGCCGCGCGCCTGCTCGTCGCGGCAGGCGTGGTCACGGCGGCGCCGGCCGCGCTGACGGGCTGGGTCGACTGGGCCGAGCAGCACGAGCAGCAGATGCGCACCGGTATCGTGCACGCTGCCTCGATGGCGGCCGCGGTAGCGCTGTACGGGGCGTCGTGGGCAGCCCGCGCGCGCGGCAGGGCCCCGCTCGGCCGGGGCCTGGGCTTTGCCGGGCTGGCCGTGCTCGGCGGCGGGGCCGCGCTCGGCGGCCACCTCGCCTACCGCCAGGGCGCCGGCGCGAACAAGACCGAGCCCGTCCCGCACCTCGTCGAGCCCGGCTGGCACGCCCTCGGCCCTGCCGAGGACTTCCCGATCGGGAAGGGGGTGCGCCGCACGGTCGGCGAGGTCTCCGTGCTGGTGGTCCGTGAGGCGGACGGAGTCTTCCGGGTCTTGGCCGACCGGTGCAGCCACGCCTCCGGTCCGCTCTCCCAGGGCGAGGTCGCGGACGGCTGCGTCACCTGCCCCTGGCACGGCAGCGTGTTCCGCCTCGCCGACGGCTGGAACGTAGGCGGCCCCGCCACCGCACCCCAGCCGTGCTTCACCACCCGTACCGACGCCGACGGCACCCTCCAGGTGTGCCTGCCCGACGCCGGCTGACCACCCGATCTCACCGCGGGGCGCCCGCCCGCATCTTCCCCTCTCGTGTTAGGAGCCCAGCATGACTGCCGACGACTTCGTGATCGACGTGACCCGCATCCGCGAGGAGGCCCGCCAGAAGATGGCGGACGGAGCGGTGACCGCCACCTATGGCCTCGACACGGCGAAGGTGATCGGGGTCCTCAACGATGTGGTCGCCACCGAGATCGTGTGCTGGCTGCGGTACACGCGGCACGCCGTTTCCGCCACTGGCATCGACCGTTCGCAGGTCGCCGCGGAGTTCACCCAGCATGCCGCCGAGGAGATGCAGCACGCCCTGCGCGCAGCCGGGCGCATCGCCCAGCTCGGCGGTGAACCGGACTTCGACCCCGCCACCCTCGCCCAGCGGGCTCACACCGACTACACCACCCCCTCTGGCACCGAGCTGAAGGAGATGCTGGAGAACAACCTGCTGGCGGAGCGCATCGTGATCTCCACCTACCAGGAGATCGCGCACTGGCTCGGTGACCACGACCCCACCACCCGCCGCCTCATCGAGTCCATCCTCGAAGAGGAGGAGGAGCACGCCGACGATCTCAGCGATCTTCTCGCCGTCTGAACCGGGCCCCATGCGGTGTTGCTCCGGCGGTTTGCGCACCGTCCGGCGGGCAGACGAGAACTGCCCGTACGAACGACACCCGACCGGGAGACATCCCATGATCAGGATCCTCTACAAGCCCTTCGGGTTGCTGGTCGGCGCCCTTGGCGGGGTCGCCGCCGGGGCCGTCTTCAAACGCCTTTGGGCGCTCCTCGGCCATCAGGACAACGCGCCGACCGCCACCGACCCGGACCGTAGCTGGACCGAAGTGCTGACCGCAGCGGCACTTCAGGGGGCGGTGTTCGCCCTCGTCAAGGCGGTGGTCGACCGCAGTGGCGCAGCCGGCACCCGCCGCCTGACCGGCACCTGGCCCGGTTGAGCAGGCGCCACCAGCGCGAACGGCCCGCCGTGATGGCGCAACGAGCGCAGAGCGCCGATGGTTGAGAGCCATGGGCAAGAAGCAATGCCCTCGTTGGCGAGGTGCGTGTCCCCGGCCGCTGGGTGAGGATCCGCCCCACGGCCGACGGCGGCGAGACGTGGATCTCCGCCGCCGCCGTCCAGCGAATCGTCTGGTCTGCGCCCGGCCCGCCCCGGGCTGGGCGCTGAAGAGGCGGCGAGCCCCGGACTGGTCCCTCCGCAGGTGGTGTGAAGACTCGCGGGCGGGGCAGCCGACGGGTGGAGCACGGGCTGCGTAGGCGGCCTGTGACGGTCACTCACCAGTGGAGGGATGTCCCGTGAACCGCAGGCACTCGGTCCAGGAGACCGTGGCGAGGACGAGGAAGGCACTGGGCGCTGACGCGGCACGCGCCGAGCAGGCCGGACGGCGGGCCGTGCACACCCTGGCGCCCAAGGCGGTGGCGGTGGCGGACGGGCTGGAGACCGCCGCCGACCGCACCGTGGACCATCTCCGCAGCGGATACCACCGGTTGGCGCCGCACATCGGACCCACCACCGCGCAGCGGCGCCGGGCACGTCGCCTGCGGGTGGTCAGGTTCGCCTCCGTCGGGTTGCTCGGGCTGGCCGGCGTGCTCGCCTGGCGGTGGTGGGCGGGCAGGGCGAGCGACGAGGTGTTCTCACTGCCCGGCGACGGACCATTGGCACCGGATGAGGCCGTGTCCGCGCTCTCCGACGGTGGTGCGGCGGCCGCCGGTGCTGTCGAGGACAGCACGCTGACCTCCGGCCCCGCTGGACCGGCCCGAGCTGTACTCGGCGCCCGGGTCCGGCAGCCATGAGTTGAAGGCCAGGCGGGCCTTGTGAGCGGCTACCAGCGTGGAAGTCCCCTCGTCCGTGGAGCGTCCTGAGGTAACGCGGCGGAGTTGTGCTCACCGGACAGGGCGGTTTCGCTGGCAGGCGGCGCCTGCAACAGTGACAGCCGGGTCGGGGTGCGCGGCCCGGCCGAAGACCGGGTGAACCGGGGCCGGCCGGGCCCGAAGGACCTGTTCGTCTGGCAGACCAACCGCTCCCCGGACCGGCTGACAACGGGCTGGTCCGCAGGGACGGACAGCTGGTTCGGGCTGGGGGGAACGAAGCCATGAGCCGGATCGCCGCCAAGACTGAACGGCCGCTGGATGCAAACGGCCTCGGGGCGATCGGCTTCAGGGATGACCCAGCGCTTGGCCCTGAACAGCGCCTTCGGCATCGCCGTCGAGGGTCGGTTCTGGGCCTACCTGCTCGACTGGCAGCAAGGCCGCAGCACGCTGCGCACCCCGCTCCCGAAACCTCCCGGCGCATCGTGCACACCGACGCCCCCAGGATGTGCCGCTGTTTCCTCCCCCGATATCGGGGCAGGCGAGAGACCGTCTCTCCGGCCCTGAGAAGAAGGACAACCGACACCGTCCCACCAGGGGAGACCCCTGCACAGTCGACGGATGGCTGTGCGTGCTGCCGAACACACGGAGGCGTCTCATGACGGATCTGGCGAAGTCCGACGCTGCAACGGTGAGAACGGACGTCCCCGCGAGGCTCGACCGTCTGCCGTGGACGCGCTGGCACTGGCGGATCGTCATCGGCCTCGGGACCGTCTGGATCCTGGACGGCCTGGAGGTGACGATCGTCGGCAACATGGCGGCCCGGCTCGCGCAGAGCGGCAGCGGCATCTCCATCTCGACGGCCCAGGTGACCACGGTCGCCGCCGCGGTGTACGTCGCCGGAGCGTGCAGCGGCGCCCTGTTCTTCGGGTGGCTGACCGACCGCCTCGGCCGCAAGAAGCTCTTCATGATCACGCTGGCCGTCTACCTCGCGGGGACCGCCCTGACGGCCTTCTCCTGGACGGCCTGGTTCTTCTTCCTCTGCCGGTTCTTCACCGGGTTCGGCATCGGCGGCGAGTACGCGGCGATCAACTCCGCGATCGACGAACTGATCCCCGCCCGGGTACGGGGCCGGATCGACCTCATCATCAACGGCAGCTTCTGGCTCGGCGCGACCCTGGGCGCCTTCGCGTCGATCGCCCTGCTGAACACCTCCCTCTTCGCCACGGATCTGGGCTGGCGGCTCGCCTTCGGGCTGGGCGTCGTCCTGGGGCTGGTGATCCTGCTGGTGCGCCGGCACGTCCCGGAGAGCCCGCGCTGGCTGTTCACCCACGGTCGTGCCGCCGAGGCGGACCAGGTGGTCGAGGAGGCCGAACGGGTGGCCGAGCAGCAGACCGGCGCCCTTCCACCGGTCGAGGGCGAGCCGATCCTCATCCGCGAACGCGCCCCGATCGGCTTCGGCACCGTCGCCCGCACCGTGGTCTTCCGTTACCCGCGCCGCACAACGCTCGGCCTCTCGCTCTTCATCGGTCAGGCGTTCCTCTACAACGCGATCACCTTCGGCTACGCCGTGATCCTCATCCAGAGCTTCGGCGTGCCGGAGGGACACACCGGCTACTACTTCGCCGTGATCGCGATCGGCAACTTCCTCGGCCCGCTGCTGCTCGGTTACCTCTTCGACTCGGTCGGCCGACGGCCCATGATCGCGGGTACGTACATCGGCTCCGGCCTGCTGCTGTTCGGCACCGCCGCCCTGTACCAGCGGGGAGCGCTCAGCGCGATGACCATGACGGCCTGCTGGACGGCCGTCCTGTTCCTGGCCTCCGCGGGAGCCAGTGCGGCGTACCTGACGGTGAGCGAGATCTTCCCGCTGGAGACCAGGGCGATGTGCATCGCGTTCTTCTACGCGGTCGGTACGGCGGTCGGCGGGATCAGCGGCCCGCTGCTCTTCAACGGGCTGGTCAGCAGTGGCAGGCCGTCCGACACCACCCTCGCGTTCTGCATCGGCGCCGCCCTGATGACCGTCGCCGGCGTGGTGGAGGCGGCGATCGGCGTCAAGGCGGAGCGCCGCAGCCTCGAATCGCTGGCCTCCCCGCTGAGCGCGGTGACCGAGGGCTGACCCACGGCCACCTGGCGTGCGGGTCGCTCGCCGAGTTGGAGCGCAAGGAAGGCCAGCTCATCGCGGTGATAACCCCGTTCTCCAGCATGCTGTGAGTCACCACCGTCCCCGTGCTGCTCCTGCGGCAGCTGGTGGCGCGGCTGGTCCTGGTACGGCCAGGCCGCGCGCCAGGTCCGGGAGCGCATCGACGATCTGGGGAACGCTCATTGCGTTGACGCGTACACCGACGAGACCGCCACCACTGCCAGGGGTGAGCCACCACGGTTCCGGCGTGCTTCGCTGCCGGCGACCGGTGGGCGAATCACCGTGGCGATCGCTCACGGTGGCTGCTCGTCGGCAAGGCCCTCGGCCTCAGGGTATCCGGGTGAGCTTGCGGCCACCGGCGCGCCGACGCAGCCGGGACAGGCGTTCCAGGGCGTCCTCACCAGTGCGCCGCTGTACCTCATGGAGCACGCCGTAAGCGAACACGTGACGGTGCTGCGCGTCCGCCTGCCCACTCATGCCCAGCAGCTCCTGACGGACGACCACGCTGTCGTGCTGGTCGCCGAGCACCTTGTGCAGCTTCTTCATCCGATTCGCGTACCTGGCCAGGCGCTTGCCAGTGTTGTGGCCGACGGCGTGCTGTGCACCCTCGGCGGTGTAGCGGGCGCGTTTGGCGGCCTTACGGGCGCGGTGCAGGGCCTTGTCCCGTGCGGGGCCCGGTGCGGTGTCCAGTGCCTTGTCGAGCCGGTGAAGGGTGCGGCGCTGCTGGCGCCGCAGAGCGCGGCTCAGGTAGTCGCCAGCCTCGCGGCGGGCCCGGCTGCGCAGCGGTGGGCGGGCGGCGAAGGCTTCCAAGTCGTCGAGCAGGGTGAAGTAGCGGGCTCCGTCGAGTTCGGCGACCGCGCGTTGCCAGGCGGCCTTGTAGGTGCGGGCGTAGTGCTCGGTGATCCGGCCCCGCAGCGCGCCCTCGCGCATGGGCGCGGGCACGGCGTCCAGGGCGTCCACGAGCTTGTCGGCGAGGACCTCCTGGTCGCGGGCCTCGCCCAGCAGCCGCGCGAGCCAGCGAAGCTCATCGGCCAGCGGTGCCGAGCGGCCGGTGTCGAACAGCCGCCGGTGGGCTTTCAGCAGGCTCCTCAGCCGGCGCGCGGTGATCCGCATCTGGTGCACGGAGTCCTCCTCACCGCGGCGCACCGCCCCGTCCAGCGCCAGAAGCCTGTCCGCCTGGGTCCGGATGCCGTGCATGACGGCCTCGCCCGCCGACCGCGCGCCACCGGAACGCCCGGCCGCGCCGACCCCGGGCGGGGCGGCGCGGCTGAAGCCGAAGGCGTGGGCGAGCTTGGAGGGCCACGGGGAGTGAGTGAGGCCGGCGGCGTTGAAGTGGGCATCGGTGTGCTCCAGCAGCACCGGGGTACCGTGCTTCAGCTCGACCTCGAACTCGGTCCACCCGCTGGCCTGCACCGTGGTACTGGTTGCCACCTCGGCAGCGGCCGGGAGCGCGCTGCCCCTCACCCCGGTGGAAGTGACTGCCGCTGGGTCGAAGGCCTGGGCCGCCACCCGATCCTCGGTGACCTCTGCCAGGATCCGTTCCTCGCCGTCGAGGAGCTGCACCCGCCTGCGATGAGTGTGCAGACGGGCCACCGGGCTCAGCGCGGCCCCCCGAGTGAACGCCGCGAGCCGGACGGCGAACTCCGCGGGCACCTGCTGCGGGCCACTGCCACCGAGTGGAATGCACAGTTCCTGGCGCGAGTCGGCGCCGAGTGGGAGCTTGGTGTGCCAGCCGACGTCGGTGCCGCCGGTCCGGCGGCGAAGCGTGATCCCCCGCTGCAGCAGGCGCAGGTCCGGGGTGTCGTAGTAGAGGGCGTCGAGATCCTGCTGCTCGGCTTCTCTGCTGACCCTCACGCCGGGCAGGTCTTCCAGGCCCGCCGGTAGAGCGGTTCCCTCGTACTTGCGTTCCGTTTCGGTCACTTCCCTGGCCATACCTCGGCGCCTTCCCGCAGCGGCCCGGGTCACACCTGAGAACGGGCTTCGCCGAGCGCGGCGGCGGATCGATTACCGGTCATGCTGTGTGCGCCTTCCGCCAGCGGCCAGGGGCGGGTCCGCCAGAGTGCGGGGCCACCCGTTGCCGGTCGACTGCCCGACCGACGACCACGAGCTCGGACTGAACAGAAGCACCAGACCGGATATCGGGGGCGGCCTTGGTCGGTGGTGAGTGGCTCGTCCGGGTCCAACGACCGCGCGGTATCGAGCGCGGCGTCCGTGAGTCCCGCTCGCCGCGGGTGAGCGGGCCCGGGTCTCGGAGCGGATTCCCGAGCGGGTGGCGCGCGCTCGTGGCGCGGGCGCCTACGGCTTCCTTAAGCCGTACGAGCGCGGCCAGAGGCGGAGGACTCCGACGAGTTCCTGCTTGTTCATGTTCGAGCGGCCGTGGATGTTGTGCTGCTCCACCTCGTTGTACAGCCGCCTAGCTTTCCGGGCGAGTGCCCGCGCCGAAACGGTTGGCTTTGCCTTTCCCGGACAGACGTACAGCAGCCGTCGCCCACGGCAGTGACGGGACGGAGGCCGCGATGGCCAAGATCCTTCACGAATCGCTCGGGCTGCCACCCAGCTTTATCGGGTCAGGGCTTCGCTACTGCCGTGTTCACATGGCAGTGCAGGCTTCTCGGCCACAGAGGGGGGCCTGGCCTGGCTAAACGCCCATTCATCTAGGCAGTCGTTAGCTGCCCGGCCGAGGGAGGCCCCCATGGTGTCCGCATCTGACCGCGAGCCAGCGCACCGCACGTCCGAGAACTTGGCGCACCTCAAGGATGAGGTCGACGAGAAGAACACCGAACACATCGAGCACGCCCGGCAGGCCGAGCCCGGCGGCAGCGGCCCTGCCCCCGAGCGCGATGCTGATGAGCAACCGCCGGACCCTCGGGAGGACTGACCGGCCGTCCGCGTGGACGTCAACGGGACCCGCCGGGCCGTGAAGTCGGGAGGGAGCTGGTCGGCCTGCCCTGCGACCAGGCGCGAGCCGGGCTCAGGCCATGTCGCCTACCGAACCGGGGGCGTCACCGCGGACGGCTGTTGAGTCGGGCGAGGACATCCTGGACCAGACGGACAGCGTCCTCGGCTTCCGTGTACTCCTGCGGGCTCGCAACCACTGTGCCAAAGTCCGTCCATCCTTAGCACGCAGGACACGTCAGCGCAGCACCGGTTCGAGCGCGCGGGCCACGCCGGAGAGGAACCAGACCAGGCGGCCGTGAGTACGAGCGATGGCGATAGCCAGGACAGCGAGCGATTCCCTCAAACGTTCGAGCCTGTCGATCTGTGGCAGAGCCGCTTGGATCTCCGGCGGGCCGACCGCAGCACGCAGGCCGGTCTCGACCTCACAGGCGAGCGCGAGATCGCCCGCACTCAGCTCCCACACCTTCTCCCGATCCTGTTGCCCGGCTTCCTCGACCAGCTCCGCCACGCACCTCCGCATGTCCACGCGGCTCACTCTAAGCGGGCAACGCCACCCGGCACAGCGCCCTGTTCGGCCGGCACTGTCCGTTTCGCGCACCGGCTCGTGGACACACGCGCGGGAGAGAAGGTCGGCACGGCCCCGCGAGGAGTAACGATGAAGGCCCTGACCTGGCACGGCAGGCGAGACGTCCGTGTCGACAGCGTTCCCGACCCGGCCATCACGGATCCGACCGATGTGATCATCAAGGTGACCACCAGCGGACTGTGCGGCTCCGACCTCCACCTCTACGAGGTGCTCGGCCCCTTCCTGGACGCCGGTGACATCCTCGGCCACGAACCCATGGGCACCGTCCAGGAGGCCGGGCCCGACGTCACCGCCGTCAGCGTGGGCGACCGGGTGGTGATCCCGTTCAACGTCTCCTGCGGGACCTGCCACACCTGCCAGCAGGGCCTGCACTCGCAGTGCGAGACCACCCAGGTGCGCGAGTACAGCAGTGGCGCCTCGCTGTTCGGCTATACCAAGCTCTACGGGCAGGTCCCCGGCGGGCAGGCCGAGTTGCTGCGCGTCCCGTTCGGGAACAACCTCCCGATCAAGGTGCCGCATGGCCCGGTGGACGACCGCTTCGTCTTCCTCTCCGACGTGCTGCCCACCGCGTGGCAGGCCGTCGAGTACGCGGCCGTACCCGACGGCGGGAGCCTCGCCGTCCTGGGCCTGGGGCCGATCGGCGACATGAGCTGCCGCATCGCCCTGCACCGGGGCGCGTCCCAGGTGATCGGCGTCGACCTCGTCCCCGAACGCCTGGAGCGCGCCCGCCGACGGGGCGTCCACGTCCTGGACCTGAACGAGCACGGCAAGGGCCTCGCCGACACCATCCGCGACCTCACCGACGGCCGCGGGCCGGACGCCGTCATCGACGCCGTCGGAATGGAGGCTCACGGCTCACCCGCAGCCAAACTCGCTGCCCAGGCCACCAACCTCCTGCCGAGCGCCATGGCCGCCAAGATGATGGAACACGTCGGCATCGACCGCCTCCACGCCCTGCACCTCGCCATCGGCACCGTCAGGCGCGGCGGCACCATCTCCCTGGCCGGCGTATACGGCGGCCAGACCGACCCCCTTCCCTTGCTCACCATGTTCGACAAACAGATCCAACTCCGCATGGGCCAGGCCAACGTCCACCGCTGGGCCGACGACATCCTCCCGCTCCTCACCGACGACGACCCACTCGGCGTCGACAGCTTCGCCACCCACCACGTCCCACTCGACGACGCCCCCGCGGCGTACGAGATGTTCCAGAAGAAGCAGGACGGCGCGGTGAAGGTCCTCTTCAAACCCTGACCCCTTTCCCACCAGCCGACCCGTGTGCCGACCGCCGGCGACGCCAATCCTGAGAACCGGGAGTCCGCTATGACCGCCCCATCGCACCGCTTCGCGGGCCGCACCGCCCTGGTCACCGGCTCCTCTCGAGGCCTGGGCCTGCTCATCGCCCGGGAACTGGCGCACCACGGCGCCCGGGTGATGCTCTGCGCCCGCGACCCGCACGCCCTCGACCAGGCGGAGCAGCAGTTGGGATCCGAAACATCCAACGTCGCCTCGTTCCCCTGCGACATCACCGACCCCGACGCCCCCAGCCGACTCCTCGACGCAGTGCACCGCCGGTTCGGGCCGCTCGACATCCTCGTTAACAACGCCGGAATCATCCAGGTCGGCCCCCTGAATGCCCTACGCGAACAGGACTTCCGCCAGGCCATGGAGACCATGTACTTTGCGCCGCTGTGCCTGACCCTGGCCGCCCTCACCGACCTGCGGGCCAGCAGCGCCGGCACAGTGGTGACCGTCTCGTCGGTCGGCGGCCGCATCCCCGCACCCCACCTGCTGCCGTACGTGGCCGCCAAGTTCGCCGAGGCAGGATTCTCCCAGGGACTGCGGGCCGAACTCGCGGGGACGGGAGTCAGCGTCACCACCGTCCTACCGGGGCTGATGCGCACCGGATCGCACACCGCCGCGCGGTTCCACGGCCGCCCCGGCGCCGAGTACGACTGGTTCGCGGCCGCCGCCAGCCTGCCGCTGCTCTCCATGGACGCCGAGCGGGCAGCTCGCGCCATCGTCCGGGCGGCAGAGCAGCGCCGCCCCGAGCTGGTCCTCACGCCCGCGGCGAAGATCGGTGTCCGGATGCAGGGGGTGGCACCCGCCACCACCGTCCGGCTGCTCGGACTCCTCGCCCGGCTCATGCCGGGCTCCGGAGACCGGCCGTGCCACGACGTCCAGGGCGCAGAGGCCGCCGAGCTGTCGGGCCTGCCGGCGTGGGTCACCGCCCTCGGGGACCGGGCCGGAGCGAAGTTCGCGGAACCCCGTCCGCACCTGCGACCCTGAACAACCCAACGGCACCGCAAACCGCAGAACCCGGGCCACACCGCCCCGGCGCAGCCCCCGGCAGAACGGAACCTTGGCCGATGCGTCTGCGAACCAGCGACCCGCACAAACCGGGGTACCGGCGACGGCGGCACGGGCGCGGCTTCTCCTACCTGACGCCCGACGGCGCACCGGTGACCGAGGACGAGCGGGACCGGATCAAGGCACTGGCCGTTCCCCCGGCCTGGACAGACGTATGGATCTGCCCGTACCCCAACGGCCACCTCCAGGCCGTGGGAACGGATGCGGCCGGCCGCCGCCAGTACCTCTACCACCCGGAGTTCCGGGCTCTGCGCGACCAGGCCAAGCACGAACACGTCCTCCAGGTGTCCGCCTGCCTGCCGCAACTGCGTGCGGCTGTCGAGCAGGACCTCCAGCGACGCGGTCTGGTGCGTGAGCGCATCCTGGCGTGCGCGGTCCGGCTGCTCGACCTGGGTCTGTTCCGGATCGGATCCGACGCCTACGCCCGGGACAACGGCTCCTACGGCCTGACCACCATCCTGCGCTCACACGTCACCCTCAGCCGAGGCGAGGTCCACTTCGACTACCCGGCCAAGTCCGGCCAACGGCGGACCTCGGCCCTGGCCGACCCGCAGACCCGCACCGTCGTCCGCGCACTGCTGCACAGCCGTCACCCGGGTGACCGGCTGCTCATCCACCGTCAGGGCCGGGAGTGGCACGAGGTCCACGGCAGCGACCTCAACGAGTACCTGCACGAAGCCAGCGGATGCGACCTCACCGCCAAGGACTTCCGGACCTGGAACGCCACCGTCATAGCGGCAGTGGGGCTGGCGGTGTCGCTGCCGGTGGCAGACGGCTCGCAGGCCGCGCGTACCCGGGCCGTCGCCAGGGTCGTCCGCGAGGTTGCGCACTACCTCGGCAACACCCCAGCGGTGTGCCGCGCCTCCTACATCAACCCGCAGCTCATCGAACTCTTCGAAGACGGCGTCACCATCGCCCCGGCCCTCGGCGAGCTCGGCTCGAGCGGCGCACCGGTCGCAACGCAGGGCCCGGTAGAAGACGCTGTCCGCGCGCTGCTGTCCTGACAACCGTGCTCTTCAGGGCCGATGCCCCGGAGGGCGGCACACCGAGCGCGTCCGCGGCACAGCCACGGGCGCCCGGCCCGCCTTGGCCGCGCCGACCCGATCAGCCGACCCAACCGCTCATCCCGAAGGGCGCAAAAGCCGATCATGTAAGCGACTGCCATTGACCCCGAGCGCGAGGGAGCTTCATTGACGACCACAGCCACTTCGTTTCGGCAGCGAGCGCCGCGCGGCGAGGCCCCGCCCCCGACCGCCGTCGGCCGGTTGCCCTTGGTCGAGGCGCGAATGCTCGCCTGGCTTGCCTGCCAGGCCGCTGCCGCGCAGCAGGTAACCGTGCGCCAGCTTGCCTCACTCCAGGGCCCTCCAGGCCGGCCGATCGGTGTGAAAGAGGCACTACAGATCGCGGGCGACCTGATAGACGCAGGTCTGGTCCTCGTCCCGGGACTGGCCGGGGCGGGCCTCGATCAACCGCTGCCCGTCTACACCGCCGGCTACCGGCGCCCGAAGCCGCAGGTGATCGAGAAGCAGGTGGAGGTCGTCTCGACCCGCCGGGGCACGCTGCGGATCGCCGGTACCATCGGCCGGCTCAAAGTTCCGGAGGAGCTTCCGGTGGAGCTGCGCGACCGGCTTCTCGCGCTCGGCGAGGAGTACCGGAGGGCTGAGACCACGGGCCCGGGCGACCTGCCGGAAGTGATCGACCGGCACGAGCGCAAGGCCGAGGCCTTGCGCGAGTGGGAGCAGCACCCGCTCGGCAACCAGCGGGTACGCCTTGAGGCTGACCGGGCCAGTCGGGCCGCCGAAGCCTCCCGCCAGCAGTACGTGAACCGACAGCGCAGGCAGAGGAAGAGCACCGCCACCATGTGAAGCGGGTTGCCCCGCCCCGCCGCTGTGCGCGCTGCGGGGCCAGGGCGTGAGCGCGTCAGCGGAGCAACGGGACCATGCGCCGTGGCGGGTGTCAGCCTTGGCTGCTCAGGGTATCCGCGCCGGTGCGTGGAGGGCCTTGATCACTACGGAGGAGGCATTGATGCGGCAGGAGCAAAGGGACCTGGGACGGCCGACGGCCTCCCGCGTTGACAACTCGCCGCCGGAGTTGGCCGGACCAGCCTTGCCGCCGGACCGGACGCAGGGCATTCTGGCGGCGGCCAAACAGATTGGGTCATTGCTGAAGGCGCACGGTCACTCGTTCGCGCTCGCGGGCGGCGTAGCCGCGTATGCGCACGGCGCGATGGTCCGGCTCCAGCACGACGCGGACTTCTGTATCTGCCGAGAGGACGAGGAAGCCGTCACGCATACCCTGCGCGATGCCGGACTCGTGGTCTTCCTGCCACCGGAGGACTGGTTGGTGAAGGCCCGTTGTCTGGGCCAGGACGTGGACCTCATCCTCGAACTGGCCGAACGTCCGGTCACCCAGGAGCTCCTCGACCGAGCCGAGGTGCTGCCGGTGGACTCCGTCCACATGCCGGTGCTCGCCGCCACCGACCTGATCGTTAGCCTGCTCGCAGCCTTCTCCGAGCACCACTGCGACTTCGGCGCGGCGCTCTCCGTCGCCCGTCCGCTGCGCGAGAAGGTCGACTGGCACCGCGTCCGCGCCGAGCTAGGACACCGAGCAATGCCGGCGGCCTTCCTGTACCTGCTGGAGCGGCTCGAGGTGATTGAACCGGAGGCGGCATGAACGGCACCGAAGACACCGAATACCGGATAGCCCACCTGTCGCAACGGCTGGCGGAGGACGAGGTCGGCGAGCTCGGCCTGCGAATCGAACTGCACGGCGCGCACGTCGCGGTGGCCGGCACCGTGGCGACCGAGAAGCGGCGGGCAGCCGTCGAGCGGATCATCGCGGAGGCGCTGGCCGGCCTGGTGGTGCACACCGACATCGCACTGGCCGACAACCGGCCTCCGGAGGAAGCGGAGGACCTGCCGTGATCAGGCTCGCCGCTGTCGGTGACATCCACCTCGGTCCCGACAGCAAGGGTCTGCTGCGGCCCGCCTTTGCCGGGCTGGGCGCGCAGGCCGACGTGCTGCTGCTGGCTGGGGATCTCACCCGACACGGCACGTTGGCGGAGGCCGCGGTCGTGGCCGAGGAGGTTGCCGGGCTGCCCGTGCCAGTGGTGGCCGTGCTCGGCAATCACGACTACGACGCCGGCCGGCCGCAGGAGGTGGCGGCGATCCTGGCCGAGCGCGGGGTTCGGGTCTTGGAGCGGTCGGTGACGACGCTTCGGGTCGGTGGGGAACTGGTCGGCATCGCCGGGACCAAAGGCTTCGGCGGCGGCTTCGCCGGGCGGAGCGCGGGGGAGTTCGGCGAGCCCGAGATGAAGGCCTTCGTCCGGCACAGCCGGGAGTGCGCGGCCGGTCTGCGGGCCGGGCTGGACCAGCTGGCGGAGCGCGGCTGCACCTGGCGGGTCGCCTTGACACACTTCGCGCCCGTCGCGGACACCCTTGAGGGGGAGCCACTGGAGATCTACCCCTTCCTCGGCAGCTACCTGCTGGCCGAGGTGATCGACGGTGCCGGGGCGGACCTCGCCGTCCACGGCCACGCCCACCGGGGCACCGAGCACGGCCTGACAGCGTGCGGCGTGCGGGTGCGCAACGTGGCCCAGCCGGTGATCAGGAAAGCGTATGCCCTCTACCGGTTGCACCGGGAGCAGTAGGTCCCAGCTGCCGGTCACGGCCTGTGGTGTTCCCAGGGCAGCCTGAGCGGTCAGCAGGGCATCAAGTCACTCGGGCGTCCGGGCCGGGACCCGGCGCCGACTGCCGGGAGAGGGCAGTGCGAACCGGGTCAGGGCAGGGGTAGGGCGTGAAGACAAGTGTGGTGGCCGGGGCCCGGCGGCGCAGCGAGCGGTCTTGCCGCGCCGCCTTCGATCACCACCCGCAAGGTGCCCGCTTCATCCGCGTACACCGCCCCCGCGGGGGTCAGGTCGCCGGTGGGGTACACGATGACGACCTGGGGCGGCCCGTGTCCGCCGGGCGGGCCGGGGAAGGTGACCGCGTAGCGCCGGGGTGTGTCCATCGTTGGTCTCCCTTCATCCGGTGTGCGCGGCGGTGTCGGCCAGTGCGGCGTGGACGCTGTCGCGGATGGTGAACACCTCGTCGGTACCGGTGATCTCCAGCAGCCGGCGGGTCTGTGGGCAGGGGGCGGCCAGCACGAAGGGGAGGCCGGCCGCGTTGGCGGCGAGCCGGGTCTTGAGGAGTGCGTTGAGGCCGGTGGAGTCGCAGAAGCTCAGGCCGGCGAGGTCGACGACCAGCCGGGGCGGGCGGTCGTCGAGGGCGCGCCGGAGTGCGCGCTCCAGCCGCTGGCGCTGGTCCTGGTCGACTTCGCCGTGCAGGTGGACGATCCGGGCGGTGCCGCTGTCTGTCGTGGTGGTGATTCTCAGCGCCGGGGCGTGGGCGGGGGCGAGGTTTGTGCCGTACCGGGAGGACATCAGGAGCTCCCTTCCGGCCGGGACGGTGGCCTGTCAGGGCCTGTCCCGGCTGGCTGGGCTCGTCCATCGTGCCACGTCGCCGCAGGTGACGGGGGCGGTGAACCTGCGGTCGTGGGCCTGGCCGGCCGCGTCAGGCGGCGGCGGCCAGGTCCGCGCGGCCGAACAGCAGGGCGTAGCCGCGGGGCAGGTGGGCGAGGAGGCGGTCGGTGAGGTGGTGGTCGGTGAGGGTGGTGAGGGCCGTCAGGACGCAGGAGGCGTCCCAGCGGGCGGTGGTGAGACTGGTGCTCAGGGCGTGGGCGAGGGCTTCGACGAAGGCGGGGGCGGTGACGGGGCGGGGCAGCGGGATCTGGGCGGCGAGGACGGCGCGGGCCCGCTCGGGCAGGGCTGCGGCGAGTTCGCGGCGCTCGTCGCCGGTGAGCTGGGAGCCGAGGACCGTGAGGACGGCGGTGAGGACGCGTTCGGCCTCCGCGTCGCTGGGGTAGCGGCCGTCGGTGCGGACCTGCTGGAGGAGACGGTGGTAGCGGGTCATGGCGGGCGGCTTTCCGTCGGGCCGCGCGGTCGGCGCGGCGGCGCTGCGCGGGTCAGGGGCGGTGGCCGGCGTGTGGGCGGCCGAAGAGCAGGTCGTAGCCGGGCGGGAGCTGGAGCAGGATCCGGTCCATGAGCTCGGCGGCGGCGGCGTCGGCGGCGGTGGACAGGACGGCGCCGATGTCCCACACGGCGGTGGTCTCGGTGGCGCCCTCGATCCAGGCGGCGGTGGCGCGCACGAACCGGTCGGGGGTGAGCGGCTCGGTGGCCGCGAGGGGGTTGAGCAGGACCAGGGCGAGAGTCTCGGGCAGGCGGGCCGCCAGGTCCGCGCGGACCTGCCCCACGAGGTGGGCGCCCAGCAGGGCCAGCACGACGCGGGCCACGTGTTCGGCCTCGTCGGCGGTGTCGTATTCGCCGCGTTCTTGGACCCGGTCCAAGAACGCCTCCCATCGGAGCGTCACCGTGGTCCTCCCTTCGAGCGGGTGGTGTCCGGCGGGGTCAGGGGACGGGGCCCAGGCGGCCGGTGAGGCCGGTGAGTCTCAGCAGCCTGGCCACGGGGTGGCCGACTCCCCGCAGGGCCAGCCGACCGCCGGTGCGGTCGGCCTGGTTGCGGGCCTGGACGAGGGCGCCCAGGCCCGAGCAGTCCATGAACGTCACCTGGGACAGGTCGAGCAGCACGTTCTGGTGCGTGTCGAGCGCGCAGGTCAGCTCGCGGTGCAGGCGCGGGGCGGAGGCGAGGTCAATCTCGCCGCGTGGCCGCACGACGAAGGGAGCTCTGCCCTGGTCCTTCATGGGGCTGCTCGCTGTTCCTGTCGGCTCGCGGCGTGCGCGGGCCCGGGCGGATGAAGGGGGTGTTCCGCGCCGCCCCCTCGATCGAGGGGGAGAGATCAGGGGCGGCACGGAACGGCATCGGGGCCGGTCAGGCCTGGATCTGCTTGCGGCTTCCGCTGTGGCTGATCTCGACCTTGCGGGGCTTGGCCTTCTCGGCGACCGGGATCTTCAGGGTCAGCACGCCCGCGTCGTAGTCGGCGGTGATCCCGGCGGGGTCGAGCGTGTCGGAGAGCATGACTTGGCGCGAGAACACGCCGAGCGGGCGCTCGGATAGCTCCCACTTCACTTCCTCGCCCTGGTGGCGCGGCCGACGCTCGGCCTTGACGGTCACCATGTTCCGTTCGACGTCGATGTCGATCGCTTCCGGGTCGACCCCGGGCAGATCGAAGCAGATCACGTATTCCTCGCCCGCGCGGTACGCGTCCAGTGGCATCGGAGTCGGACGTGACCAGGTTCCCGTGCTGCCCAGGAACTGCTGGGTCAGACGGTCGAGCTCGCGGAACGGGTCGGTGCGCAACAGCATCGCGAAACACCTCCAAATATGGTCAAAGGGTGCCAGTGCGCTTCACCTGACACCGTTGTAGCACGTCATCCATCCGATGACAAACACTCATCGTCATCGTTAGAGTGACATCATGCGTGAGAAGCCCCCGAAGCCCGCCACCACAGTGACGACACCCGTCGAACCGGCCTCCCTCCTCGCTGCCGCTGTGGCCCTGGCCGCCATCGACGACGCCGTCCGCACCGCCCAGGCCCCCGACGACACCCCGCACCCCAGCCCGGGGGAAGCAGGCCCCGAACAGGCCCTGGCCGCGTTGATACTGCTGCGCGAACTGCGTACCGAGCTCGCCGGCTGGGAAGCCGGACTGGTCGAGAACGCCCGCGCCGCCGGCGCCACCTGGGCCGACCTCGCTCGCCCCATGGGCGTCGCCAGCCGGCAAGCCGCCGAGAACCGCTACCTGCGCCTGCGCCCCGCCGGCAGCACCTCCCACGCGAGGGCCACCGAGACAGGTGCCGAGCGCGTGAAAGCCGTCCGCGACCGCCGTGCCGCCGACCGCACCGTGGCGGCCTGGGCCCGCGACAACGCAGTCGAGCTGCGGGTCCTCGCTGCCCGGATCGCCTCGACCCCACTCACCCCCGGCGCCCGCCCCAGCCAGGCCGCCCTCACCACTGCCCTCGGGGCCACTGACCCCGCCGACCTCGTAGCGCCCCTCGCCGCCATGCGCCCCCACCTCGACGATGCCCACGGCGACCTCGCCACCCGCCTCGACGCCCTCGCCCTCCACGCCCACCAGCTCCGCGATGACAGCAACCGACGCCGCGCCTGACCCCCTCGCCACCGAGGCGCGGTGGCAGCAGCTCCTGGACCGGATCCACGACCTCGAAGCACGAGTGGCCGCCACTTCGACCACCATCACCGCCGCCCTCGACGTCCACCTCGCCCGGCTCGACGCCCTCCGTCACCACCTCGCCCAGCCAGCCTGGACCCTGCCCGCCCCCGGCTCCGAGCAGCGCGCACCAGGCTGCACCGTCCCGCACCGCGGGGCGCCTCCCGCTCAGGTCGGCAAGGCCAGCCTGTTGGGCCGGGCGGCGCCGGTCGGAGGTTCGGCGCAGGCTGGGAGTTGACGGATGCGCAGTGGCCGCGAGCAGCCGACGGAGGCGAACGGTGGAGGCATTCGAGAAGACCGCCGCTGAGCTCAATCCGCTGAGCCCTTTCAGTGCTGCCCCTCCAGGGTGAGGACGGCTTTGGCCGCTGACGTCAGGCGGTTGGGGCTGCATCGGCGTGGTGGAAGATGCGTCATCGTTTGACAGTGGCGATTCCGCGTTCGACGGGGTAGCGCAGCCTGGCGTGGGCCTGGTTGATCGATCTCTGTCCGATGGTGAGCTCGCCGCGGGATGGCCGTCTGATCGGGACTGCGAACGTGCCGCCCGCGCCGGCGTAGGCCATGTCGGCGAGGGCGGGGGTGCGGAGACCGACGCGGGTCCTCACGATGCGGTGGTGACGGGCTGCGGTCAGGTCGTGGGTGCGACCGGGCAGGGCCGGGAGATCCATACGAGTTTCCCTTTAGGGTCGGTGATGACCTGCAGGTTCACGCTGCGGAGGCGGTGCTTGCCCGAGTAGTCGGCCGGGCCGTCGCCGACGCGGTCGCACTCGGCGAGATGCCGTGGGCCAGGACGTACTCGGCGTCCGCCTCGCGCAGGGCCTGGGCCAGGCCAGGGGCCTGGCGGGCGAGGAGGCCGATGACCTGGTGGACGTAGGCAGGAGCGGTGCCGACGCTGATGCGAAAGCCGGCGGCGACCTGCGCGAGAGTGTCGCGCTTGCGCAGGCGCACCAGTGCGACCACAGGGTGCTGGGGGGTTTGCACTGGCGGCCACCTCCCGGGTGACGATGAGCATTGTGGGGCTTCGACGTGGTGCCGGTTCATCGCGGCGTCGGACCGGTACGGCGTGTGATCAGGGCCTCCAGGCCGTCGAGGATGCGCTCCAGGCCGAAGTCCAGCGCCCTGTCGCCGCCGTCCTTCGAGGCCATGGCTGCCGCGAGCGCGGGGAAGCGGTCGGCGTGCCGTTGCACCAGGGGGCCGAGGACGGCCAGGAGTTCCGCCTCGGGTGAGCCGTCCGGCCGGACCGCACGGGCCTGTTCGGCGATGCCCCGGACATGACCGGCCAGCAGCACGGCAGCGTCGATCATCTCGGGGCCGGTCAGCCCATGGCCCGCCAAGGCCGCGACCACCTGCTCCAGCCAGCCGAGTTCCTTCGGGCCGATCACCCGCGGCCCCACGGTAGCGTCGAGCAACCACGGATGCTCGGCGAACGACCACGTCAACGCCTCTGCCCATGCGGCGAGTCGATCACGCCACCCGAGCCCGTCCACGGCCGGCGGCGGTTCGCCGACCGCGGCTTCCACCATGAGCGCGACCAGCTCCGCCTTGCCGGGCACATAGCGGTAGAGCGACATCTTGGTGAAGTCGAGCAGGCCGGCCACCTTCTGCATCGAGACGGCACCGAGGCCCTCGGAGTCCGCGATCTCGATGCCTGCCGCGGCGATCCGAGTCAGGCTCAGCGCGGGCCTCGGCCCCCGGGACGGCTTTGCGGGCGGCCCCCAGAGCAGCCGCACCGCCTCGGTCGCTTCTTCGTTCACTTCCCGCTCCGCCCTGGGCTTCCGGACCGCCCCTTGCAGAGCGACCCAACTGTGTCTACCGTACACAGCAGCAAATAGCGTCCATCGGACACAGTTAATCGACGGCCTCGGATGGAGTGGTTCACGTGAGCACCACGGTCCTGATCTCGGGCGCGAGCATCGCCGGCCCCGCACTGGCCTACTGGCTGGGGCGTTACGGCTTCGAGACCACCGTCGTCGAGCTGGCCCCGGCCCTGCGCGGCGGCGGCCAGGCGGTCGACTTCCGGGGCGAGACCCACCTGACCGTACTGGAGCGGATGGGCGTGCTCGGCGAACTGCGCGCGCTCGGCACCGGCGGCAGCCCGATCACCTTCGTCGACCGGCGAGGCCGTCAACTCCTCCACCTGCCTGCCGAGTTCGCGGGCGGGGAGGTCGAGGTCCCGCGCGGGGAGCTCGCCCGAACGCTGTACCGGCGAAGCCTGCCCCGCACCCGGTACCTCTTCGCCGACTCGATCACCGCCCTGGAGCAGACGCCCTCCGGCGTCCGGGTGGCCTTCCAGCACGGCGCGCCACGCGAGTTCGACCTGGTGATCGGCGCCGACGGGCTGCACTCCAACGTGCGCCGGCTCGCCTTCGGCCCGGAGGAACGCTACGTCCGCCACCTCGGCTACTACGCGGCCACCTGGCAGCTGCCCAACTACCTCGGCCTGTCGGCCGGTTCGGTCGGTCTCAACGTCCCGGGCCGGCTTGCCGCGGTCGGCGCCGACCACCGCGACCCGACGCGGGCGGGTGCCTTCTTCGTCTTCGCCTCCACCGGACTGCGTTACGACCGCCACGACATGGAGCAGCAGAAGACGCTGGTCCGGGACGCCTTCGCAGGCCTCGGCTGGGAGGTGCCGCGGCTGTTGGAGAGCCTGGGGCTGGCTCCCGAGCTGTACTTCGACTCGATCAGTCGAGCCGACGTCCCCGCCTGGTCCACCGGCCGGGTCGCCCTGCTCGGCGACGCGGCCTGCGGAGCCACCATCGGCGGGATGGGCACCGGCACCGCCGTGGTGGCGGCCTACGTCCTGGCGGGCGAGCTGGCTCGGGCCTGCGGCGACCACCGCGCCGCCTTCGCCCGCTACGAGCACGTCCTGCGCGACTACGCCCAGGGCTGCCAGAAGGGCGGCGACCGCACCGGCCCGTTCCTGGCACCCGGCACCGCGGCCGGGCTGCGGGTGCGCAACGGGCTGCTGAACCGGCGCTGGATCCTCGACAAGATGCTGGAGATGGGCAAGCGGGTCAGCAGCGTCGACCTGCCCGACTACGAGGCCGAGCTGTCCGACGCCGCGTGCAGCGTCGTGGGCGGACAGGACGACCTTCGGGCGGGCCACCGGTCGCAGTGATCAGGCGCACGGCACCTTCACCGTCTACGAGAGGAAGCGGGAACTCTGCTGTCCCACGTTGCGGGCAGTGTCCAGCCGCCGCCGCTGGTCAGGGGTCAGTTCGAGGTCGAGCGCGTCCAGTGCCTCGTCCAGCTGGGAGACGCTGCTGGCGCCGATCAGGGGGATGAGTGGGACCGGGCCGTCCAGCATCCAGGCGTAGACCACCTGGTTGGCGGTGGCGCCGGTCTCGTGTGCGACCTCTGCCAGGACGGCCAGCGATGCGGCGGTGCTCGCGTGCCGGTACTCGGCGGGCACAGGCCGGTCACCCCGGACGTAGGCTCCGTTGAGCAGCGAACTGTAGGCCAGGATGCCAAGCTCCGGCCGGGTCCGGGCGTAGGCGAGGACGTCGTCCTCCAAGGAGACCTGATAGTCGAAGTCCGCGCCGGGCGCCGGCCGCAGGAAGGTGTGACGCTGCTGCAGCGCCGAGTAGGCCGCTGTGCCGTCACGGTGGGCCACTGCGCGGGAGGCGGCGAAACGCTCCAGCGACTGGTTGCTCATGCCCACCTGGTCGGCCAGGCCCTGGTCGACCAGGCGGGCGAAGGCACCGACCGTCTCCTCGAGGGAGGTGTCGGGGTCGTCGATGTGCCCGTAGAGCAGGTCCACTCGATCGGTCCCCAGCCGGTCCAGGCTGGCTCGCGCGGCAGCCGCGACAGTCGGTGCCGAGAGTCCTTCACGGTTGGCCGGCCACGTGCCGCCCTTGGCCGAAGGGAGGGCTCCCAGCTTGGTCGCCACGACCATGTCCTCGCGATTGCCGCGTTCCTTGAGCCACCGCCCTACCAGGCGCTCACTGTCGCCGCCGTCGCTTCCCTCCCGCCAGAAGCAGTAACAGTTGGCCGTGTCCACGAAGGTGCCACCGCGCTCGACGAACCGGTCAAGCAGGGCGAACGAGGACGCGTCGTCGACGACCGAGCCGAAGGGCAGCGTTCCCAGGCACATGGCCGAGACCTGACGGGTGCCGAGAGAGCGATAGCGCATGCCAGTGATCCCCTGTCAGGACGAGAGTGGTGGATGCCGCAGTGCGGCGGGAAGATCGTCACACTTAGAGCGCACTCCAGGTCAAGCCCGATAACAACGAACGGGCGCCGCCGGCAGAACCCACCGGACCCTCGGTGCTGAGCGGCCCACCGTGACGGCAGTCTCGCCACCGCCCCGCACCTCCGGCGCACAGCGGGCGCCTGGCGCGGAGCCCGCCGCGCGCCGACCCCACGGGGTGTCGCCGCCGTCGACCCGCCGCCCCACAGACTGGGTCGGCAGCCGGCCTCCCCCGCGAGGAGGCCGTGGTAGACGGTCAGTCCTGGTCGGCCACGCTGTCGATGGACGTGATCACGGGCTGTCCGAGCAGGGCGGCGTCCCCGTCGAAGCCCGCTGCGGCCAAGGCGCGGGAGGCACGCGCCAGTGCCTCCCGCTCGGCACCGCGGCTGTCCTCCGCCGTCACCTCCAGGCGAAGGGTGAAGGTCGGCCCGCCGTAGTTCAGGGTCAGCATGTCCAAGTCCTGCGGATCTGCACCGACCTCCTGTTGGTCGTAGCCCTGCAACGCGCTGAGCAGCTGTGCTTCGGCGGCTTCCGTGACCTCCTGCTTGAAGGTGCCGGGTAGGGAGATGACGAAGTGGGTCATGGCTTCCGGCCTAACGTCGGGACGGCCCGCTCGTGACAGCGGGCCGCGATGGCGTGCAGTGCGGCTGGCTCGCGTCTCCCCCCGATCATCACGCCGAAACCAGGGGCACGCGGCCACGCGGGTACTGTCCGGGCTGTCGGCTCCACTCGGCTCGGGCGCCGGATTTCGGAGCGCGCCGCAGAGGAGCCACGGCCGGCTGATGGACGGGCGGTGCGCCACGGCTTTGAGGTGTTGACGCCGAACGGTCCTTCTCGATTGCTCCCGACCCCTCGGATTGACGCGGGTCCGAGCGGGAAGACGTGGCACAGCCCATCCCCTCCCGATCGGAGTCAGCCCGATGACGCAGGTTGAGGAATCGATTGAGGTCGCCGTCCCCCTCTCAGTGGCCTACAACCAGTGGACGCAGTTCGAGGACTTCCCTCAGTTCATGACGGGCGTCGAGCGGATCGAGCAGCGGGCGCCCGACCTGACCCACTGGGTGATCAGGGTCGGTGGCACCACCCGGGAGTTCGACGCCCGAATCACCGAGCAGATCCCGGACGAGCGGGTCGCCTGGACGACCGTCTCAGGCGATCTGCACCAGGCCGGCGTGGTGACCTTCCACCGACTCGACGAGGCCAGGACGAAGGTGATGCTGCAGATTGCGCACGATCCGCACGGCTTGGTGGAGACGGTCGGCGACAAGCTCGGCTTCATCCACCGTCAGACCATCGATGACCTCCGTAACTTCAAGGACTACATCGAATCGCGCGGGGCGGAGACAGGCGCCTGGCGCGGCCGGATCTGATCCCCACGCCAACCGGCTCCTCGCGGCGACACCCCGCTGGACGAACGCCAGGCCCTGCCCGCCACGCCCCGCGCCGAGCCCGGCCCGCCCGGTCCCGGCCGGGGCAGACCCTGCTCGGCGACCGGCTCGCGTTCAGCTGTGCCCCAGCACGTTGACGACTCGTCCGTTGGGGTCGCGGACGAAGAACCGCCGTACCCCCCAGTCCTCGCTGTGCAAGGGGTAGACGATCTGCGCGCCGCTCTCCCGCATGGCGGCGTAGGCCGCATCAACGTCGTCCACCTCGACGCTCATGTCGGGGGTGACGGGTGCGGTTCTGTCGCTGCTCATGAAGCTGATCTGCACCGTCGGGCTGGCCGGGGAGGCGAGCGTCACGATCCAGCCGTGGTTCATGACCTCCTCGAACCCCAGCAGGCCGTAGAAGTCCTTGCTCTGCTGCGCGTCCTGAGACTGGATGTTGGGTACGACACGGCGAACGGCCATCAGTGACTCCCGGTGAGAAGGATCGTATCCATGCCTCACCAGGAGTACTACGACCGGACCGCCGGCGCGCCGCTTTCGCCGCAGATCCCCGTCGGCGGCCTCTCGCCCGCGGGCTGCTACGGGACGGCCTCCCGTCCGCTGAGGGTTCAGGCAGGCCAGGCTGACCTCGTTGAACCGGTGGATCACCTCCCGCACGGTGTCCTTGTCGGCCCGCCTCGCCCCGGGCAGTCCGAAGGCTGCTATATCTCTGCTGAACTCGAGGCAAGTGCGACCTGTTATCGGTGGTGGGCGGGAGGAAGGTGCGGTAGGTGGAGTGGAGACCGGGAGCGTGACGTCACGATCGAGTGGGGCCGCATAGGCCATAAGTCCTTTGACCGGGGGAGGTGCCCTATCCCGTGGAAGTGAAGCCCAGCGACCGCAATCTACGCGGTGCATGGGAGGAAAGATCAGGCGGCGACCAGCTCCTTCTGTAGGTCCTCGGGGAAGAGAAAGCTGATGGAGTTCCGGCAGATGTAAGCCCTCACCTTGGACTTCAGGAGAAGCTGCCGCTGGCCAGCGATATCGCTACTAGCCCACTCCGAGGCAAAGGTCGATCCGGTGGGAAGCAAATTCCGTGGGCTCACGCGCGCCGCTTGCGCCGCAGTCTTGCGGCGTTCTGCCAGCCCGTTGATGCGGCGAAGATACTCCTCCCTTCCGCCCTCGTAATCGTAGAGGCCCATGTCCTTCTCGGCCCGGATATCTTTCATCGCCCTGGATATTGATTCGACTGTGTCGCTGTTATCCAGAGGAACATCGGACAGTGCCGGCTCGACGACCTGTACCGTCGAGAACAGATGGGTGGCGATGGCGTTGAACTGCTCCTCGACGAAGTCCATGGGGGCTGCAGTATCGCACCGCTTCACGGCGGCGCTGACGCCGCACCGGTAATATCCGTACTCGGTCTGTCCCACCCGGTTTATCCAGCGGTAAGCCACATGTCCGCACTTGGCGCAGAAGACCGAGCCGAGGTACGGATAGGACTCGTTAACCCGCTTCTTCCGAGTGGGGCGCGCTGCCCCGAGAACACCTTGCAGGAGCTGCCACTCATCAGGAGAGAGGATCGCGTCGGCGGCCTGAACAGGATCTCCTTGTGCATCGTAGACAATCCTGTGGAAGCCGCTAGACCTGCCGGTCATCTTTAGGCCGAGGCAGGCGGGCGAGGTCAAAATCTTCCCAATCGACGCTGGATTCCATCGGGCCGGGGTGGCAGGCAGGCCGTTCTGTAGCCGGATCCAATTCCGCGGTGTCGGTACTTCTCGCTGGCTCAGCCTGCGGGCCATCTCGCTCAGTGATACCCCGGTGACGGCCCAGCAGTACATTTCCCGGACAATGGCGGACGTCACCGGGTCGATCTCAAGAACCTTCCCGCCGCCTTCCAGCGGTACGACCCGGTACCCGTAGGGCGGCCGGCCGCCAGCCCAGCGACGTGTCCCCTTGAGGAAGCGGTGGGCATCCGCAACGCGTGCGGATATCTTTTTTGCCTCCATGCGGGCGAATACGGAAGCCATATAGGCCATCGCCTCTCCGAGATCGCTGGAGAGGTCGAATGTGTCATCGACAAAAATGAGGTTCTTGCGGTGCTCATCGCACCAACGGATCATGTCCGAAAGGTCGGCCGGACTTCGAACGATCCGATCCAGTTTCCAGAAGATCATGACGTCGAACTCGTGATGGCGATTCTTCATCCAATCGCCTAGTTGTGGCCGATCGACCGGCCGGAACTTCGTGGCAGAGACGTCCAGGTCCTCGGCATAGCCGACGATTTGATAGTCCTTCATCTGGGCCATAAGTCGGCCCTTTTCGCGCTGGCGCGCCGGCGACGTACTTTCATCGGTGGCTACCGACAGCCGAACTCCGATGAGGGCGCGCTTCCGCGGTTCCATGCTGCACTCCACCCATGCGACCAATGAGATGCACACCGATCGGTGGCAGATGCAGAGTGTTCGTGGCGGATGGCTCGATGTATCGAGCCGATCTTGTGCTATGGGAGGCGTTGCTGCATGGGCTGCACGCTCGGTGCTAGGCGGTGCTTCAATTCTCCGGGGCTCGAGACAAAGAACACGCCTCGGAGGCGCAGTCGGTGAACCCAGTTCGAAGCTGCTCGGCCGGGAAGTACTCGCCGGAAGCCTTCGCAGCGCTCCTGCTGTCGATTGCGATCGAGCTGTTCTCCCTGGGGAGGTCAGTGGGCTATCGCATGGTGCGCGAAGGCCGCTACCCGGTCACCGTCGTGGAGGTGGGCGGCAACTACCGCGTGGTCGCTGCGGACCTGATCCACTTCCTGCGAGCGAACCTCTCGAAGCGCGGCGTAGGTGCGAAGCGGCGGGCTCGGGCACGCCGCCGGCATCGCGTCTGCCTCCCGCGGCCCGCTGGGTGGGGGAAGCCCGGCTAGCGAACACGTCCTGAATGCACGCGGGTAGCTTGAAGCGCAGGCCGTCAAGCACCCGTGTCATGCCCAGCAGAGGCTGGCGGGGCGGTGATCAGTGCCTGCTTACTGTGGTGAAGTCCCGACTAGGGGCCGGGGTGCGACGTCGGCCAGCAAGCTCCGTCACGGCTGTATGCCGACGCTCGCGGTGGCCCGACGGCGCGCAGCTGGAAGTGCACGGTCTCGCGGCGCTCGTCATCGGTCGTGCCGAAGTGGCCAGCGATGGTGTGGGTGGGCAGGTAGTGGACGAGGACCATGCTCCCGGTGGCCGGTCACCTGGAGCGGAGCGGGAAGCTTGTCGGGCGGATATGGCGCAGCATTGCGCCGGGGTGGCGCAGCCATTCGGCGGTGGTCGGGTGCGTTCCCGGCCACACCCATAGGTTCCCGCGGTCTTGGCGGAGCTGGTCGGTGAGCAGGAGGCCCGCGAGCACGGTGAAGGTGCCTGGGCGTCCGTCGTCTGCGGTGGGAGTTCGGCTGTCGATGCGCGGGGCGCCGTAGTCGCTGTGGGGCGGAAGACGCGCACCACGCCGCTGACGCACTCGACGATCCGGATGATCTGCGAGCCGCGTCGTCGGTGACCGTGGGGGCCGGCATGAACTCGGCGACGGCGAGGGTGCCGGTGTCGGTGTCCCACTCCTGGCGGAAGACCAGGGTGTCGCCCAGGTACTGGCGCCGGTCGGCGGACGGGGGCGGCGAGCCGTTGTAGACGGCTGGACCGACGCGCCAGAACCCGTGCTCCTCGCCGCCGAGCATGGAGGTGAAGACGGCCGGGGAGTCGAAGTCCGGTAGGCAGGCAAAGTTGATGGTCGCGTCCAGGCGGACCAAGACGGCGGAGCGGGTGTTGCCGAGGAGGGCGAGGTCCTCGATCCGGAAGGGGGCAGGCGCGCGGAGCATGAAGGTCCTGACCTGGGTGGGAGGGGTGGTCAGCGGCGGGCCGGGGCTGGGGCGGCGAGGGCCGCGAGGGCTGCGCCGAGGGTGCCCGCGACGGGCAGCCACGGCATGAGGTGCGCGAGCAGGACGCGGTTGGCCTGCTGGACGGGATCAGCCGGGTCGCAGCCGACGACCACCGCCCCGCCGTACGGGGAGAACAGGCCGGTCTCGTAGCAGTCGTGCACGCGCACGTGGCCGATCGGGTTCCAGAACAGGACGGCGCTGGTGCGCCGGATGTTGCGGTCCTGCCAGCCGAATGGGGCCCATGCCGCGTAGGGGTCGGTGGCGGGGTTCCGGGAGGGGCGAGGGTTGAGGACGGTGCCGTGGAAGCCGGCCCGCGCCAGCAGCTCGACCGCCTCCCACTGCCAGTCCGGGCAGCCGATGGTCGCCCCGGCGAGGAACACCGATGGCAGGCCGTCCGGCTCGAACGGCTCCGGAGCCTCGATGTAGCGCAGGGGCGTGGTGGTGAAGACACCGCTGGGGGCGGTGCCGCGGCGGTGGACGAGTGGTGAGGACATCTGCTCTGTGTGGTCGAAGGGGTGCGGCCCTGGCCCGAACGGCCGCCATGGGGTGGAGCGGGGATTAACTCAGCCGGACCGGCGGGTGTCGGTGCGGCGGGAGTCCTGCGGGGGTGTGCGGTGGTTGACCAGGCGGTCGGCGACGCCGAGGGTGGTCAGCGCGGCGGCGGTGAAGATGCCGAGGTAGATGGGCTGGCCGATTTCGGCGAGGTGGTCCAGCAGGTAGATCGCGCAGCTGCCGACGAGGGCGCCGAGCAGAAAGCACAGCACGGCGATCCCGAAGCGTCCGGCTCCGCGCCGACTGCTCACCGGGCCGCACTCTTCTGAGCGGCGGCGAGCGGTCTGGTCTCCCAGGTGGGGTCGATGTCGCTCAGAAGCACCAGCTGGGCGAGGACGCCGATGACGACGGCCTGGGGCTGGGAGTCGGTGTTCAGCTCGGCGAGCAGGGTCTTGCAGTAAGTACGCATCGTGGTCGGGGAGATGCCGAAGTCGGCGGTCAGCTCCGAGGTGCTGCGACCTCCCGCCCAGCCACGAAGGATCTGCAGCCGCCGCGGAGCGAGGGCGGGCTTGATGCTCAGAGCCCCGCTGGGGTGCACCGGCTGGGTGACGATCCGGTGGGCGGTGGCCCAGGCAGCGAGGTGCAGCACGGTGCGCGTGCCGGTTGTGGCAAGCACCGCCTCGATCGCGCTGCGGACATCGGCTGCCCTCAGCCGTGTCTCGGGGTCGGCGGCGATCTGCTCATGGCTGGCACCGGCGGCGACCAGGGCGATCAGCCGGAGTTCCGGGGCGGTGAGGGCAGGCAGCGGGGCGGGGGGCACGGTCGTCTCCAGCGGGGTGATTCGGGCTCACAGGTCTTGCGGGATCGGCGCGGTGGGCGCGGCCAGGTGGAACAGCAGCCGCGGGCCGAGCCGCTCGGCCTGCCCGGTGCCGACGAGCAGGACCAGGTCGCCCTCGCCGGCCAGGGCACCGATCTGCTGCTCCGGGCCGGGCTCGCACGGGCCGAAGCGGACACGGTGGACCGCGCCGTCGCGGAAGCGCTTGCGGACGGCCTCCTCGATCGCGTCCAGCGGGTCGGGCGCGGTGTGTTCGGAGAGAGGGGTGGTAACCGGCAGGAGCAGCACTTGGTCGGCACCGGTGAGGGCTTCGCCGAGTTCGGTGGTGTGCGCGCTGGCGCGGGCAATGCCGTCCGGCTCCAAAGCGACGATCAGAGCGAACTCGGTGAGCAGCCGGGCGGCCTCCATGTCTTGGGCGATCTCGCGCGGGTGCCGGGCGCGGGATTCGACCACGGTGATGCCGCGCTGTGTGCCGATGGCGGTGAGTGAGCGCTGCACCCCGCGGAAGTCGGCGGCGCGCTCGGCAACGGCCTGTGGGTCCTCGCCGAGAACCAGGGCGGTGGCGATGGCCGCACATACCGCGAGCGCGTGGTGGCGGCCGGCCACCGGGAGGACGAAGGAGTGGTCCGTTTCCTGGTAGCGCAGGACGACGCGGAAGTCCTCGCCCGTCCAGCGCGGGGCCATGATCCAGACGGTGGAGGCGGGGTCGGTGCCGACGGTGACCACACGCTGGCCGGACACGGGACGGTCGGAGAGGCGTTCGCGTAGGTTCGCTGTGCTGTTGTCCCAGGTCGGCAGGACGACGACGGTGGAGTGGCGGGCGAGCTGCTCGGCGGCGTCGAGCCCGGCGATGTTGTCGTCGTAGTGCGGGGCATTGGCGCTGGTGGACATGATCAGCGCGGCGGCGAACTGCGGCTCGCTGTGCAGGAAGTGCGGGGCGGGGCGGTGCTGCCAGCCGGCGGGCGGGGCGGCCTCGTGTGTCGTGTTGTCCGGGCAGTAGTCCGTGACGATCCGGTGCCCGGCGGCGTGCCCGACGGTGCCCTCGCCAGCCGGGGCGTTCAGGATCCAACCGGTCTGGCCGTCATCGAGGAGGGCGGCGAGGGCGGCTGCCGCAGTCGTGGTGCTGTGGCTGCCCGCCACGGCCACCGCCCTGGTGCCGGCCTCGCGGGAGATGGCCTTCAGCGCGACAGCCCGCGCCAGGATCGGCAGCCGCAGCACCTGGGCGTGGTCCAGCTCGGGGTGCGGCCCGGCGAAAACTCCCGACCACACCACCGCTGTGCGGTCGGTGCGCACGTGCGTGGCGTCGAACCCGACGAGCACCCGGATGCCCATCTCCTTGAGGGTGGCCACGATTGGGCTGTCCCGGTCGGACTCGGGGATGCTGCCGGTGACGTCGGCTCCGGCCTCGGCCAGCCACCGGGCCAGGCCCTCCATGCCGGGGGCGACGACGTCGACCAGGTGCACGGCCGCCAGCAGGCCGGGCAGGGCCGGACGCGCGCTCGCCTCGACAGCGACTGCGGAAGTGATGGCGGTGTCCATGTGGTTCTCTCCAACTGGAAATCGGGGTGTGGGGGTTGGGACCGGTCCGGTGCCGGGGAGGGGGATTCGACCCGGCACCGAACCGGGGTTCATACCTGGGCGAGGCCGCGCTCCACCTCGGCGTCGGTGACGCGGGAGGCGTGGTGCTCCAGGTCCATGCGGGCTACGCGGGCCAGGTGCGCGACAACGGGCTCGGCCAGCAGCTCCCCGGCCGCCGCGCTGGTCTCGAACGTGCCGACGGCTTCCTCCAGGGACTGCGGCACCAGCGATGCGTCGGGGTGCTCGTAGGCGTCACCGCTGACGGCGGGCGGGGGCTTGAGGCCGGCCTCCATGCCGTGCCGGATACCGGCCAGGGCCGCCGCCAGGGCGAGCATCGGGTTGGCGTCCGCGCCCGGCAGGCGCACCTCCAGCCGAAGGCTGCGGCCGTGGCCGACCACCCGAACCGCGCACGTCCGGTTGTCCCGGCCCCAGGCGAGACGGGCTGGAGCGAAGGAGTGATCCGCGAGGCGCTTGTAGCTGTTCACGTACGGCGCCCACATCGGCGCGACCTGGGGCAGCACGGCGAGCAGCCCCGCCACCGCCTGCTCGCCCAGCTCCGACAACTCGATCCCGTCGGCCGGGTCGGCGGCCAGCACCGGCCGGCCGTCGAAGTCGACCAGCGACACGTGCAGATGCAGTCCGCTGCCGACGCTCGTGGACGGGGCCGCCATGAACGACGCCGTCAGACCGGCGTCGTCCGCGACCGTCTTCGCGGCGTGCTTGAACAGCACATGCTGCTCGCACGCCTCCAGCGCCTCCCCGTACGGGAAGGTGACCTCGACCTGCCCTGGCGCGCCCTCGCCCTTGACCGCCTCGACCGGCATACCGGCAGCGGCGAGAACCTGGCGGAGCCTACGGCTGAACTCCCGCACCGGCGCCGGGCTGTCGAGCGCGTAGTCGCGGCTGTCCCAGACGGCCGGGCGAAGCCCCCGCCAGCCGGCCACCGCCGCGTCCCGGGCAGTGCCCTCGTAGAGCACGAACTCCGACTCGATCCCCACCGCAGGCACGACGCCACGCTCGGCGAGCCGGGCCAGCTCTTCGGCCAGCACCGTGCCCGGAGCCAATGGGTGCGGGTATCCGCCGCTGTTCGGCTCGGCGAGCACCAAGGCAGTGCTCGGTAGCCACGGCAGCACCCGGGCCCGCCGCAGGTCGGGCAGCAGGGCGACGTCGCCGAACCCGGACTGCCAGGAGAACGGACCGGTCTGCGCCGGGGTCATGCTCAAGTCGGTCCCGAGCACGTAGCCGCACATCTCCGGGGACAGCGCCCCCGACCGCAGCCGCCGCACGAACCCGGCTGCGTCGAACTCCTTGCCCTTGAGCCGGCCCTGAGCATCGACCGTCGCCAGCAGCACGGTGTCGATGCCGAAGGCGTCGACCAACCGGTCCAGCTGCCCGACCGGCGCGGCGGTCGTCGCCGTCGAGGGCCTGGCTGCCCGGGAGCGGGCGGCCCCCATCGTCGCCCTCATACGATCTGCGCCTCGATCCGGGCCAGGTGCGGGTCGTCCACCACCGGGACGGAGAACTTGTCGCCGGCCATCCGCCACCACACCCACGCCAGGGCGAGGACCACGGCCAGCGTGACGGGCGCGTAGTTGAACGTCTCGATGGTCACCGGGGCGCGCTGCGGCAGGCACACCAGCGCCGTCAGCACCACCACCCACCCCACGGCCGCGACCCCGATCGGCCTGCTCCACCGGCCCAGGCTCCACGGCCCGGGGACGAACCGGTCGCCCTGCCGCAGCCGCAGGTAGACCGGGACGATGTAGGAAGGGGTCATCCCGATGACGTTCACCGCCGTCACCGCGCCGTACGCGACCGGAGACCAGAGCGAGGGGACCGCCAGGACGAAGGCGACCGAGACCGCCAGCCACACGGCAGGCACCGGCACGCGGCTGGCCGAGACCCGCCGCCACGTCGCCGACCCGGGCAGCGCACCATCCCGCGAGAAGGCGTAGATCATGCGCGACGCGGCGGTGGTCTCCGCGCTGCCACAGAACAGCTGCGCCCCGATCACGACGAGCAGCAGCAGCTTCGCGCCGGTTGTCCCGACCGCGTCCAGGAAGATCTGCGCGGGGGGCACGGTGGCGGCAGAGGTGCTGGCGTAGTCCTGGACAGCGAACAGCAGGCCGCCCAGCAGCACCGTGCCAGCCAGCAGGGAGACCCAGATCGAGCGGACGATGCCGCGCGGCGCGGCGACTCTGGCGTCCTTGGTCTCCTCGGACAGGTGCGCCGAAGCGTCGTAACCGCAGAACGTGTAGCCGCCCAACAGCAGCCCGATCGCCGAGACGTAGACAGGGCTCGTCCAGCCGGTTCCGTTCTCGAAGTGGGTGAACACCCAGGACAAGGACTGGTGTTGGGAGGGAACGATGGTGAGCACGCCGACGATCACGGCGACGCCCAGCAGGTGCCACCACACCGAGATGCTGTTGAGCAGGCTCACGATGCGGACCCCGACGACGTTCAGCAGGGCGTGCAGCACCAGGACGCCCGCGAAGATCGCCAGGATCAGGCCCGGCGTCGGGGCGACCCCCCACTGCAACCCGGCGAACGCGGCGATGAACGAGGCCGCACCGTAGTCGATGCCGGCGATCCCGCCCAACAACCCGAGGAGGTTCAACCAACCGGTCGTCCAGCCCCACCGCGGACCGCCGAGCCGCTGGGCCATGTAGTAGAGGCCGCCGGAGGTGGGGTACGCGCTGGTGACCTCGGCCAGGGCCATGCCGACCAACAGCACGGCCAGGCCCACGCCGACCCAGCCCCACATCATCACGGCCGGGCCACCGGTCACCAGCCCGAATCCGAACAGCGTCATGCAGCCGCTGAGCACCGAGATGACCGAGAAGCTGACGGCGAAGTTGCCGAAGCCGCCCATCCGCCGGACGAGTTCGGGCTCGTAGCCGAGTGAGCGAAGATGCTCGTCTTCGTGCGTGGGGGTGGTGCGCTGGGGCCAGGACATGGCGAATCTCCAAGGGGAAGATGAGTGTCGATCCCGGCGTGGGCCGGGCGGGAGTGGGCCGGGCGGGAGTGGGCCGGAGCAGATCAGCCAGCGACGGCGTAGGACTGGGCCGTCGCCTCCCGCAGCAGGTTGCCCGGCCGGTCCGGTGCCAAGATCTGCCACGGCTGCGCTGAAATGAACGGGCTCATGGCGGCGAATACCTCAGCCGCCTGCGGACGATGGCGACTTGCCCAGAGCGCGTGGGCGAGGTGGCTCTCGTCCGAGACCGGCCACCGGACCCCCTGCGCGAGCGCGGTCTGCCAGTGGGAGAAGGCATTGAGGACCGTGTCGCGCACGGCCTGGTCATCGGTCCATTGCAGCTGGACCGCTTCCTTGCGCTTGGCGCGGCGGTAGCGGTCGACGTACAGGTACAAGGGCAGGGCGTGCAGTGCGGAGCCCTCCGGTGCGCTGGGCTGGTAGGCCGCGAGGAACTCCGTTGCCGGGCCGATCTCACCGCGGGCCAGCCAGACGCGGAGCATGCGGTGGAAGGCTTCCCGACCCCACGGGTCGATCCGGCGGGCCTGGTCGAACATCCCCCACGGTCCAGGTGGAAGCATCTGGTCGGGAGCCGGGACACGGTGCTCCGGTCGTGCCTGATTGAGGTCCAGCTGGGCGAGAGTGAGCAGCCCGAGCCACGGCACCGGGTCGCTTGCGAGCACCGAGGCTCCTAGCCAGCACCACTGCCGGGCGGTGCCTTCGAGCGCCACGGCGTCCGGCGAGTCGGGCTGGCGTTGGCCGACCAGTAGAGCCTGGTCGACGGCAACACGGGTGTGAAGCGTGGTCAGTCCGAACGTCGCGGGTTCCTCGGAGGCCCAGTGGCGGAGGACATCGTTCTGGCCGGCCATCGCGCCAAGTACCTGGGTGCGCGCCGCCCACAGACCCGGGCTGCTCCAGGAGTGGGCGAGAAGTGCCCGTGCCGCATACCACCGCCCTTGCCGCAGCTCCTCGACCGCCGCTCGCAACTCACCGTCGTGGCCAGCCGGGTGCTGGACCAGTCGGCCCGGCTGCGGGGCGGATTCGGTGTTCAACGGCCTACCTCCCTCGTGCGGATATGGTCGGCAGACTTGCTGGCCACCCGTGACACCACCCGAGATCGGGTGGTCGGTGGAAGCAGTCGACGCCGGCGGCAGGAACGGGCCCGACTGACCGACCGGCATGTCGAGGTCCCGACAAATGTGATCGCTTTCAGCCACGGCAACTGCCTGCCGCAGTAAGGTGCCTGAGAGTGTTCGACGGCGACCATTCGCGTAGTCATATTCGCGCTGAAATATGATCACGGCGGTCGCCTGCGGGGGCCGGGCTCCCGTGGACGGGAGGGGCGGAATGGGGGCACGGCGGTGCGAACGATGCGGATGCACGCTCAGCCGGTACAACGACAGTGGCAGTGTTTGCGGCCCGTGTGCGCGGACGGTCGCTGACCAGACCCCTGTCGCCGTTCCCACATGGGTGTGGCGCGATGCGGTGGTGCGCGACAGCCTCGCTGAGCTGGACTTCGGCAGGCTGAGCAAGCGTCTGCGGGAGATCGTGCCGCTTCGCCAGGACGACCTCGCAGGGATCACCGGGCTGACCCAGGGCTACCTTTCTCGGCTTGAGGCTGGTCGGGTCCAGCTGACCCACATCGACAGGATCGTCGAGTACCTCGATTCGGTCGGTGCCCCCGCTGATCTCGTGAGGCTCCCCCTCCGGGCGGCGTCCCCAACAGCACCATCCGCAAACGCGAGTTCACTCCCCTCCCACGATGACGTTGCCGGGCCGTGGACGGCGAGCCGTATGGTGGCGGCATTGCACGACGTGATGCGAGGGGAGCAAGCCACCATGCGTCCGAGTCGCCGCGAGTTCCTGATCCTTACCGGTACCGCCCTCTCCGCCTACATCCACCAGTGGGGTATCGCAGACGCCGAACCCCTCGCACGCGCGCTCGGCGGCGCGCAGGTGGAACCTGGACTCGTTGCGAGCTTCCAGGGGACGATCGACAGCCTCCGCACCATGGACGCCAGCTCCGGCAGCGCCCTACTCGCCGGGCTGGCGCGATCTCACCTCGGCCTGGTCCGCGAGACGTTGAAATCCGCCAGCTACGACGAGAAGACCGGTCGGCGCCTGGCCGGCATCGCTGCTGACACTGCCACCCAGCTTGGGTGGTTCCACTTCGATGCCGGCAACCACGAACTGGCCCAACGAGCTCTCCTGGCGGCACTACGAGCCGCCCACGCCTCCGGCGATCCCCGCTACGGCGCCGGGGCTCTGTCCTACCTCGCCATCCAGAGCTATTCGGTCGGAAACCCGCGCGACGCCGTGACCGCGATGCAGGCCGCCAGAGAGAAGATCCGAACCCTCGACTCTTCCCATCTGGAGGCCATGCTTCTGACCCGCCAGGCTCGCGGGCACGCCAAGCTCGGAGAACAGCAGGCATGCCAGCGCGCACTCGGCCGGGCCGCCGAACTCGCCGAGCAGGGCCCGGCTGAAAAGGACCCCAGCTGGCTGTACTGGATGAACCGCGGGGAGATCCTCGGCCAGACCGCCAGTTGCTACCTCCAGCTCGGCGAACACAAGGCGGCGGCAGCCCACTTCGAGCAGGCCGCCTCCACGTTGAACCCGACGGATCTGCGCACCCGGGCGCTGTTCGCATCGAGAGCCGCCTCCGCGCACCTCCTCGCCGGGGACCGCTACGGAGGCTTCGAAGCGGCTGACGCCGCGCTCACCCTGGCGGCGAACGTCCAGTCGGCCAGGCTGAACGAGCATCTGGAGCAGGCGGTGGAGCACCTGCGGGCCATCCCGGACCCGCGGTCGAGTGAGCTGGTAGAACGATCACGACAAGTGATGGCGGCCAAGGAGTTGTCAGCGTGACCAGCACCGTGCTCGTTCTGTGGGACGTCGACCGCACCCTGGTGTACGTCGGTGAGACCGACCGCACCGTCTACCGCGAGGCGTTCCGCCAGGTTGTCGGCCGCGACGCCACGAAGCTGCCCGAACGGGGCACCGGCCGCACGATGCCCCTCGCGGTACGGGAACTGCTCGAAGCCAACGACGTCGACCACCAGGACGTCGCGAAGCTCGCGGAGCAGATCGTCGAGCTGCTGCCCAAGCTCCTCGCGGAGCGAGCCGAGCAGCTGCGCTCCGATGGCCGGCTCATGCCCGGCGCCCCTGCCGCCCTCGAGGCGGTTCACTCGGCTCCCGGCCTCGTACCGACCGTGGTCACGGGCAACCTGCGGCAGAGCGCGGAGATCAAGCTCCGCGCCTTCGGCCTGGACCAGTACGTCGACCTGGCCATCGGCGGCTTCGCCTCCGACGACTCCCACCGGCCGGCCTTGGTCCAGATCGCCCAGCGCCGCGCCGCAGACCGCTGCGGGATGTCCTTCGACCGGTCCAACACGGTCATCATCGGGGACTCGCTCGAGGACGTCCGGACTGGAGCGGAGGGCGGGGCAGCCGTGATTGCCGTCGCCTCCGGCACCACCTCGGCCGAGCAGCTCGCCGCTGCCGGGGCGGACACCGTGCTCGACAGCCTGCTCGACCCGCGAGCAGTGCTCCGCGCCGTCGCCGAACTCACGGCCCACCGCCGGTAGCCAGGCTCTACATGGGAGCCGAGTCCGGCTCGGTGCCTCGCGCCGGGCCAGACCGGTGTGTCGCCGCCGAGGGCTGACTGCGCCAGGTCCGTCCGGTGACATCGCCACCGTCCAAGTGCGAACTTTTGACCAACCGCTGCTGCGTTGCCAGCGCCGCGGAGGAGTGCAACCGCGAGGCCAGCAGCGGCGGTCGCGCCCCAGGGTCAGACTCTTCTGATTGTCCTGCTAATTGGCAGAGATGAGTGATCGTCAGCTCGCCGCTGTACTCTGGGCCGCTGGTTGGTCAACTTCAATGACTGCGGTGGCCCCCAGCGATCTTCCCGCGCGAGCCGTCGCCGCAGAGCCCTAGGGACAGGTGCAATTATGACGGCGCCGGCAACGGTTTCGGACTTCTACTGCAACGAGGCACTGAACGGTCGCACGCCGGTGAAGGTGGTGGAGGAGACCGACAGTGTGCTCGCCTTCGAGCACACCAGGCCCTCCTATCCGGTGCACATCGTGGTCGTCCCGAGGAAGCACATCCCCTCGCTGGTGGACCTCGGCGACGGCACCGAAGAGGACCTCGCCGACGTTTTCCGGGTGGTCCGAAAGGTCGCGGCGCGGGTGCGCGAGGAGTACGGCGCGGCGTGCATCGTCACGAACGAGGGCGCGTACCAGGAGTCGAAGCACTTGCATGTGCATGTGCTGTTCCGCGGCAACCTTCCGGAGGGCCTGGCCTGATGGCTTGCGGGTAGCTCAGCGGGCGTGCCGGCCGCGCGGGCGGGCGAGGGCGATCGTCCTGCTGGCGATGTCCCGCGCGGTGCGGCGGACGACGTCGGGGTCGGGGCGGCGGCGGGCGCTGCCGAGTGCGGGCAGGAGCTGCTCGCAGGCGTGCAGCAACGGCGTCCCGTCGCCCATCTCCTCGTCCGCGACGACGAGGCAGGTGGCGTGCTGGGCGTACACCTTCGCGTTGTCGAGCTGGTCGCCGCGGCTCACGGAGGCCGGCAACGGGACCAGAACGGCGGGTTTGGCCAGTGCCTCCAACTCGGCGAGCGTTGTCGCGCCAGCCCGGCCGATGACGAGATCGGAGAGCCAGAGAGCGTCGACCATGTCGCCGTGCAGGTACTCCAGCTGCCAGTAGCCGAGTGTGGAGGACAGGGCGGGGTCGAGGTTGCCGCGACCGCAGATGTGGACGATGGAGAAGTGCCGTGTCAGATTGCCGAGTTGGTGGCGGACCGCCTCGTTGACGCGCTGGGATCCGCTGCTTCCGCAGAAGATGAGCAGGACCGGCGGCCCGGCCGGCATGCCGAGCCTGGCGCGGAGGCTCTCGGGCCGGCCGTCGGCGAGGTCGTCGCGTAGGGGAAGGCCGGTGACCACAGCCTTGCGCTGGAGCCACCTGGGCAGACCGGGGGTGTCCTCGGCGAGGAAGACCGTGGTGGCGAAGCGGGCGAGGATCCGGTTGGCCAGGCCGAGGGTGTGGTCGGACTCGTGGATGGCGAGGGGGATGCGGTTCAGCCACGCGGCGATCCCCACCGGCACCGAGACGTAGCTGCCCTTGGAGAAGACAACGTCGGGCCGCTCCCGTCGCATCGCCCGCCAGGCGGCGAACACCCCGCGGGTGACGGTCGCCGGCATGGTGACGTTGCTCCAGGAGCGGAAGCGCTGCAGTCCTGCCGAGGGGACGGCCGCGAGCCGGATCCCGGCCTTCGCCGCGAGGTCCGCCTCGATGCTGTCGGCGCGGCCGAAATACACGAGTTCGCATTCTGCGCGCTGCAGTTCAGCTGCTACCGCTAGAGCGGGAACGACGTGGCCGGCGCTCGCGCCGCCGGTGATTCCAATCTTCCGATTCACGCGGTGAAGCGTAGCAGGATTCAGGGAAATCGGGCCCAATTTGAAAGCCACACCCTGGGTTTCCCGCAGGAATTCATGCCCGTCCTAAAGTGGGAGCGACGGCGGTGCGCGGCCCGGGAGTGCCGGACTGGCGAGCGGACTGGCCCAGTAGCACCAAGGGCGACTGGCCCCCGGCGCTACTGGGCCGATGGTCGGGCTGGCTGGATTCGAACCAACTCCTCGGCAACACTTATGCCGTGCTCTTCCGTTGAGCTTCAGCCCGCGATGGAAAGAACGCTACCGCACCCCGGAAAGGGTGGTCAATGCCTAATTGTCGACCCTTCTGAATTCATTTCGGGCATGGCGATTCCGGCATCGAGCCTTACTCTTTTCGATGCCGGAATCTCTGTTCTCGGTGGTCAGGTTAGGAGGCGGTCCTCCGCAGGGTGTGGAGGTGGTCGAAGGTGATCGGGCTGCGGCGGCCGGTCCAGCGGTCGACGGCCTCCAGCTCGCCGTCGGCGTGCCGGGGGGAGAGCACGAGCGCGGTGGGGACGCCGAGCGCCTGGGCGTAGCGGAACTTCTCCCCTGCGGGCAGGGGGCGGTCGTCGACGAGGAGCCGGAGCCCGAGGTGGTGGAGCTGCTGGACCGTGCGGTCGGTGCGCTCCTGTTGCTCGGGGAGGTCGGAGCGCAGGACGACGAGGTGGACGTCGGCGGGCCCGGTGCCGTGCTTCCAGCGCAGGCCCTCGGCGTCGCGGTGGACGCCGGCGAGGGTCTGGATGCAGCGGGTGAGGCCGATGCCGGAGCAGCCCATGAGGGGGGTACGCGGAGTGCCGTCGTCGCCGGTGAAGGTCAGGCTCATCTTGGCGGAGTACTGGGTGCCGAGTTCGAAGACGTGGGCGACCTCGACGGCTTCGGTGGCGCGGTAGCGGCCGGCGGGGCAGCGTCCGCAGTCGAGGCCGTCGGCCGCGGTGTGGACGTCGGCGGGGTGGAGGTCGAGCGGGGGCAGGCCGGTGGCCCCAGCCCACGAGGCGCCGGTGCGCAGGTCTTCGGGTCCGTCGGCGATGGTGAAGCGGTCGAGGCCGCTGACGGAGTGGTCGTGGACGACGTCGATCCTGGTGCAGTCCCAGGGGGTGAGGGTGCCGGCGCTCTTGTCGAGCAGGCCGGGCAGGTCCTCGGGGTCGAGGAGTTCGAGGTGATGGCCGGGGCCGAGGGTGGCGGCGAGCTTGCGGGTGCTGATGGTGAGGTCGGAGCGGATGCAGACCGCGGTGGGCCTGGTGGTGCCGTCCGGGCCTGTGACGGCGAAGACGATCACGTTGACGACGGGTTCGCCGGGGGTAGAGGTCGCGGGGAACGTGGCGCTGAGGATGGCGCCGTCGCCACGGTGGCCGCAGTGGTCGCAGGCGAGGATGCTGCTCTGGCCGAAGTCGGCGAGGGCGAGGTGCTCGGTGGTCGGGCCGGCGGAGATGGCCCCGCCGTCGGCGGGGGCCTGGACGACGCCGTGCAGGCCGATGCCGGTGAGGGCGTCGGTGCAGGCCCGGTTGAGCAGGCCGATCGACTCCAGCATGCCCGCCCGGTTGGCATCGAAGGTGTAGGCGTCGGCCATGGTGAACTCGCGTCCGCGCATGAGGCCGCCGCGGGGCGAGGTCTCGTCGCGGAACTTCGTGGTGTTGAGGGCCAGGCGCACCGGTAGGTCGCGGTGGGAGCGAAGGTGGGGCCGGACGGTGGCGACGGCCATCTCCTCGGAGGTCGGCGCGAGGCACATGTCGGTGCCGCCGACGCGGGTGGTGATCAGCGCACCCTCGGCGGTGTAGACCTTCCACCGGCCGGACTCCTCCCACAGGGTCCGGCTCTGCAGGGTGGGCAGGGAGACGCTGTTGAAGCCGTGGTGCTCGAAGGCGTCTCGGGTGATCCGGTCGAGTTGGTCGCGCACGCGCAGGCCGAGCGGGAGCAGGGTGTGCACGCCGGCGGCGTCGGTGCGGCCGACGAGGCCGAGGTGTTCGAGCAGCTCCCACGTCGGGGCGGTGGGGTCGGTGGCGCGGGGGCGGGGTGCGGGGAACAGTCGGGAGGTGTAGATCGGTGCCGGGGCAGCGGTGGTCCTCATGCGGCGGCTCCGATCGCGTCGCGGGTGACGTCGGTGAGCCGGCGGGCGCTGTGAATGATGTCGTAGCAGGAGGCGTTGGCCAGGCCCGCGGTGCTGAGGCCGGCGCGCAGCGAGTGGTCGGTGGCGAGCTTGTCGATGGCCTCGGCGAGCTGGGCGGCGTCGCCGGGGGTGTAGGGCAGGCCGGCGGCGCCGAGGGTCTGGTTCATGCCGGCGACGTCGGAGTAGATGACGGGGAGTCCGTGGGCCTGGGCCTCGATGGCCACCAGGCCGAAGGCTTCGAGGCCGGAGGTGGTGAAGAGGAAGCCGTCGAAGTCCGCGAACCGGCCCCACAGCGCTTGGCGGGGCTGGAACGGCGCGAAGCGGACGCGGTCGCTGAGGCCGAGTTCCCGGGTCCGCTGCCGGAGGGCGTCCTGCTCGGGGCCGCTGCCGATGACGGTGAGTTCGTGCCGGTCGCGCGTGAGTGCCATCGCCTCGATGGCGGTGCGGGTGCACTTGTTGGCGTCCAGGCGGCCGGCGTGCAGCAGCCGGAGCGTGTGGGTGTGGGTGTGGCGCAGGGGTCGGGCGGCGCGGGCGAGTGGGATGCCCCAGGGGACGAGGGCCGTCTTGTCGCTGTAGCGGTGGCCGGTCAGGTTGCCGATTCTCTCGGCGAGGGCAGTGTTCGGGGCGACGACGGTGGTCGCGCCCGCGACGATCTCGGTGAGGACGTCGCGGGCGAGCGGGTCGGCGGCGGCGGCGATGACGTCGGTGCCGTGGGCGATGGCCACGACCGGAATGCCGTGGGCGGCGCGGACGAAGGCGAGGGCGAGACCGAAGCCGAGGTGCTGGGCGTGGATGGCGTCCGGGCGGGCCTGGTCGAGGTGGCGGCGGACCTCGGTGGTGAGGGCTTCGACGTAGGCGTCGAAGCCGGGGCCGTAGGGCGCCTTGGTGGCGGTGGCGAGCACGGTCTCCTCGAAGCCGTGCCGCCAGGTGGGGTCGGCGGGCGGGAGCGCGAGGAACGTGGTGCGGGCGCGGTCGGCCATCTCTCCGTACAGGTCGGAGCAGAAGATCATGGAGCCGCAGGAGGGCTCCAGCGGCAGGTCGATGCCGGTGGTGATCTGCATCCTGTTCATGCGGGCTGTCCTTCCTGTTGGGGGGAGTCGAGGTAGGTGGCGAGGCCGGAGCGCAGCAGGGCGGAGGTCCCGGCCCAGCCGATCGCGCTGGCCGTATCGAGGACGGACAGGTTCGGCGTGAACCCCTGCTGCGGCCATGCCTGCTGGTAGGCCGGGTGACGGGGCAGGTACTCGTTCCAGGTGACGGCGACGCCGGCGTCGGCGAGGTCGGCGGGGTCCAGGTAGCCGCGGGTTCCGGAGCCCGCCCACAGCTCGTCGGCACCGGCCGCGCGGCAGATCCGGACGATCCGCCCGGTGCGGTCCTCCGTCGGCTCGATCGGGAGCCGGGAGGTGAGGGTCAGTTCGGCGGGCGCGCCGAGAGCGGTGGCCAGGCCGGTGGTCAGATCGAGGTTGAGGTCGAGCAGCCACCGGTGCTCTGCGATGAGCGGCGGGGCGAGGACCTGCAGCACCTCGTCGAGGTGGCGGCTGCGGCCGTAGGCCAGCCGCATCCGGCGGAGCATGCCCTGCGGGTCGAAGGTGTCGGCGATCCGCACGTCCTTGATCAGCTGGCCGTTGTGCTTGACCACCGGGACGGTCAGCCACTGGACGCCGTCAGGGGTCTTGATCCGGTTGCGGTTCTGGAAGCCGCCGTCCTCGAACTGCACGTTGTCGTACAGGGCGACGGTCCGGCACGCGAACAGGGCCTCGCAGAAGCCGAGCCACGGCGCGAACGGCGGCTGCTCGATGTAGAGCCGGTGCTTCACTGGGCCTCCTTCCGGGTGAGCAGGGTGATGAGGGAGGTCTCGAACGCCTCGAAGCGGTGGCCGTCGGCCGCGCGGGCCGGGGCGAGGGTCCAGCCCGCGTCGGCGGCGCGGTGGCGGGTGTACTCCCCGCCGAGGTACCAGCGGCCGGCCTGGCTCTGGTGCTCGGCGAGGGCCTTGACCTTGTCGGGGAGCAGGTCAGTGATGTCGACCAGCACGGTGGGGTGGAAGTCCCCTCGGGGGGCGTGGGGTTGGCCGTGCAGGATCGTGGTGCAGGTGCCGACGCGGGTCGCGGCGTTGACGGCCGCCTGCGCGACGGCGAGGTGGTCCTGGTGGTCGGGGCCGGCGTGCAGGCTGTGGGTGATCAGGACGGTGCAGCCGAGGCGCACGAGTTCCGCCTCGATGCCGGAGACCAGCTGGCGGTCGGGCACCAGGGCCCCGTCGCTGAAGCCCAGGACCAGCAGGTCGATCCCGCTGCCGGCGTAGGAGGCCGCGGATTCGGCCGCCCGTTCCTGGTCGGTGAGGCTGACGCCTCGGTCGCGGTCGGCGAGGGAGACGCCGTTGACCCCGGTGGTGACGACGACGACGGTGACGGCCGCGCCCTGCTGCCGGTAGCGGCGCAGGGTGCCGTAGCACATCAGCTCGGCGTCGTCGGGGTGCGCGACCACCGCGACGACGTGCTCACGCGGCGGCGCCACGGGCGTCCTCCTCTCGGAAGTCGCGCCAGATCTGCGACGGCTCCGGCAGGGTGCTGCCCTGGTACTTGCCGCGGTACAGCTCCCGGCGGCCGGTGGGCACCCAGAAGGTCACCTGGCCGATGCGCTGGCGGGGGTAGACCCGGACCGGCTGCACGGCGTGGAACTGCAGGGTCAGGCGGCCGAGCGACCCGAGGTCGATCAGGTCGGCGGTGCAGTGGACGAACAGGCCGGTGCGGGCGGTGGAGGAGCGGGCCCGGATGATCGGGACGAAGTGCTCGGATCCGATCGTCTCGGCGGTGGAGGCGAGGTAGATCCGGCCGGGGCGCAGGACCATGCCCTCCTCGGGGATGGTCGAGCGCGCGAACCGGTTGGGCCGACGGCAGTCGAGGGTGCGGCCTCCCCACCAGCTCCGCCGGTACCAGCCGATGTCCGAACTGAGGTGGAAGTCATAGGAGTTGGGACTCAGGAGCGAGGCGTCGAACGGGGTGATGGTGATCCGCCCCGCCTCGGCTTCGTCCTTGATCTGGTGGCCGGTGAGGATCACGCGGCGTTCACCTCCGCAGAGGGGCTGGCGGCACCGCCGCCGGCCAGGGCGTGGGGAGCGAACGGGGAAGGGTCGCTGAGGGTGCCGTAGTACCCGGCGTACGGCATGTGGAAGCCGACCGCGTCCCAGAAGGACACCTGGCCGATGACCATGCCCGCGTACACCCTGAGCGGCTGGGTGACGACGATCTCCAGCGTCCAGCAGTGGACCGCGCCGAGCTGGGCGAGGTCGGCGCTGATCTGGGTGAACAGTCCGAGGCGGCCGACGGAGGAGCGGCCGATCAGGCTGGTGACGTAGTGGTTGGAGCCGATGCGCTCCACGGTCGAGCCGAGGTAGACCCGGCCGGGCCGCAACCGGTAGCCGCGGGCCGGGATCGTGATCGTCCGGGTGGGCGGGATGGTGTGCGGGTCGACGGGCGTGCGGGTGAACACCTTGAGGGTGCCCCCGAGCCGGTAGCCGTGGCTGTTGGGATTCGTGTGCTGCGGCAGGAACGGGTCGATTGTGATGTGACCCGCCTTCACCGCTTCGGCGATGGCGGGTCCGGTGAGGATCACCGGGTGCCGCCCTGCACGTAGGTCTGCCGCAGCAGCCGGCGCTGGCCGGGCTCGATCGCCTCCTGGCTCTCGCCGAGCGGCATCCGGCCGTGGGCCCAGCGCAGCTGGTCGAAGATCAGGAGCTGCCCGGGGCGGAGCCTGATCTCGGCGCGGTGGCGCAGCGCTGCGGCGGCGAGGGCGCCGAACGCGGTCGCCGCCTCCTGGCGGGCGGCGTCGGTGCCGTCGACGAGCTCGCCGCGCAGCAGGTGGGGGTACATCTTGCTGGTGAACCGGATCGGCAGGCCCGGTTCCAGCTGCTCGGGCAGGACCGCGAAGCGCTCCAGCCCCTGGCCGACGCCGTGCACGCCCTTGTCGGTCCAGTATCGGAACACCGGCTGCCGGAGCAGCGCCCGTTCGGCGTCGCCGAGTTCGGCGGTGGCGGCCCACAGGTCGGCCAGGGCCGAGGCCCCGCCGCCGGCCGGGTCGTCGCGCTCGCAGTACAGCGCGATGTAGCGCGGGATGAGGTCGCGGTCGACGAGGTCGACGTGCAGCCGGTTCTCCCCGGTGCCGTGGGTGCGGCCCGGGTCGGCCTCGGGGCGGACCTTGAGGCTGCTCCAGCAGCCGTCGCCCGGGTAGACGGCCAGGACGGGACCGAGCGCGGACAGCAGGGAGAGCGCGAGTTCCTGGTTCAGGCGGTGGTCGGCGGGGTCGAAGTCGACCAGGGCGCGCCCGTCGCCCTCGCCGGTGATGTGCTCGGCGAAGCCGTGCGGTGCGACGGGGGCGTCGAGGAACTTGGATGCGGGCAGCGACTGCATGGTCAGGACCCCTCCTTGACGTGGTCGGTGAGCAGGCCGCGCAGCGTGCGCGGCGGGTCGAGCGGGCTGGCCCGCAGGCCGAGACGGTCGGCCAAGTAGGCGGTAGTGGCGACGGCGCCCCTGTTGCTGGTAGCCCCGGCGGTGACGGGGCTCTCGCCCAGGCTCTCGACCTGGGCGGCGATCTCCCCGGCCGCGTGCGGGTCGTCGAGGACGACCAACTCGGTGTCGAAGGGCGCGGCGGCCACCAGCGCCTGCCGGTCGACGTGTCGGGGCAGGCCGGTGCGCAGGGTGTAGTGGTTGAGCACGAAGGCGTCGGCCCCCGCCGCGCGCCGGCCCCGCTCGGCCAACAGCTCGGCGAGCTGGCGCCTATCGTCCACCGGGGCGGCAAGGTGTCCGATCGTCGTCCTTCCCCAGGCCCGGAACGCGCCGACGGCTTCCCGCACGTAGCCCGGGACCGACCCGCGTGGGACCTCACGGCCGCCGGTGTAGTCGATGGTGAACGAGGGCCCTGCCGGGCCGAGGTCGATCCGCAGCAAGCCGGCACCGCACTCGGGCGGCTTGACCACGTACCGCGGCGGGAGCGCCCAGTGGCCCATCGGGCTGTGGCAGTGCCCGGCCACCACGAGCTCCAGCGGGCCGTCGGCGAGTTGGAGCGCCACGTCCGTCTCGAAGCCGCTGTGGCTCAGCCCGAGCACCACCTCGGCGCCCGCCTCCAGCAGCCGGTCCCGCTCGGCGGCCAGCAGGGCGTCGGTTGGCTCCTCGAACACGAACCCGGCGCGCTCGGCGGACGGCACCGCCCCGAACGCCTGGGCCCCGAGCACGCCCACGATCCCGATGCGCCGGCCGGCCGCCTCCAGGAGCAGGCCCCGCTCCCACCGCCCGGCGAAGGCCGGGGGCGGTGTCAGGTTCGCGCACACAACCGGGGGGAAGCGGTCGGGCTCGTGCAGCCGCAACAGGTCGGCCAGGTCGTGGTTGCCGGGCACCACTGCGTCGTAGAGGTCGGCCAGCAGCCGCTCCTCCGTACGCCCCCGGGAGTACTCGTGGAAGGCACTGCCGCCGAAGAAGTCGCCGACGTCCACGACCAGCGCGCCCAGCTCGCGTAGCGCCTGGACGGCGGCGAGCATCCCCGTACCGTCCGGCACCGCCGAGTGGAGGCAGCCCGTCGCCGCCACCGTCACCGTGTTGATGGCCAATTCCCTGTCCACGCTCAGCACCTCGTGATCGACACGACGCGCAGCGGAACGGCCGCCTCGGGCCAGAAGTCGCCGCGCGAGATCCCGTCGACCTCCTCCAGCCGCAGGCCCGCGCCGAACCAGGCCCCGGCGGCGGTGTGGTCGGCCGTGACGGCGGGGACCACCGCCAGGCCCCGAGCCACGTTGGCGGTGGAGGCGAACACGTGGGCGGTGATCCCGAAGGCCAGCGTCCAGTCGAACGGGAGGATCGACAGGAGCACCGTGCCGACGGGCAGCTCGCCGTCGAGGTCGACCTCGCGAACGTCGGACAGCAGCGGCCGGGCCCGGTCGCCATACGGTTCGAGGGCCGGGCACAGCACCTCGGCCATCCGCGGGTCCTTCTCGATCGCCCAGATCCGGTGCCCGGCCCGCGCCACCGCAGCGGACAGCGTGCCCAGGCCCGCGCCGACCTCCAGCACCGCGTCGCCGGCGCGCAGACCCGCCAGGTCCAGCAGCCGCGTCGCAACTGCCGGGGAACGCAGGAAGTGCTGGCCGAGGTCGGTCCGGGCCTGGAAGTCGCTGTCCCGCAGGTCCGCGACGACCGCGCTCTCCGCCAACTGAAGCGTGGCCGCCGAGGGCGCCGCCGCAAGCTCCGGGCTGCGCGTCCTGACAGAGGTTGCCATGGTTTCCCTTCCGCAAGATGTGAGCCGGAGCGTCCTCAGAGGGCCTGCTCGCCGGCAGCGGTGCCGCGACCGCGGTTGCTCGGCAGCTGGGCCGGTCGGAATCGCTCCGGTGCCAGGTCGGGCTTCTGATGTGCCAACTACGCTAGGAATCACCGAAGTCGGGAAACACTCACCGGGAGTACGGGTTCGTGCTCCTCCGCGCCGGTGGTGCCGCGCGGATGCACAAGAACACACCCTTGGTCGGTTGACCGGCAGAGGCGGAGGCCGCGATCGTCGAGAACTTCGCGCGGTCGGTGTGAAAAGCCGCGAATTCGCACACACAGCAGCTCGGTTGACGTACCGTCGCCGGGTGATGACGCTCGGAGACTCCCAGCTAGGGGCCGAGACGGCACCCTCCGGCGACCGCCCCGGAGCGGTTCTGGTGCAGGCCCTCGGATACGCCAACTGGTCGCCGCGCGAGCTGGTCCGCGAGATCAACGGAAGGCTCGCCGGCCTTGGCGAACGACGACTCGACCTCACCGTCGCCCACGCCTGGAGCCGCGGCTCGGTGCCACGCTCTGAGACGGTCCGCCGCCTGGCCGCCGCGGTGCTGACGGAGAGGACCGGCCGGCCGTACACCCAGACCATGCTCTGGGGGACTCCCGAGCTGGACGCTCGCAGGGACGAGCGGACCGTCACCGACGACCTGGTCGGGCGTCGCTCGCTGGCCGCCGTGCTGGCCACCGCTACCGCCTGGAACGCGACCGACCCCGCGTCCCAGGCAACGCTCCGTCCGTCCGGTGACCTGTTCACCGCGGCCTGGGACGCCGACCGACAGCAGCCCCACAGCATCAGCCGCGAGAGCGGTACCGACCACGTACTGCCGCCGATGATGACGCTGCTGGAATCCCACCTCGCCGACCTGCGCCGCCTCGACGACGCCGCCGGAGGGGGCGCCATCTCCCAGCGGTACGTGCGCAACGCCCTCGACGGCGTCCTGTCGCTCCTGCAGAACAGCCGCTACACGCCGGACATCGGCACCCGGCTTCTGCGAACCGCCGGAGGACTCGCCCAACTCGCCGGGTGGATGGCCTTCGACGCCGACCTCTCGGCCCCGGGCCAGCGCTACCAGCTGTTCGCTATCCGACTCGCCCGTGCCAGCGCGGACCACGACACCGTCGCCAACATCCTCGGCATGCTCGCCTACCAGCACGCGGCGGCCGGCAACCCCACGGCGGCGATCCGCTTCGCCGAGGCCGCCGTCGACAAGGCCGCCAAGAGCCTGCCCACCGTCCGGGCTCGCGCCCTGGGCCGACTCGCCACGGCCCACGCTGCCGCCGGCGACATCGACGCCTTCCGTTCTGCCACCGACCGCTGCCTCGCGTTCCTCGAGCACCGTCGCGATGACGATCCCCCGGCGCTCTACTACTTCACCGCCGACCAGGTGGCCGCCGAGAGCGGGCAGGGCCTCGTGGACCTCGCCATAGCCAACCCCGGAGCCCGAGGCCGTCGTCTGCTGACCGAGGCGCACGCCCTCCTGTCACCGATCACCGCGCACGGACCCACCACCGGCTACACCCGTTCCGCCTTCCTGCACGGTGTCCACCTCGCCAGGGCCCACCTGCTCGCCCACGACACTGAAGCCACCCTCGCCACATTCGGAAGACTCACCGTCCATCTGCCCGAAGTCCAGTCCGTGCGCTGCCGCAACCTGCTGCTCGGGATCCGTCGGCACGCCGGAACCCGGATCAAGTCGGCGAGCGGCAAGGATGCGCTGAACCGAGTGGACAGGGCACTATCGGGCCTATGACGCCGACTGGTCTTGCCCGCCCCGTTGCCGCCGCGCTCTCCGCCGTGCCGTACGACCACCCGGAGGCCCGCCGCCTCACCACCGCCCTCCACGCGGAGCAGACCGCCATGTACGGCTTCGCCGACGACCCGGCGGCCACCGAGCCGTCGCTCTTCGCGCCGCCGAACGGCCTCTTCCTCATCGCTCACCCAGACGGCCATGACGAGGCGCTCGCCTGCGGTGGCTGGCACCTGGTCGCTCCGGCCACGATCGAGATCAAGCGTATGTACGTCGCCCCGGAGGCTCGCGGGTTCGCCCTCGGCAGCCGGATCCTGCGCGCCCTGGAACACGAGGCGTACGAGCTCGGCGCACGACGCGCCATCCTGGAGACCGGCAGCCGCAACCTGGCCGCGCTCGCCCTGTACGAGCACCTCGGTTACCAGCCGATCCCCTCGTACGCTCCCGGCCGCGATCCGCTCGTCAACCGCGCCATGGCCAAGCAGCTCACGGCGTAGGCGCCGCCCGGGCCCGTCAGGCCGGCGTGGACTGCCAGTCGGTGGGGTCGAGCGCGAGCGCGGCGTCGGCGATCCGCTGGGCCGACGCGGTCGTGAGGGCAGCACGGCAGCGGTCGATCTTGCCCTGCACCGCGGGGATGCCAGCGGCTCGGTACTCGGCGGCGCGCAGCAGGCAGTCGAGTTTGTCGGCGTCCTTGGCGCAGCGGGCCTCGGGGGTGGTGCCGTCCTCGAACTCGGCGATCACGTCGGCGAAGAGGGCCTGGACGGCCGGGTGGGCCGCCGCGGTCTGGTCGGCCGTGACCTTGCGGGGGTCGGCGGCGGTGACGTACCGGCGGGTGAGCGGGGTGAGGTCGCCGGTACGGGCCTCGGGGACGTCGTGAAGGGTTGCCAGCAGGCTGGTGCGGGCCGGGTCGGCTCCCTCCAGAGCGGCGAGGGTCGCGGCGATCACGGAGGTGCGGTGGCTGTGCTCGGCGACAGTCTCGGTAGCGGACAGCGGGATGCCGTCCTGCCGCCAGCCGGTACGGGGCAGCGCGCGAAGGGAGCCGGCCTCGAAGAGGAGACGGGCGACGCCCGCTGCCTGTTCACCGTCGAGCTGCACCACAGGGTCCTCCTGATCGCATGTCACCCGTCGTCCCGACCGTAGCGCAGGCGGTCCAGGTCTCGCCGGGACGTCGCGGAGATGAGACTCCCGTCGAGCAGCTCGGCCGCGAACGCCCCGAACGCCTGGGCGGCATCCGGTGCTGCGTGCGGCAGCCACGGGTGCAGGGCCAGCAGGGTGCTGATCGAGTGGACGTACAAGTCGACGGTGCCGGGCGCGAGGTGGAACGAGGAGACGAGGGCGCGGAAGAGACGGATCGGATCCCAGGACGCCGGGTCCGGGTGGTGCATGAAGCTGTCGTCGGTCTGGTCGGCCGGCATCGCGCCCAGCCACAGCGCCCAGTAGGACAAATTCGCTAGCTCGCCCCGCTCGTCCTCCAGCAGCGCGGTGGAGATGAAGTGCCGCAGCTGGTCCGGATCGCCCTGGCGCGCGGCGACGGTGGCGACGGTGCGGGCCTCGATCGAGCGGGTGCTGTAGCCGCGCCGGCCCAGGGCGGGTCGCATGCCGCGCAGGGCCTGCTCCGACCAGACGGCGGCATCGGCGGCGGTGTCGTAGCTGGCGAGGTAGAGGGCCTGACGGTGCAGCAGGCCGCCATTCCCGTCGGCGGTGGCGTGCTCGGCGGTGGTGCGGAGGTTGGCGAAGAAGCGGGTGCGGTCGGGTGCGGGCAGCAGCGGGCCGGGGCGGGCCGGGCCGCGCCGGGGCCGGGAGACGCGGTCGGCCAGCGCCGGCGGCGGGGTGCCGCGAAGCGCCCAGGCGACCAGGAGAGCGGAGTCGCGGGGCTGGACCCACCCGGCCAGCGGGTGGCGGCCGGTCTCGACCGGCGGGTCGAGGACGGCGGCCAGGACGCGGTCGGCGTCCAGAGCAGCGCCGCTGTGCGCGAGCAGCAGCGGGTCGGCCCCCAGCAGGGCCAGGCGTCGGCGCAGGTCCAGGTAGTCGCCTGCGCGGGTGTGGGTCAGCGGGCGACGGCCGGACTCCCAGCCCTGCACGGTGCCGACATCGACGCCCAGATCCTCCGCCAGCCCCTCCTGGGTGCGCGGGATGCTCTCGCGGGCCAGACGCAGCAGGTAGCCGGAGACCAGACCGGCCGACGGCACTTTCGCGGACACGGGCCCCTCCTTCGCGCGCTCATTCACGGCTTTCACGCCGAGGCCACGGAGTTCACGACGCTCGCGGCGTCCACCTCTGTCCGCCGGCGGACAGAGGGTGTGTCGTTGTGCAACCGCGCGGTCCCGCCAGCGCCGAAGGGCGCTACCCGTACTGCCGGTGAGTGTTTCCCACAGTGCCTGATTCCTAGCGTAGTTGGCACATCAGGGGCCCGGCCGGACAACGCGGCAAACACCACCTGACCGGCCTGCCGCACAGCCGCTGCCCCAGGCCAACTCCGTTGTACGAGAGGGGACGGATCTCGATGAAAGTTCTGGTCACCGGCGGAGCCGGGTTCATCGGCTCGCATTTCGTGGACCGCCTGCTCCGCCGGGACGACGTGGAGCACGTGACGGTGCTCGACGCGCTCACCTACGCGGGCAACCTCGCCAACCTGGAACTCGCCCGCGGCTCGGGCCGCTGCGACTTCGTGCACGGCAACATCCTCGACACCCACCTGGTCGGACAGCTGGTCGGCCGCCACGACGCCGTGGTGCACCTCGCGGCCGAATCGCACGTCGACCGCTCGCTCCTGGACGCCGGACGATTCATCGCCACCAACGTGGCCGGCACCCACACGCTCCTGGAGGCCGCCCGCCGGGCCGGGGTCTCCCGGTTCGTCCACGTCTCCACCGACGAGGTATACGGATCGCTGGAGACCGGGGCCGCGACCGAGCAGTGGCCGCTCGCCCCGAGCATCCCCTACGCCGCCTCCAAGGCCGCCGGCGACCTGGTCGCCCGCTCCTTCTTCGAGACGTACGGCGTGCCGGTGTGCATCACCCGCTCGTCCAACAACTACGGGCCCCGCCAGTACCCGGAGAAGGTGATCCCCAGGTTCGTCAGCAGCCTGCTGCAGGGCCGGGCGGTGACCGTGCACGGCGACGGCGAGCACCAGCGCAACTGGCTGCACGTCGAGGACCACTGCGCCGGCATCGAACTCGTCCTCGACCAGGGCGTGGCGGGCGAGGTCTACAACATCGGCGGCGGCCACGACCTCACGACCAACCAGCTCGCCACCCTGCTGCTCGGCATCCTCGGCGCGGACCGCTCCATGCTGCAGCACGTGCCCGACCGCACCGCCAACGACCGCCGGTACGCGATGGACTGGTCGAAGATCGCCCACCTCGGCTACCAGCCCGCCCACGACCTCGAACCCGGCCTCGCCGCCACGGTCGCCTGGTACCGCGCCAACCCGGCCTTCTGGCAGCACACCGCCCCGCTCGCCGCCGACCTCGCCCCGGCCGGGTTGTGACCGCGATGACCTCCACCGTCACCACGGCGGCGGGGCCGGGCGAGGGACGGCGGATCGTCGTAACCGGCGTCGGCGCCAACCCCGGCTTCGACCTCGCCCGCAGCCTCCAGAACCTGGGCCACCACGTCATCGCCACCGACGCCCAGCCCCTCGCCCCCGGCCTGCTCCTGCCCGACGTCACCGCCCGCGTCACACCGCGCGCCGACGATCCCCGATACAGCGCGGCGCTGCTCCAGCTGTGCAGGAACACCGACGCGGACGCCCTGATCGTCGGCATCGAACCCGACCTGCCGCCCGTGCTGCGCGCCCGCCGGGCCCTGGCCGCCGCCGGCGTCCGGGTCTGGCTGCCCACCGCCGAGGCGGTGCACTCCTGCCTCGACAAGGCCGCCTTCCACCGCGTGCTGACCGAGCACGGGGTGCCGACCCCGCGCAGCTGGCTGCCCGATCAACTCGACCAGATCCCGGACGGGACGGAGCTGGTGGTCAAGCCGCGCGGCGGCCACGGCGCGCAGCACGTGCACTTCCCCGCCACCGTGGAGCAGGCCCGGGTGCTGTGCGAGCTGGTCCCCGACCCGCTCGTCCAGGAGCGTGTCCACGGCGAGGAGTTCACCGCCGACTGCCTCGTCGACCGGGCCGGGCGCGCCTCGATGGTGCTGCGCCGGCGCAGCCTGGTGAAGGCCGGCCTCGCGGCCGTCGCGGTCACCTTCCACGACGAGCGAGTGGCCGAGCAGGTCCGCCGCACCCTGGCGGCCGTCGGCGCGGCCGGGCTGAGCTGCGTGCAGGGCTTCATCACCGACCGAGGCCCGGCGCCGGTGGTCATCACCGAGGTCAACGTCCGGGTGGCCGGCGGGTTCGCGCTCGCCGAGGCCGCCGGCGCGGACCTGATCGCCCAGGCCGTCAACGGCCTCTTCGGCCAAGCCGTCGACCACGGCCGCCTCGCATACCGGGACGACGTCTTCCTCACCAAGTACACCGAGACGCTGACCGCCGGCGACGCCTCCACCCTCCGAGCCCTCCAGGAGCAGCAATGACCCTCGCCCCCACCGCCCCCGCCCGGCCGGGCATCGAGCGCAACGCCACCCCCTACCTGTACGGGACCGAACTCGAAGGGCTCGCCGAGGTCCTGGCGAGCGGCCAGTACGGGCACAGCGACGTCACCGAGACCTTCGAGCGGCAGGTCGCCGACTTCCTCGGCGTGCGGGAGGTGGTGGCCGTGTCCTCCGGGACCGCGGCCCTACACGCGGCGCTGGTCGCCGCCGGCGTCGGCGCCGGTGACGAGGTGCTGGTTCCGTCGATGACGTTCTGCGCCTCCGTGCAGGCGATCCTCGCCGCCGGGGCCGAGCCCCGGTTCGTGGACGTCGACCCGGCCACGATGTGCACCACCCCCGACCTCGTGCAGGAGGCGCTGACCGAGCGCACCACCGCGGTCATGCCCGTCCTGTTCGGCGGCCGGGCCATCGACTTCGCCCCGATCGCCGACCTGCTCGACCGGCGCGGGATCGCCGTCGTGGAGGACGCCGCCCACGCCTTCGGCTCCCACACCACCGACGGCCGCAAGGTCGGGGCGCACGGGCACCTGACCTGCTTCTCCTTCGGGCCGATCAAGAACCTCACCTGCGGCCAGGGCGGCGCGGTCGTCCCCCGCACCCCCGAGGAGGCCGACCGGCTGCGCACCCTGCGGCTGCTCGGCATGGTGGAATCCGCCGCCGACCGCGCCGCCTCCACCACCTACCAGGTCACCGCCGCCGGGTTCCGCTACCCGATGTCCGCCCTGAACGCAGCGATCGGCACCGCCCAGCTCGCCCACTTCGACGAGGCCGCCACCGTGCGCCGCGCGCTGTGGCGCACCTACCGCAACGCGCTGGCCGGCCTGCCCGGCGTCGAGCTGGTCGACGTCGACGTCGAGCGCTCCGTCCCGCACCTGTGCGTCGTCACGGCCCCCGACCGCGACCGCGTCTGGGCCGAGATGCGCGACGCGGGCATCGGCGTCGGCGTCCACTACCCGCCCAACCACCTCCAGCCTGCCTTCGCCTCCTGGGCCCGGCCGCTGCCGGACACCGAACAGCTCGCCGGGCGCATCCTCACCCTGCCGTTCCACCCGCACCTCACCGAGGATGACGTCCACCGCACCGTCGCCGCGTTGCGCGAGGCCCTGAGCGCCGGAGACGCCCGATGACCGCCCCTGCCGCGCCCCGGCGCATCCTCGTCGTCTGCCTCGGCAACTACTGCCGCAGCCCGCTGGCCGGGCGCGTCCTCGCCGACCTCGGCGGCGACGCGGTCGAGGTCCGCTCCGCCGGACTGATCGACAAGTGGGAGGAGGCCCACCCCGAGATGACCGCTGCCGCCACCGCCCTCGGCTACGACCTCACCGAGCACAAACCCAAGCAGGTCACCCGGAAGCTGATCGACTGGGCCGACCTCGTCCTCGCCATGGACCACTCCGTCCTGGAACAGCTCCGAGGCATCGCCGGACCCGACACCGCCGCCGAGATCCGCCTTTACCTCGACCACGACCGGGACGTCCCCGACCCGATGGGCCGTCCCGCCGCCGAGTTCGCCGCCTGCGCCCTGCTCATCGAAGCGGGAGCCGCACACCACCTGCGCTGACCACGCACCCGACGGCCCCGGTGCCCGCGGGGGCACCGGGGCCGTTCGGGTTCAGCGGCCGGAGGCGGCGTCGAGCACCACGTCGACCAGGCGCTCGGCTGCGTCCGGGCGGCCGTGCTCGCGGGAGCGGGCCGCCATCGCCCCGCGCCGCGCCGGGTCGGCGAGCAGTGGGGCCAGCGCCTCCCGCAGGGCGTCCGCCGTGACGTCGCCGATCAGGGCGACGGCCGCGCCGGCGTCCTGAAGGTGGACGGCATTGTGGGCCTGCTCGTTGCCCGCCGAGGTGGGCAGCGGGATGAACACTGCGGCCTTGCCGAGCGCGGTCAGCTCCGCGAGCGTCCCCGCTCCGCTGCGGCTGACCACCACGTCCGCCAGCGCCAGCACGTCCGGCAGCTCCGCCCCCATGTAGCCGGTCAGCAGGTAGCGAGCAGCCAGGTGCGACGGCAGCGCCTCAACCGGGCCGCGCAGCGCCGCCTCGTTGGCCGGGCCGCACTGGTGGATCACGTTGGCGTGCTCCAGCAGCCACGGCAGGACCGCCGACACCAGGGTGTTGATCTGCACCGAGCCCTGCGCGCCGCCGGTGACGTACACCGTCGGCAGCGACCGGTCGAAGCCGTCCAGGCCCAGGGCGGTCACCGCCTTGTCGGCCTGCCCGGTCAGCACCGCCGGCCTCACCGGGTTCCCGGTCATCACCGCGGTGCGGCGCGCGGACTCCGGCAGCAGCGGCAGCGTCGACTCCGAGGACACCGCGACCCGGGTCGCCGCCCGCGCCAGCACCTTGTTCGCCAGCCCGAGGCGCACCGTCTGCTCGTGCACCACCAGCGGAACACCGCACGAGCGCGCCGCCAGCCCGACCGGCACCGCCACGTACCCACCCGTCGCCAACACCACGTCCGGTCCGAACTCCGTGATCAGCGACCGGGCCTGCGCCGCGCCCAGCGGCACCCGGCCCATGTCCCGCACGTTCGCCGGGGAGATCATCTTCAACGGGTTCGAGGAGCGCCGGACCTTGCCGGTGGCGACCGGTGCGAACCGGATGCCCTCCGCCGGAGCGACTCGGGCCTCCAGCCCCTCAGCGGTGCCGATCCACAGCACCTCCACCGTTCGACCCTGTGCCGCGAGCCGGCCCTGCAACGTTTGCACTGCGGTCAGCGCCGGGTAGGTGTGCCCGCCCGTGCCGCCGCCAGTCACAACCAACCGCAGCGGTCCGCCCTGCTCGTTGAGCCCCATGCCCGTCTCCCATCGACCATCGCGTCGCACATGTTGACTGAGACCCCTCAGCCTACGGTGGAACGGACACTGTCCGTTGTGGCTCGGTTCCAAGGCGTACCACCCTGTCGGGCCCGAGAACCGCACCGACCTCACCGCCATCACCCGGAGCACGCTGGGTACGCCCGCCTCCCATACCGCTGGCAGCAGATGCAGAACGAGCGGGCTGCGCGCACTGTCGTTCTGTGTGATCAAGGTCGCTCGGCGTTGGCTTCACTTGCGGACGGTTCGCGGCTATGGTCCGTCGTCCCTCCGGTCGGGACAGTCCCGACCGAGGAACGAGGAGGTCCCCCTGCGCGTCCACCGCAGCCCGCACCCGTCCCGCTTCGTGATCATCCCGAACGCTCTGGCGCAGAACCGCTCGATCTCGTACACCGCGAAGGGTCTGTTCGTCGACCTGATCTCGCGGCCGGAGGAGTGGCGGGAGACCTGCCGGCAGATGGCGGACTCCAGCCCGCAGGGCCGGAAGTCGGTTGAGGACGCGCTCGACGAGCTTCGGGCGTGGGGGTACTACCGGGTGGATGTGGTACGGCTGCCGAACGGCCGACTCCGGTCCGAGGCCCATCTTTTCGACGTGCCGCAGCGGCCGATGCTGCCGGGTGCCGACATACCGGCGTCCGGTGAGCCGGAGTGCGGTGATCCTGACGCCCTTCTTGGAAAGTACCTGGTCAAAGAACCCTCCCTCCCTGTCGCCGAGGAGCCGCAGGCGGAGGAGCCGCGCGGATCGCGGGCCGAGGAGGAGCAGGGAGGGAGGGAGGACGAACTCGACTCCCGAACGACCGCCGACGGCGGGGAGGAGGCCGACGAGGACACCCGGGCGGCGGCTGTGGTCCTCCTGCGGGCGGTCCGGCCCGAGCGCAGACTGCCGCTCGGCGAGGCCGAGGCGGCGGCGCTCGCTCCGCTGGTGCGGGCGTGGCTGGACCGAGGCGGCTCCGAGGAGGGGCTGCGCGAGGCGCTGCTGACCGGTCTGCCCAGCGTGGTCTACTCGCCGGCCAAGGTGCTGCAGAGCCGCCTCGAGCGCAAGATGCCGCCACCGCAGCGCCTGAGCGCGACGCCGTTGCGACCCAGACGCTTCGCTGAGTGCGAGGAGTGCCGCGATCCGCTGCCGGAGCCGGGTCTGTGCCGGGCGTGCTCGGGAACTCGCCGCCAGAGCGGTCCGGATGAGGCGCTTGCACGGGTGACGGCCAGGGGGCGGGCCAAGGTCCGGGCTGCGATGGCCACCGGGGCGGGCAAGGCCGCGTAGGCCCTGTTGTCAGGCGCGGAGCAGACCGGTGACCCTTGCTGACCTGGGTGAACACTTCTGGCCCCGTGTAGGGCCGGTGCGGCACGTGTGCGGGGGCGAGGAGATCCTCCCGCCCCCGCACGGCGCGAGCCTAGAGTTTCACCGGCAGGGCGACCAGGCCGCGGACCAGCCGGGACTGCCGCCACACGAGCTGGTCGGCCGGGACCGCCAGCTGGAGGCCGGGAAACTGCTGCAGAAGGATCGTGAGGACGATCTCGACCTCCGCACTGGCCAGCGGTGCGCCGAGGCAGCGGTGGATTCCGTGGCCGAAGGCGAGGTGGCTGGCGGCGTTCGGGCGGTCGAGGTCAAGTCGGTCGGGGTCGGGGAACTTCGCCGGGTCGCGGTTGGCCGCGCCCGGGCAGACGAAGACCGGGCTGCCGGCGGGCACCGTGGTTCCGGCGAGGTCCACCTCGTCGGGAGCCCAGCGCCACGTGGCGATGCTGACCGGGGAGTCGTACCGGAGCAGCTCGTCGACGGCACCGGCGATGCAGTGCGGGCTCGTGCGCAGGTGATCCAGATCGGCGGGGTGCTGGAGCAGCGCCAGCACGGCGTTGCCGATCGCCGCGGTGGTGGTCTCGTGGCCGGCGACCAGGAGCAGCACGGCGAGCGAGAGCAGCTCGTCCTCGCTCAGCCGGTCCTCGTCCTGGTCGTGGACCGCGATCAGGTCGGAGAGCAGCGAGCGGTCCGGGTGGGCGCGCTTGGTGGTGATCAGCTCGGCCATGTAGCCGGCCAGGGCGTGGGAGGCCGCGTCGATACGGGAGTGGTCGCCGGTGGCGAAGAGGTCGGTCGACCAGGAGCGGATCAACGACCGGTCGACCGTCGGCACGCCGAGGAGCTGGCAGATGACGGTGACCGGCAGCGGGCCGGCCAGGTCCTCGACGAGGTCGACCTCGGTGCCGGGCTCCCACATCCCGATCAGCTGCTCGGCCAAGGCGCGGATGTAGGGGCGGAGTCCGTCGATCCAGGCTGGGGTGAACGCCTTGGTCACCAGCCGCCGCAGTCGGGTGTGCTCGGGTGGGTCGACGGTGAGCATGGTGCGGGCGACGGCCGGGTGGAGTGAGCGGCCGGAGGGCTTGTCCGCGAAGTAGGCGCCGGCGTCCTTGGACAGCGGAGCGGTGAACGCCTGCCGGGCCTCGTCGTAGCCGGTGACGACGGCCATGGTGGAGGCGCCGCCTTCCAGGGACGCCTGCAGGACCGGGGACTTCGTCCGCAGAGCGGTGTAGGTGGGGTAGCGGTCGGCGTAGAACGCCGGGTCGGTGAAGGGCGAGGAGGCCATGTCGTTTCCTATGCCGCAGTCGCAGTGGGTGCTGCTTGCCGCTGGACGGCTACAGCGGTGCGGACAATGTCGTTGGTCGCGTACTGCTGGGAGACCGAGCGTAGCCAGAGGGCCTCGGCGCGGAGGTCTCCCGCGCGGGCGGACTCGCCGGTGGCCTGGGGAGCGGGGTCGTCCTGGTCCCGGGCACCGGTGCGGGCCGCCTCGATCGCTGCGGCGACGACGGCCGCTTCGACGATGGCGGCGCCGGTCGCGGTGCTGGCCTGCCCTCGGCGTTCGACGGCCTCCGTGGCCATGCGCTGGATGGCGCGGGAGCGATGGTTGTCCAGGTCGAGGATGCCGTCGCAGACCTCCACCACCCTGCGGTGCAGAACGACGTCCGGGTCGGTCTCGATGACGACAGCACGCAGGACGACCTGCGGGCGAACCGCGGTCACGTCCGTCCACAGCGGCAGGAGGTCCTGGGCGGTCTTGCGCTCCCACCGGCGGCGCAGCAGTTTGGCGGCCGGCCACAGCAGGGCCGGGACCGTGAGGCCGGCGGTGATCAGCAGCACGCCCAGCAGCGGCGCGGTGAAGCTGAAGCTGCAGCGGAACGGTGTGACGAGCGTGGTGCAGCGAGGGCCGCCGGGGAACAGCTCGACCCCGGCGATGGACGCGCCGGCGTTGACGACCTTGTAGGCCAGGTAGAGCAGGACGGAGAAGCAGCCGACCGCCGCTCCGCGAAGCCCGGCACGGTGGACCCGCCAGGGCGACTGGCTGCTGCGACGCCAGGTCTGGGCGAGGCAGTCGTAAGTGGCGTGCCCCATCACCAGCACGTAGGCCAGGGTGTAGACGTGGAGAAGGACGGGGGCCTGGCCCCAGTGAGTGTTCGTGAACTCGCTGCTCCAACGGCGGTCTGCGGGGACCGCGAAGAAGGCGACAGTCATCACGGTGACCGCCGCACCGAGGAAGGCAAGTCGGGGCCGGAGCCTTCTGCGGGCCTCGGCCTGCTCGTGGTTGAGGAACATGAGCCACGAGACGACGCTGACGCTCGCGACGAGCATCAATACGTTGCTGACCAGCTTCGCGAGGTCGCGGGTGACGTCGTCCGCAGCGTTCTGCACGCCGGGGTGGAAGCCCACGATGGCGACGGCCCAGGCCAGCAGCATCGTGATCGTGCTGCCGGAATGAGCCGGCCGTGCCTGGCCGTCTCGGCGCGGGCGAATCCAGAACAGGGCGGCTGCCACAAGGAGGGCGGGGAGCCCGAGCGTAATGAGGCGGATCATGGCTGGCGGCTCTTTCGGGGTCAGGTCAGGTGAACATCGCGTTCCACCGCTCGTCTGCGGCGGTGGGACGCTTCGCGGGCATCACGGTGGCGCGGTACATCCGCTGGACGATGAGGCTGGCCATCAGCTCGGCCTCCTGCTCGTCCTGCTCCTCGTAGGACGTGCGGGCAGAAATGCCGAGAACTGACCAGTCGATCATGTTGGCCAATTCGTCATCCGAGGGGATATCGGAATAACGGATCGAGCCCTTGTGCCCGCAGAGGATATGGGCCAGCTCGTGGCAGACGATCTGGCTTCGGTGAAGCGGTGACGTGTTTATCTCGAAGGAGATGACCTCGCGGTCCGAATACCTCTCACGGAGGCCGCAGGCGAAATTCCCCTTCATGTCACGCGCTTCGACGTAGATCGGGCGGCCGATCAGCGTGGAGACCGCCTGGACCAGCTCCTCCTCGCTGAAGCGATGAGGCAGGAGCGGGAGAAGGTCGCCGAGGCGGTCCTCGCAGGCCGCATGCACAATCCCCTCCTGGAATGATCTCGGGTGGGTCCGTGCTCATGGCGACGGCCTGCACCGTGGTCGTGACAGAGACGATCGTATGCATATCCATGAAGATCGTTCTCGTTAATGATCTCCATGCGGCGGAGGGGGGCCGGGAGAGCCCCTGCGACTTTGTTTCAGGTCGTGACAGAAAGTGCCGATGTGCATGATGCAACCACCTGGGATGCGCGAGACCGTGGGGCGGGATTGGGTGACGAGGCGTTAGTTCATCACCGAAAGTGAGTCAACGTGCCCACGTCAAAACGGCCTCGTGATCTGCGTCTCAGTCTCGTATTCACCCCCATTTCGTCCGCACCCCGGGATGCGTGCCCCGAAAGCCGAAATGCGCACAGACTCGCCGGGCGAGTCTATGCGCATAGATGAGGTTGAAAAATAAAGGACCCGGCGGGCCCGGACGCTCAGGGCGTGCCGGGCCCCTCGGGGTCCAGCCCCTGGGACTTGCGCGCGACGGTGATCATGTCGGCGACGAGCTTGCGGTTCTCCGGGGTCAGGTCCTTGCTGCGCAGGGCGATCGACTCGATGCCGGCATCCCGCATGGCGTTGTGGAGGTCGCGGTCGACCAGCACCTCGTCGAGGGGCTTGTCGGTCACCCAGATGTCCGGCGGCACGTCGAAGAACTTCGCGACCATGACCAGAGTGTTGATCTTGGGGTTGTCGTTGGAGCCGGACTTCATCTGCTTGAGGGTGCTCTCGCTGACGCCCGTGCCCTTGGCGACCTCGGGGATCGAGTAGGGCCCCCGCTCCCGGGGGTGGCGGTGCTCCAGCAGGTAGTTGAAGATGCCGGCAATCCGCGCCGCACCCTCTCTCGCAGCCTCGTTCATCGGCGCTCCCTCGTGTCAGATCGTCCCACGCGGACACTTTAGTGCCCGATGGTGCTCAAGTGCACATCTCGATCGACAGTTAGCTGTCCCCCTGCCCGGTATTTTGGTGTACGTTGATCGCACCCGGTGGACAGTTAACTGTCGATTGCCTGGTCAGGGGGTGTTTCGCTTCGCCCTGGACGAGGTGGGCGGCAGGGGGAACCGGCAGCAGATTGCTGCCGGGACCGAGTCCGCGGGCCGTCCTCGGCGGGCGTCCGGAGATTGCAGCTCCTTGATGCCACCCGCCGAGGGCGCGGATCACGTCCGAAGCAGCTCGGCCAGCCTGTTCCACCACGCGGCCGGTCTGCTCCACCGCCCAGGAGTCTCCCATGCCCATCCTCGCGGATACAGCCGGGTCGCCGTCGCGACCGGCCGCCACCGAGATCGCCACCGCCCCGGCCGCCTTCGTTGAGATCCTCGCCGGCCTCCTCGAGCCGCGCGCCGCCGTCGTGCGGCTGGACGCCGGTACCGGCGGCTTCCCCCGCACCGCCGGCGCGTTCGACGCCGAGGGCCAAGCGGTTCCGCAGCCCCTCGCCTACCGGCAGGCCGCAGCCCGGTGGATCGTCCAGTGCTTCCCCGGCCTGGATCCCGACCACGCCCACGAGCTCGACCTCGCCACCGGCCGCCTGACGGCAGTGGCCGTCACCGACACGGCCGCCGTGGCCGCCTGACCGGGAAGTCCCCCCGACACAGCCCGACCGTCTCCGACCCGCAGGCCCACCGCCGCCGCGACGTCGGCTGATCAACCCTGCTCCGGCCCGCGCCGTGAGAGCCCCCGGCTGCCCCTCCCGAGCGAGACAGCCCCTGCCGGTGACACCGCAGGAGAACCTCCACCGCGCACAGCCGCCCGCACTCGCCGCCGCGCCCCGACCGCCCCGGGCGCTGGCCGCCATGCCCAGCGAGGACTTCCGTGCCCAGCATCCCCCTGCCCGACCGCGCCGCCGAGGCGCACAGCACGGAGAGGACGACGAGCGCCTCCGGCCTGCTCGTTCCCGATCCTGCCCAGTGGATATCGACCACCACCGGCCGCATCGCGCCGGACACTTACACCTGGCTGCAGGCCGTTCACTGGGCGTCCGACACCCAGGCCCACGCCCCGGCCCGCGCCCACGGCCCGCGGTTCGGCCGCACCACGCTCCGGATCGCCCAGCTCCTCGCTCAGCTCACCCCGTGCAGACCCGGCGTCGGCTACCTCGTGCGGATGCTGAAGGTCTCCGAGCGCACCGTGCAGTACCACCTGTCGATCCTCCGGGAGTGCGGCCTGCTCAGCTACACCACCAAGGGCAGCCGCGTGCGCCAGGTGGGTGGCCGGGCCAGCGAGTTCGTCCGCACCATCCCGCAGCGGTTCGACGAGGCCGTCGGCCTGCGGACCGCCGAGTCCGAGACCTTCATCCGCAAGGTCGTCGGCGTCGCCTCGGACGAAGGCCGCCACGCCCTCGCGCAGCTGGGCAAGAAGGCCCGCCGAACGGTCCGTCGAACCAAGCGGCGCAGCCCCGGAAAGGCCGGCAACCGCTCCTCGTCAACCTCCCCTCGTTGCACCCCAATGGGGGTCGGTGCTGTCACGTCTTCTCCTGCAGCACCTACCAACAATCCCTCTGAGAACGACATCGCGAACGGGAACGACCAGCACCACCACGGGGACCGGAAGGGCCGTCGGCGGCTGAACCAGGTCGGTCGCCGCCACCAGCTCGGACTCGAACTCGTCCGCCAGGTCAGCTGGCTCAGCGGCAGCCCGGTGCCGCGGGTCGCCTGGGCCGTGCGCCACCTCGCCGACGCCGGGTGGACCGCCCACCAGGTCATCGCCGTACTCGCTCAGCGGACCCCGGCCACCCGGATCCACCGCCCGGTCGGATTCCTCACCGCCCGCCTGGCCGGAGCCGAGCTGCTGTACGACACCGAGGCCAAGCGCGAGGCGATCGTCGCCTGGTGGCGTGACTCGCCGCAGGCGGCTCGGGATCGCCACGCCGAGTGGGCCGGTACCTGGCAGGCGCCGCGCAGCTCCGCGGTCCAGAGCCTCTTCCGGAACGCCTGGGCGAGAGCACGGGAGACCGGCCGCCCGTCGCTGGCCGTGCTCGACGAGCAGCCCACCAGCGAGGAACACCGTGAAGCCCGCACCACGGCGTGGCGCCAGTACCTCAGCGGCAGACCCGCCCTGGTCACCTCCGCCCTGGCCATCGCCGGCCGGGAGCAGGCGGAGCAGATCTATGGGACCGACCTCGTCTCGCGTGTCCTCCGCCTCCGCGCCACCTCCAGCCACCTCCGAACAGGAGCAGCACGATGAACGACCACCAGCCCGCTACCGGGATCGACCTCGCCCGGCTCGCCCTCCGCCGAGCCCGCGCCGACGCCGTCAAGCGCCCCGACAGCATGGTGAAGACCCGGACCGCCGGGTCGACGGCCGGGCCCCGGCGCGGCCGGGTCGACCCGGTGGGCCTGGGCGCGGCCCTGTCCGACCTGATGGTCCAGCACGCCTGGCAGGAGCCGCTGGCCGGCGGCGGGCTGCTCGACCTGTGGCCGGCCGCCGTCGGCGAACTCGCCGGCCACGTCACCGCAGTGAGCTTCGACCACCAGACGGGCCGCCTTGACGTCCGCGCCGAGTCCCCGGCGTACGCGACGCACGTCCGCACCCTCGCCCCTGCGCTCGTCGCAACGCTCAATCAGGCCAACGGAGAAACGATCCTGCGCAGCATCCGAGTGCTGGGCACCCACCGGTCCCACGCCGCAGCGGAAACCCGACCGGCCGCCCGCAACGCAGCCCCCGCGTCGGAACCCAAGATCAAGACCCGGGAGGACGCCTCGCCCGGCTACCTGCGGGCCCTGGCCCAGCTCCAGGCCAGCCGCCCGAGCGCACCCGCGGACTCCAGGACGAGCCCGGCGGTCGACCGGCGGATCAGAACGCTGGCCAGAGAGACGGCGCCCCGTCTCTCCGGCACCCGCCCGCGCTAGCCACCGACAGGCCGGCGCGACCGCCCCCGGTCGCGCCGACCCGCCCCCGAACCTCCGCGCCCCGCCCGCGGACCCACCCGGAGACCCAACCCCGTGTCCACCATCACCTCGATCGCCACCCGCCGCGACCACACCTGGGTGCAGCGCGCCGCCTGCGCCGGCACCAACACCCCTGACCGCTTCTACCCCCTGCCCGACCAGGCCGAGGAGACCCGGGCCGCCAAGGCCCTGTGCGGCAACTGCCCCGTCAGCGACGAGTGCCTCACCGAAGCACTGGAGACCAACGACCGCTACGGGATCCGCGGCGGCCTCGTCGAGAGCGAGCGGATCGTGCTGCACCGCCTCAGCACCGTCGGCCGCTGGGAGGAGGACCGCGTCGTCGCAGCTCTCAACGGCCGCCCGGTCCACCTCTCCCGCCAGGAGAAGCACAGCGTCTGCGTGGTCGCCGCCATCCTCGACCTCGACCTGCGGATCTGGGCCCCAGTGCTCGGCATCGGCCGCAAGCGCGCCTTGACCCGAGTACGCGAGGCCCGCGCCCAGTTCGACGCACAGCCTTTCCTGCTCCGGCGCGAGCAGCGCATCGCCGGCGCGTTCAGCCCGGAGGCCACGGCGGTGGCGGCGTGAGTGAGACCAGCGAGCCGAGTCGGATGTCCCGATGGGACAAGGCCGCGATCGGCGTGATGGGCGCGGTCGGCGGAACCCTGAGCTACGACGCACTGCAGCAGATGGCCGTCGCCATGCACGTCCGACCCGAACTGAGCTACCTCTTCCCGGTCGCGATCGACGGGTTCATCGCGTACGGCGTGCGGGCGCTGGTTGTGCTGAAGGAAGCGCCGCTGCGGGCCCGCGCCTACACCTGGTCGGTGTTCGGCGGAGCCACAGCCACCAGCGTCTGGGCCAACTGGACCCACGCTGTCCGTCTGAACGAGACGACGACCGGCCAGGGATTCCACCTGAACAACACCGCGGTCGGCGCGCTCAGCACCATCGCCCCGTTGGTCCTTGGCGGCGCCACCCACCTGTACATCGTCATGTCGCGGCATACCTCTTCGGCCGCGCAGGCCAACGAGACGGCTGACGCGGAGACCGAGAAGAATGGGGCAGCTCGAACCGACCAGAGCGACCCTGACGAGCCGACCACGGTCCGGTCCTGGTGGCGAAACCGCTTCCGCCGTACCCGCCCCGAAGTTCAGGAACTCGATCACGCTCCGGCCATCGCCGAACAACCGCACCTTCGGCTGATCAGCAGTCCGTCCGGTCCCGTACCCGCGTCCGGTCCGTCCGGTCCGGTCGCCGGTCCCGTACCCGCGTCCGGTCCGTCCGGTCCGGTCGCCGGTCCGGTGCTGGGGTCGGGTCCGTCTGGTCCGGTACCCGGTCCGGTGCTGGGGTCGGGCTCGTCCGGTCCGGTACCCGCGTCCGGTCCGTCCGGTCCGGCACCCGGTCCGGTGCTGGGGTCGGGCTCGTCCGGTCCGGTACCCGCGTCCGGTCCGGCACCCGGTCCGGTGCTGGGGTCGGGCTCGTCCGGTCCGGTACCCGCGTCCGGTCCGTCCGGTCCGGCACCCGGTCCGGTGCTGGGGTCGGGCTCGTCC
>NZ_JBHJWG010000019.1:131573-143481 GCF_042266305.1 Kitasatospora sp. NPDC056076
CGTCCGGTCCAGTGCCCGCGTCCGGTCCGGCACCCGGTCCGGTGCTGGGGTCGGGCTCGTCCGGTCCAGTGCCCGCGTCCGGTCCGGCACCCGGTCCGGTGCTGGGGTCGGGTCCGTCCGGTCCAGTGCCCGCGTCCGGTCCGGCACCCGGTCCGGTGCTGGGGTCGGGTCCGTCCGGTCCGGTACCCGTGCCGGGCTCGTCCGGTCCGCTACCGGCAACCGGACGGGCGCGGGTGAAGCTCGAGGTGCTGGTCCCTGTCGCCAGGCAGGCCGCCGCGCGGGCCGGCCGCACCAACCGGGAGGTCGTGGCCGCCGGGCTCCGCGAGCAGGGCTACTCCATCAGCAACGAGCGGATGGGCAAGTTGCTGCAGATGATCGAGGACACCGACGCCAAACCTCCGCCGACTCCCCCAACCGGTACCGCACGCCCATCGCACTCCATCGCACAGCACTCCCGCCCAACGCCCAACTCGCTCCCGAGGAAACGCCCATGACCCGCACCACCACGCCGAAGACCACGCCCGATGCCCTGATGAGCCTCCTCCTGGAGCAGCGTCTCGTCCGCACCGCCACCGCCGCCAGCGACGGAAGCTGGCTCGTCCGCCGGACCACCCACGGGCCCAAGGTCGTCCTGGAGGGCCCCGTCGAGGTCATGGACTACGGGCTCGGAGTGCTTCTCGATGCCAAGCTCGAACTGGAGGAAATCGCCGCCTGATCTGGCCAAAGTGCTTGCCCAGTAGCGCAGTTCGGTGCCTGACCGCTTGGCCCCTACGGCGCAGCAAGCTATCGCGAAAGCCGGGCTTACGCCCGGTTTTCGCACTTGCCCTCGCCCCCAGGAGGGGCGAGGGAGACCGAGGACGAGTCGAGCGGGGCGCTCGACTCGTCCTCGGTCTCCCGGCACCAGGGGGTGCCGGGAAGGAGAAGGAGGAGGAGACGATCGAGCTGCTGAACGACGCCACCGAGCCGACCGCTGAGCCGACCACCGACGCGCCGCCCGCGCGCCGCCCGCGCCGTCGCCACCGCGACCCCCAGAGCCGCACGTGCAAGCTGACCGTGCGTCTGAACATTGAAGAGAAAACCGAGATCGACACCGCCGCCGCTGCCCGCGCCGTCACCGTCGGTCGCTTCCTCGCGACCAGCGCCATCAGCGCCGCCCGCGGAACATCCGCTGACCGTGACCCCCAAGACCGCCTCGACCGCGCCGTCGACGAGCTTGCCTCCTCCCGCGCGCAGCTCGCCCGCGTCGGCAACAACCTCAACCAGATGGTCTTCGGCCTCAACGCCGCCGGCTACGTCCAGCCAGCAGAGCTGGCCCCAACGCTCGGAGCCGTCCGCACCGCGGTCGCCGCAGTCGACGCCGCCGCCGCCCAGCTGGTCGCCGGTGGACCAATTGGTCCCTGATATCAGCCGCGGCAGCAAGACGTACGGCCTGTTGGCCTACCTCTACGGCCCCGGCAAGCACGACGAACACTTCGACCCACACCTGGTGGCGAGCTGGGACGGCTTCGCGCCCGACCCCGGCCGCGACCCCGCAGCGAACCTGAAGCAGCTGGAGCAGGTCCTGGACCTGCGGGTCAACCAGCTCGGACCGAGGCGGCCGAAGAAGCACGTCTGGCACTGCCCCGTCAGCGCCGACCCCGACGACCGGCTGCTCACCGACGAGGAGTGGGCCGAGGTCGCCCGCCGCGTCGTCGCCGCCGCCGGCATCGCCGAGCCCGGCGACCCTGACGGATGCCGCTGGATCGCGGTCCGCCACGACCCGCGCCACATCCACATCATGGCCACCGTCGTACGCGGCGACGGGCGCCAAGCCCGCCTCAACGGTGACGCCCAGCGCGCCCAGGACGAGTGCCGGCAGATCGAGAAGGACCTCGGCCTCAAGCAGCTCAATCCCGGCGACAAGACCGCCGCCAAGCGCCCGACCAGTGCGGAAACCCACAAAGCCGAGCGGCTCGGACGACCGGAACCCGTGCGCCTCCAGCTGCGGGACCAGGTACGCCGCGCCGTCGCGGGCTGCGCGAGCGAAGCCGAGTTCTTCGACCGCCTCGCCGCCGCCGGCCTGCTGGTGCAGCGGCGCATCGGACCTTCCGGCGACACCTTGGGGTACTCGGTCGCCGACCCCGACGACCGCAACGGCAAGGGCGACCCGGTCTACTTCCCTGGCTCGAAATTGGCACCCGACCTCTCCCTCCCGCGCATCCGCAAGCGGCTGAGCGGGGGCGTCCGGGCCGACGTGCCGAGCAACGCGGAACCGGGCGACCCGGCCACCGGCAAGGCTCGCGTGCCCGGCTCCAACGCCGCCCGCGCCCGCCGGGACGCCGCTGCGGCGGTCGACGACGCCACCCAGACCATCGACGAAGGGAGCGAAGAGGACGCAGCGGCGCAGCTGGTCGGCGCGATCGAGATCATCGACGTACTGGCCGTCCGTGCGCCGGCCGACACCAGGGCCCAACTTCTATCTGCGGCAAGGGCATTCGAGCGGGCGTCGCGCTCCCACGTGCGCGCCGAACGGGCCGACAACCGGGCAGTGCGAGCGGCTGCCCGCCAGATGCTCAGCAGCGGCTATACCGGGAACCGCGGCGAGGACGGCGGCGTCACCGCCATGCTGCTCTCGGCCCTGATCTTGCTGGCCATCGCCTCCGCCCGGTGGCACTCCGCGCGCTCGCACGCCCAGCAGGCCGCCGCCGCCAGCGCGGCGGCCGAGCAACTGCGGGCGGCGTACGCCACGGTGGCCGCCCGCCCAATGGCGGCCATGGCCGCCCGTGGCCGCTCGCTGCCCTCGGCGGTGCGTGAGCGCCAGGACGCGGCGATCCGGGCGAAGCTACCCGGCGCGGGTGCCGGTGACCACGGCGGGAGCGACTGGGACGCGCTGGCCGCCACCTTGGCCGAGGCGGAGGCTGCCGGCTACGACCCGGCCGCGCTCCTGGAGGAGGCCCGGAACCGCCGCGAACTCGGCACCGCGGACTCCGTCACCGCCGCCATGGTCTGGCGGGTCCGCCGGATCGCGAAGCTGTCGGCCGCACCCTCAGCACCTGAGACGTCCGGCGCTACCGCGAAGCCCGCGGGACCGACGGCTCTGGCACCCGCGCCCGCACGTCAGGCCCGTAACAGCCGGCGCTGAATCCGCCCGGGGACGCCCTTCCCGCAGACCGGCGCGAGGGGCGCCCCGTCGTCGCGAACCGACGATGATCAGCTGGGCGCTGGAGAACGGAGCATGTCGGCTACCTTGGGCGAGCCAGGGACTCCATAGATCAGCGCAGCGTCTAGGTCTGCAACCAACCCGCCGGGTCTCGACCGTGCAGCCGCTTCCGCCTTCTGCTTGTCCCTCTTCGCCTTGGCTCTCCGGGCCTTGGCCGCGCGTGCGAGCTTGATCTGCTCGCTGTACGTCACGGCGAAGAGAAGGAAGGAGCCGCCGAGTCCGATCACCACCATGATCTCCGCGACTCGGAGCGCACCCAGGGCGAAGTGCTCGAAATAGGTGTGCCACATGCTCTGCATGCCGCCGATCGGCAGCCGCGACGTGCAGTAGTCGTGAACGAAGGCCCGCAATCCCGGATCGAAGGGAACGATTGCCGCGTACATGGCCAGCAACACCGCCCAGCGGAGGGCCTTGCTGCGCCTGTAGCGGGTGCGCATCCCTCGGAAGCAGAAGTGGAGGGTCATGGCCAGCCACAGGCCCAGCAGCCATCCGGCATCGAGGAGGAACACACCGAGCCGATTCCGGTCCGCAGGTAGCCTGATGTGCTGCTCGGCGCGGCGCTGGAACCAGCAGAGGGCATCGGGTCGAAGGCCGAGGGGGTTGCTCGGGTCGTCCTTCTTCGCGATGGACGCTTCCGGTTCCGGCGGCGACGGCTCGTCATGGGGAGCCACGGCAGCGGGTCGCACGCCGGCGTGCATCTGCTCGCTACGAATCAGCGGCTTGAGATTGCTGCGTCTGTGCTCACCGTTGAGGAGGGGATGCCCCCTGCGGTGGTGGAGCACGATTTGTTCCTTCTCGACCCGATCGAGGTCGTCGACGGGTACCCGAATCACCTGGCTGATCTTGGGCTCGAGCCCTTGCCCGACCAGGATGCCGATCCACACGCCCATGGCGGGGTTCGTCGGGTCGTTGATGTGCTGCTCCTTGCGCTGGGGCAAGGGTTGCCGGGTCTGCCCGATGTAGCGAATCTTCCCATCTCGGGGATCGCTTAACGAGTAGATGCTTCCTGTCCGCGACGGTATGGACACGCGGCTGATGATGCCATCCCGTACTGACAACTGGTCGGGAAACGGTGCACTGCCGTCGAACGAGTGACTCGCAGCGCGGTCTGCCCTTAGCACAAGATCGGCGCGATGCGTCGGGCCGACGAGCGCGGAGTCTGGCTGTCCGCCCGCCGACGGACGCGATCGACGCTCCGTCGGCGGGCGTACCACCCAGCCGCCGACCGCCAGCAGGAGCAGCATGTCCGTCTTCCCGTTCACGGAACCCGGCGACCGCGCCGAGCGTGCCCAGCGCAGGGCGCCGCAGGGCGACCGGGACTGGCTGCTGCGCTGCTATGTGCTGCGCGGCACCGACGCCCTCGCGGGTTCGGTGATCACCTACGCGGTGCCGCTGCTGGTCCTCACCCTCACCCACTCGGTGATCTGGACCGGCGCCGCGTTCCTGCTGGAGTGGCTGCCCCGGCTCGCCGCGATCGTGCTCGGCGGCCCGCTGGTCGACCGGCACAGCCCGCAGACCGCCGTCTTGGCGACCAGCCTGGCGCGCGGCGGGGCCGCCCTGCTGACCCTGGCGGGTATGAGCCTGGGGCTCGGCGTGCCGATCGTGCTCGGCTTCGGCGTCGTCGCCGGGATGCTCGCCGAAGGCAGCTTCCTGGCGGTCGAGTCGCTCGGGTCGGAGGCGAGCCGACGAGCTGGAGCCCAGGCGCACCGAGTGCAGTCGCGATTCACCGCTATCGACCAGAGCGCGGCGCTGCTGGGCCCGCTGATCGGCGGAGCACTGCTGCTCGCCGGTCCGGCCCTCCTGCTGGCCACCGTGGCGATCCTGTCCGCCGTCACCCTCACCATGGCGCTGGTCATGCACACCCCGCGCGTTCGCCTGCGCCTGGTCGCCGAGCACCCCCGCGAGCGCGCCCGCGACGCCCTGGCCGGCGGCCTGAAGGGAGTTCTCGGCACCCCGGCCCTCGCCTGGCTGGTCGCCACGCTGGCCGCCGCGAACCTGCTGTCCGGACTCCTGCAGGTCTCCACTCCGATCACCGTCACCCAGGACCTCCACCACAGCACCGCCGCCACCGGCCTGGTGTGGAGCATCGCGGCGGCGGCCTCCCTGCTGGCCGTCCTCGCCGCGAAGCCGGCCATCGACCGGTACGGCCTGTTCCCCGTGATCCTCACCTCCTCCGTCATCACCTGCACCGCTGCCGCCGGAGCCGCCATCGCGCCGACCCTGGTCACCTACACCGCCGCGGTCGCCACCCTGATGGCCGCCGAAGGCGCCGCGACGGTCGCCCTGCGCACCGCCCGCGCCCGCCTGATCCCCGCCCGGCGCTTCGGCGCGACGCTGTCGGTCTGCGTCCTGCTCGTCCTGGCCCCCCTGCCACTGGCTGGCCTGCTGGTCGCCGTCGTCCCCGCCGACGGAGTGAGGGCCCTGCTGTTTGCCGGAGCCGTCGCCGTCACCGTCGCCACCGCCTTCTGCCTGACCGGCCTCCACCGGCACCGGCACACATACGAGCAGCCGGCCGCCGAGCCCGCCGACCAGGACCAGCCCGCCATCCAGGCCGAAGCTGCCTGAGCCTCCCCCAACCCCTTGGAGACCGCCACCGCATGACCCTGCCCCACTCCGCCGTGCCCCAGGCCACCGCCCGCTCGTACGACAAACCCGACGACGCCCCGGCCGACACCCGGCGCGCACCGCACCCCTCCCGCACCCGAGCCTGGGCGAGCGCCTGGTCGACGCTCACCACCGAACGGATCCTGGACCACCACCACCTCCACCTGACCGACCCCGACGGGGACGCCGAGACCGTCTCCTTCTTCCTCACCGACTCCGACGGCTCCCCGTACTGGACGAGCCAGGAGACCGACGCCGGCGTCCCGCCGGTGTGGCCCGGCCGGGTCCTGTACGCCGGGAGCCCGCACGCCGAGTACGGCGGCGCCGGAACCGCGACCGCCACGCTGGCCTCCGCCACCACCCGGGCCGGCCTCGACCTCGCCACCCGGCTCAGCGCCAGCGCCCTCGTCCACCCCGGCCTCGACCAGGCCCAGGCCGACCGGCTGACCACCGCCGCCCGCACCGCAGGCGCGGGAACGGTCCTTGACCTGGCCACCGACGTCGCCTGGACCCGCACACTCGGACCGACCCTCGACCAGTGGTGGCATGGCATGCCCTCGCGTCAACGCCGGGACATCCGCCGCCGCTGGCGCCGCGGCACCGAAGCCGGCCTCGGCCTCGACCCGCTCACCCACTCCCGCGACATCCTCGACGCCGTACCCGCCTTCGCGCCGCTGGCCGCCGGCACCGCCGACCGCCACGGCACCCGCCTCTACGGCCCCGACATGTTCGAGCAGCTGGTCACCGTCCCCGGCACCATCCTGCTCGCCGCCCGCCACGACGGCCACCTCGTCGGCGGGATCTACGGCTGGCTGTACGACGGCTGCCTCTACCTCTGGGCCTCCGGCCTCGACTACGAGAACCCCCTTGCCCCGCTCGTCTACACCTGGCTGATGTGCGAGTCCGCCCGCTGGGCACTCGACCAGGGCGCGACCCTCATCGACGCCGGCCGCGCCAACCACCTGGCGAAGGCGCGCCTCGGCTACCGGCCGCGCATCCTGCGCACCGTCGTCCACCTGACCGGCCACCAGCCCGCCACCGAGCACGCGCTGCGACGGCTGTCGAAGCGCCTCGGTGACCAGGCCGCCCCGCACCTGCCGACGGGGGCCCGCTGGTGAACCCCACCGTGCCCGCCGCCCCGCCCCGTACCGGAAGGACCAGCATGACCACCGTCACCGCCCCGACGAACGACACCCGTGACGAGGGTGTGCTCCTGGTCCTGGGCTCGGGAGACCCGGCCTATCGCTCCTACTGTCTCGCCTCCGCCGCCGGGCGCAGCCCGCTGGTCCTGGTTAACGCCACCGAACCGACCTGGCAGCTGGGGCACGTCCGCGACCACGAAGTGGCCCACCTGGGCGACCTGGATCAGCTGCGGTGGGCGGTCGCCCGCCTCGCCGAGCGGCACGACATCAAGGGCGTGGTGACCTGGGACGAGTACGCGCTGGTGCCGGCCGCGCACGTCGCCGCCGACCTCGGTGTGCCCGGGCAGTCCTCGGCCACCGCCGCGGCCTGCCGGAACAAGGCCGCCTCCCGGGCGGTGTGGGCCTCGGAAGGCGTGCCGTCCGCCCAGTCGATCCGGGTCACCTCCCTGGTTACCGCCGCCCGCGCGGCCCGCCGCATCGGCTACCCCGTGGTCCTCAAGCCCGTCGCCCACGCGGGCAGCATCGGCGTGATCAAGGTGGAGAACCCCGACGATCTGCCGGGCGCGTTCGCCTACGCCAGCGGCCGAGCCGAGGACCAGGGCGAGGAGGGCAGCGGCGTCCTGGTCGAGGAGTACCTGGCCGGCCCCGAGATCTCCGTCGAGTGCGTCACCCGCCGCGGCATCACCACCGCCGTCGCCGTCACCCGCAAGGAACTCGGACCGGAACCCCACTTCGAGGAGGTCGGCCACGTCGTGGGCGCCGGCGACCCGCTGCTCGCCCAGGTCGGCCCGGTCGCCGAGGCCGCCCTGGACGCCCTCGGCATGAACAGCGGCGTCTCCCACGTCGAGATGCGCCTGACCGCCGACGGGCCCCGGCTGATCGAGGTCAACGGGCGCATCGGCGGCGACCTGATCGGACACCTGGTCCGTCTCGCCACCGGCATCGACCTCGCCGCCGCGGCGGCCGACATCGCCCTCGGCCGCGAACCCGACCTCACCCCCACCCGCTCCGGTGCCGCCGGCGTCCGCTTCCTCTACCCGGCCGCCTCCGGAACCGTCCGCACCGCCCGACCCCGACCCGAACTGGGCACCCCCGACTGGCTGGAGCGCCTCGTGTGGGAGTGCCACCCGGGCGAGCAGGTCCTCCTGCCCCCGGCCGGCGACCTTGGCACCGCGCGCCTGGGGCACCTGGTGGTCACCGGCCTCGACGCCGCCCAGGTCCACGAGCACCTCGCCCACACCGAGGGCCTGCTCGACATCGCGGTCGACCCCACCCCGGCCGAGGACTGACACACCGAACCGACGGCGGGCCCGGCGCACTGCTCACGCCGGGCCCGCACCGCGACCGTAGCTGCTCGCCCGCACCGACGACAGCCCCAGGCCCGAGCCGACAACCGAGAACAGGACCGTGGACCTCCCCTCCTACGCCACCGCCCTCGCCGCCCGCCTGCCCGGCACCTGGACGGCCGAGCACCATCTGGACCTCGACGCGGACATGGCCGACATCGTCTCGCTGCTCACCCTCGGCCCCATCCGGTTCGCCGACTTCCGCAACGCCTCCGTCCTCACCGACCCCGCCCGGCCGCTCGGCATACTCGTCACCGAGGATCAGCACGCCACCGGGCTCGGCTACGCGGTCCGGTCAATCGCCCTGACCGACGGACACGCCTACACCCAGCAGGCCGTCGCCGACGACCAGCTCCAACTCGCAGTCCCCGCAGACCCGGAGACCGCAGCCACCGACATCGAGGACACCCTGCTGCCGTGCCACGACCGGCTCCTGGCCCGGCACCGGCTGGCCGTCCTGGAAGAAGCCCTCCACGGAGCCCAACTGGCCCTCGACCACTGGGACTCGATCTCCGACGGCCTCTGCGACGAAGACGGCTGGCCGCTGGACGAGCAGCTCTACGACGACGGCAAAGTCCGCCGCGACGCCGACGCACTCGCCCACCTCCAGCGGGTCCTGCCTCACGCCGACGCCCTCCTCCAAGACGGCCACGCCGCCCACCAGCTCCTGCCGCCCGGGCAGGAAGCCGACCGGGCCGGCTACTACCTGCGCACCCTGGCCGGCACCTTCGCGGGAGCCAACCGGATCCTCGACGAGTGGAACGCCACCCTGCTACGCCACACCCGGGCGGACGGGACACCGATCGAGCCCGGTCACACCACCGCGGTGGAGGAACGCAACGCGGAGATGTGGTCGAACATCGACACCTGGCTCAGCACCGGCCCGGCCCTCACCGCCCTCCTTCACGGTGCTGCCACCACCACCGAGCCGCCGGCCCGCGCCGCCGCTGCGGAGGCACGCTCACCTCGGCTCCACAAGGCGGCCTCCGCCCTTGTCGTCCAGGTCCTGCGAGCCGAACAGGCCGCCACCCGACGCGCCCCGAGCAGGTGAAGTCCCTGTCCTGCCCGAGAAGTCCGGCAGGCCGACCTGGCCACGGGATGACGGACTCCAGCCTCGCCTCACCCAGTGCCCCGGACTCGCCCGCCCGATGCAGGACTCCTACCGGCTGGAGGCGCTGGCCTCCGGGAGCCGGTCACGGTACCGGGCCGCCGGACGAGGGACCGTTGCGCCTCCGGTGGTTGCGGTCAAGCTCCTTGCCCGCCCGCCGTTGTCGCCAGCGGCGCTCGCGGCGGTCCGTTCGGCGACGCCACCGGTCGTGGTAGTTGATCTGCCACTGCTCGATCAGCACCTTGCGGTCAGCTGACTCACTCGGCCAGATGGTGGTGATCACTTGCGACCCGCCCAGCACCACGATCGCAAGCACCACCACGACGAGGAATCCCCACCACGGCAGCACGGCGAACGACGCGGCAGCGGCCACCAGCCCTGTCAATCCCTTAACAAACTGCATGTCAACCTCGGAAGCCAAGAGGCGACACGCGGTACGGCTACGCCGCGAGGACCAGCCCGCCACGGCCCAGCCCTGACCGGTGCCCCCACAAGCGGACGTCGGACAGGGACACGGCAGAGGGCCCGCGAGGAACCAGCGGAGCGGCCAAGCGCTTCGGGCCGCACGCACAGGCCCACGTCGGCGGGACATAACCAAGCGGCGGAAGGCTGACTCGGAGGGCGAGCACCAGGCGGCCTGATACGACCAAGGCCGCCAGCGTCAGGACGGACAAAGCAGCCGACACCCATTCGGCGTCGTCTCTCATGCCTGGCGGGAGCGGAAGATCGTCAACCAAGCTCGGCGGTGAGCAGCACGTGCGGTCGGCCTCGCAGCCGCGGGCGAAGAGAATCGTCGGCAGGTTCGGCGTGGGCGGGGCTTCTGCCAGCGACGTCGGCACGCGCTCGATGAGATCGCACAGGCCCTCCTCAAGATCGGAGCGGTCTGATCGGGCCGGGCTGTGCCGGTCGAGATGCCGGATCTCCTGCAGGAGGGACAACCGCTCCCGCAACGCTCGCTGCCACTTGCTGACCTGGGGGGCATCCGCCCGCCTCGCGGCGAGGAACAGCCATGCGACTGTGTTCGACTTGCCGCTGCCAGCCGTGTGCCAGACCACACTTCGCCCACGTGCCGAGGCGGCACTGTCGGTGGCGGGGTTACTCCTGGACACGCCAGCAGTGTAGAAGACCACACCGACAACGGTGTGATTGAGCCCCTGCCATGGCCTGTCAGATGCCGGGGGTCGGCCCGCAACGGCAGCGGGCGACGCTCTCGCCGCCCACAGCCGGCAAGTGCGCTGATGTCGGGGCCCTGGTTCACACTTGGCGGGCGGCATAGGTGATCGATGTCCGCCACGGCCAAGGAGAGCTGGATGCAGGCAGCTGAGAAGATGCAGGTCGGCGAGCGAGCGGAGGAGGAGGCGGAAGCCGCCCTCGCCGCAGCGGGCTGGGAAGTGATCAACCTGAACAGGCTCGCGAAGAACTTTCGTTTCGCTGATCTCCTGGCAAAACGCGGAGCCACTCGGCTCCTAGTCCAGGTCAAAGGCACGACGACCGACGAGGGAAAGTTCGGGGCGCTGCCCGGACCAGCGCGGGCCCTGCACGAACTCGCCAGGCACCTTGATGCTCAAGCGGTCTACGCTCTGGTCCGCTTGGCAGCAGACGGCTCGGTCGTCCGCTTCGGCACCGCAGAGAACGCCGCCGCGATCGCAGACGACCGCACCGCCAACTACCGCGGCACGCTCCGTTACCACCTCTTCATCTCCGACTTCGAGCACACGGCGGCTGACCTCGACGAGATCGTCTGCTGACCCTTCCGGCCAAGACCGACGCTCAGCAGGCCAACTCGCGCCCACAGGCCAGGTGGAGTGCTCAATCACTCCAGCACTGGAGAAGTCACAGCTGGGTAACGAAGCGTCGTTTCTGGGAATAAATGCGGCATGTGCCCGGTTAACCCCGGCATCGCTAACGAAGGGGCTGTACTTGTCGGATTCGCCGAGACCTCACGACGGCCACAATGACCCGCTCGAGCCGGCTGACCTCCCGCCGCTCGATCACATTGAGCTCTCGATCCCCGACTTCCCCACACTCTCGCCGGACAAGCCCGTGATCCGCGCGGTCCCGCACCACGACGAGCTGAACCCCCGCGGCACGGTGATCACCTGCGGCGAGTGCAAGGCGGCCCGCGACTGGCTGCTCCTCAACGTCCGCGCGCACGTCTTCGTCCGCTGCCGCTGCGGCCACGAGTGGCTGGAGGGCGATCTGACGGTCGCGTACTTCGAGCAGCACTTCTCGGAGCCCGAGGCCGGTTGGGACGACTTCGAGACGGCGATGGTCTCGGTCGGCTACGACGGCGCCTGGGCCGGGATGTACCTCAACTGAGCCGCCGGCCCGCAGCCGACGGCGGCGGGTGGCGGGCCGTGGCCAGGCTTCGGTGGAATCCGCGAAACGACGACGGGGCGGCACCGCGATCTCTCGCGGTGCCGCCCCCGCGGCGGTGGCCCCCAGGGCTCACGCGTAGGAGGGGTGTCATATAAACAAATGACGCAGCCGACGACAAACACAGTGTAGA
>NZ_JBHJWG010000020.1:0-20539 GCF_042266305.1 Kitasatospora sp. NPDC056076
CTGATCCACCCCGAAGGGCTTCACCGTTCGACTTGCATGTGTTAAGCACGCCGCCAGCGTTCGTCCTGAGCCAGGATCAAACTCTCCGTGAATGTATACCCGTAATCGGGTCCACACCCGCGTTGAGCGGCACGGCAACCACCGGAATAGGGCGGTCCCGCGCACTGCGTCCTCGCTAGTGTTTGTTTCAAAAGGAATCTCCAACCCCGATCAGGTGATCGAGGCCGGGGATGTCAACATATCTGGCGTTGACTTTTGGCACGCTGTTGAGTTCTCAAGGAACGGACGCTTCCTTCGGACCGCCTTCCAGCGGGCCCTCCGGGCGCTTCGTTCTTTCGTGTTTCCAGCTTACCAGATGTTTTCCGCTCCGTTTTCCGGAGTTTCATTCATCGGATTTGCTGGTGTCTTCTGCGGCTTGGTGCCCCGTCCGACGTTTCAAACTGTAGCCGACCCCCGCTTCGAAAAGCGAATCCAGCCGCAATCCCCATAAACGCGCACGCCGAATTAACCTCGGGCCGGGGCGCGAAAAAGCGAACGCGACACAGCCCAGGACGGGAAGTGGTGTTTCAAGGGATTGGCTGCTCCGGGACCGTCCGCGCCTACGCGTGTCCGGTGCTCCCAGCCGAGCAGCTAGAGAACACTACGCCCGGCAGCGGCCCCGCGCAAACGGGCCGGTCACGCCGGTTGCGGGCGTACTGCGGTGCCGCCGGCCGGGCTCAGCGCTCGCGGCCGCGCGGCTTCAACGGGGCGGCGGGGAGTTCCGGGGCGGGGAGGCGGGCGCCGGCGTAGCCGTGGACCTCGCCGAAGCGGTCGCCCGTCGTCCAGTCGGCGCGGGCCTGGGCGATGTCCTCCGTCGAGCGGCCGATGAAGTTCCACCACATGACGATCTTCTCCTCGAAGGGCTCGCCGCCGAGGAGCAGCGCCGAGGCGTCGGAGCGGGCGAGGAGCGGGAGCGCGCGACGGCCGCAGCCGAGGTAGAGCATCGAGCCGGGTTCGACGGGGACGCCGTCGACGTCGAGCCGGCCGGTCATGGCGAGGACGGCGTACTCGAACTCGGGGACCAGCGGGAGCCGCAGGTCCGTGCCCTCGGTGAGGGCGAGGTCGGCGCCGACCAGCGGGCTGTGGGTGGTGCCGGGCGAGGTGGCGGTGTCCAGGGTGCCGAGGATGACGGTGGCGCGCAGGCCGGGCGCGGTGACCACCGGCAGGTCGGGGTGGTGCTCGAAGGAGGGGGCGGTGTGCCGGTGGGCGTCCGGGAGGGCGACCCAGAGCTGGGCGCCGTGGAGGTAGCGGGCGTGCGGCCGCGGGGACTCCTCGGAGTGGGAGATCGCCCGCCCGGAGGTCATCAGGCCCAGCTCGTACGGCCGGACGGTCTGCAGGCTGCCGAGGCTGTCGCGGTGGAGGACCTCCCCTTTGTGCAGCCAGCTGACCGTCTGCAGGCCCATGTGCGGGTGCGGCGGCACCTGCATCCCGGGTTCGTCGGCGATGTCGTCCGGGCCGTAGTGGTCGACGAAGCACCAGGCGCCCACCATCCGGCGGCCCAGGTTGGGGAGCAGTCGGCGGACGGCGGTGCTCTCGCCGAGCTGGACCAGGCGTCCGGTCAGCAGGTCCTGCACCGGTCCGCTGCTGGCCTCGCGGCCGCAGGTGGTCGGGGCGGGCTTGAGGTCGAGGTTGCTCATCGCGGTTCCACCACCGTCATGGGAAGGGCCGGGCCGGGGAGGGCGCACCGTCACCGATCATCCGTGACGGTGCGGGGTTCCTCCACCCGTGCCCGGCCATCCGGCGGCCGCCCCGGCGGGCGGGGCAGCGGCGGGGCGGCTCAGTGCTCGCAGGCCCACCAGGCGTCCTTGCTCGCCCCGGCGGCGAGCTCGCGCAGGCTGCGGACGGCCTCGGCCGGGTCCGCCGCGCCGTAGACGGCCGACCCGGCCACGAACACGTCCGCGCCGGCCTCGGCGCAGCGCTCGATGGTGGTCGCCGAGACGCCGCCGTCGACCTGCAGCCACAGCTCCAGGTCGTGCTTGGCGATCAGCTCACGGGTGCGGCGGATCTTCGGCAGCATGATGTCCAGGAAGGCCTGGCCGCCGAAGCCGGGCTCGACCGTCATGATCAGCAGCATGTCGAGCTCGGGCAGCAGGTCCTCGTAGGGCTCGATCGGGGTGCCCGGCTTGAGCGCCATCGAGGCGCGGGCGCCCTTGGCGCGGATCTCGCGGGCCAGCCGGACGGGGGCGGCGGCGGCCTCCACGTGGAAGGTGATCGAGCCGGCGCCGGCCTCGACGTACTGCGGGGCCCAGCGGTCCGGGTCCTCGATCATCAGGTGGCAGTCGAGCGGGATGTCGGTGGCCCGGGCGAGCGATTCGACCACCGGGACGCCCAGGGTCAGGTTGGGCACGAAGTGGTTGTCCATGACGTCCACGTGCAGCCAGTCGGAGCCCCGGACCGCCTCGGCCTCGTCGGCGAGCCGGGCGAAGTCGGCGGAGAGGATGCTGGGGCTGATCTGGGGCATGGCCGACTACCTTCGTACGAGGGCTTGCGAGGGCTGGGCACCCGGGAGGCGGGCGCCTCGGGCCATCATCTCGCGCCGTACGGCCGTCGACCGCACCCGCCGACCGGCGCGTGACCGTGATCACACGCTGCCCGGGTTGCCGGGACGGCCCCGGTGGCGGTCAGCTCTGGAACGACCGCCGGTGCCCTCCCGTTCGTCGGGCCCCGCCCACGACGAGGAAGAGGAAGAGGAAGAGGAAGGTGTCTCGATTGTCCGAACCCGTCCACCCCGCCCGCGCACTCTGGTGGCTCTTCGAACCGGTGTACGCCGTCACCTTCCTCCAGCCCGAGAGCCGGGCGGCCTTCGAGGCGGCCGGGCTGGACGGCGGCTGGCACGGCTACTTCGCCGCCCGCTCGGCCCCGCTGGGCACGGTGGGCGCCCCGCCGGTGATCGCCGCGTTCTTCAGCTTCGCCCCGGCGGCGGTCGAACGCGCCCTCCCCCAGGTGTGGACCAGGGCCAGCCCCGAGCGGGTGCTCGCGGCCAGGACCGAGGGCTCGGCGGCGGTGCTGGCCCGGCTGCTGGCGCCGGTGGCGCCCGAGCTGGTCGAGACCGCGGCGACGGCGCTGGAGGAGGCCGTGGACCGGGCGGACTGCGCGGGCCGGGTGCTGGCCGCCGCCAACGCCGCACTGCCCCGGCCCACGGACGCGGACGTGTACGGGCGGCTGTGGCACGCCGCGACCGTGCTGCGCGAGCACCGCGGGGACGGCCACGTGGCCGCGCTGGTCGCCGCCGGGCTGGACGGCTGCGAGGCGCCGGTGCTGCACTGCGCCACGGGCGCCTCCCGCAAGGTGCTCCAGCCGCTGCGGGGGTGGACGGACCAGGAGTGGGAGGCCGCGGCGGCGCGGCTGGTCGGCCGGGGCTGGCTGACGGCGGCGGGCGCGGTCACCGAGCTGGGGCGGATCCGGCACCGGGAGCTGGAGGCGGCCACCGACCTGGCCGCCGGCCGGATCTGGGAGCACCGGCCGGACGGCGAACTCGACCGCCTGACCGCCGCGTTGCGGCCGATCGCGGCGATCTGCCGGGCCGAGATGCCGATCGACCCGCTCGCGATGCCGCCGGTGCGGGCCTGAGCGGTTCCCCACCCGGGACCCACCCCAGCACCCGCCCGACCGCCCCCGGCCGCCCCCCGACACCCCCGCACGTGACCGTCGTCACACCCCGCCGGGGATTACCGGGGCCGTCCCCGTGGTCATCAGCACGTGAACGGCCCACGCACCCGCCCGGGCGACCCCGACGATCCGCCGCCCGCGCGACCGCCGCCGCCGTACCGACCAGCCGAGCTCCCCGCGCCCGCCCGGAGCCCCGTCCGAGGAAGGTCTCCCGATGGCCGATCTCGTCCATCCCGCCCGCGCGCTCTGGTGGCTCTTCGAGCCGGTGCACGCCGTCACCTACTTCGAGCCCGAGTGTCGCGACGCCTTCGAGGCGGCCGGCCTGCGCGGCTTCTGGCGCGGCTACTTCGCCGGCCGCTCCGCCCCGCTCGGCGTGGTGGACGCGCCGCCGGTGACCGCCGCGTTCTTCAACTTCGCCCCGGCGATGGTCGAGCGGGCCCTGCCCGCACTGTGGTCGCTGGCCAGCCCGGAGGAGGCGCTGGCCGCCCGCAGCAAGGGTGCGGGCGCCGCGCTGGCCCGGCTGCTGGAGCACGTGGACCGCGGTCTGGTCGAGCGGGCGGTCGAGACCATGGAGCAGTCCGCCGAGCGGCTGGACTGCGCCGGCCGGGTGCTGGCCGCCGCCAACGCGGCGCTCCCGGCCCCGCCGGGGCTGTACGAGCGGCTCTGGCGGGCCGCCACCGTGATGCGCGAGCACCGCGGGGACGGTCACGTGGCCGCGCTGGTCGCGGCCGGGCTGGACGGCTGTGAGGCCCTGGTGGTCCGCTGCGCGATGGACATGCGGCGCGAGCAGCTCCAGCCGGTGCGCGGCTGGACGGACACCGAGTGGGAGGCCGCCGCCGAGCGCCTGGTCGAGCGGGGCTGGCTGACCGCGACCGGCTCGCTGACCGAGCTGGGCCGGACCCACCACCAGGCCCTGGAGGCCGCCACCGACCTGGCCGCCGCGCGCGTCTGGGAGGACTACCCGCGCGCCGAACTCGATTCCCTGGCCGCCGCGTTGAAGCCGATCTCGGCCCTGTGCCGGAGCAGCCTGCCGTTCTACCCGGTGGGGCTGCCGGACAACACCTGACCGTCGTCGGCGCCGGGCGGGCCGAGCACGATGCCCCGCCCGGCGTAGAACGGTCCGAAGGAGCGCCACGGCACCCGGGCGAAGGCCTGCGACTCCCCCGGGAAGCCGGAGGGGTTGTGGATCAGCAGCGCCGTCCCGGTGGTCCCCACCGCCAGCACCAGGTGGCCGCCGCGCCGCACCGGCTCGGGCCCGTGCGGCTCCCGGATCGACGGGTGCACCGAGAGCATCACCAGCCGCCCGGCCGCCAGCTCGTCCGCGACCTGCGCGGGCGTCGACTCCGTCGCCCGGGCGGCCAGTCCCCAGCGCCGCCGGGCGTAGTCGGCGAACGGCACGTGGACCAGCCCGCGCAGGCTGTCGCCGTCCCGGACGTACGCGCCGGCCGCCAGGCACTCACGGGCCAGCACCATCGCCGCCGGGGTGACGCCCCACCAGTGCTCCAGGGCCATCCGCAGGCAGGCGACGCCGCAGAGCCGCCAGGACCACCAGGCGTACTCCTCCGGGGTGGCGGCCCCGGACTGCCCCCAGCGCGGGTCCCGCGCGGCGTCCAGCCGCCCGTCGACGATGTCCCGCACCAGCTCCGCGGACTCCCACTGCGCCCGGTAGGGCACCTCGTGCACCACCCGCGCCTGCCGGACGGCGCCCTCCTGATCGACCATCCCCCGACGCTCCCACACCGGGGTCGCCGGACGGACTCACGACACTCCTTGAGCGCCCGTCCGGTCGTCGGCGCCGTCCGCGACGTACGGGCAGCTCAGGCCGTCCGGACCGGCCGTCGCACCCTCCGCCTGCTCCGCGCCCTCCGCCTGCTCCGCGCCGCCCGCCCCGTCGGAGCCGTCGCCCGAGCGGAAGGCCAGGCGCTGGGCGGCGTGCCGGCCGCGCGCCTCCAGCGGCAGCTGGCCGGTGGCGCCGGCCAGGCCGAACGCCGGCATGTCGAAGTAGATCGACTCGTAGCCGCCCTCGGGGACGATGTACGTCTCGTGCCAGAGCCCGACGTGACCGCGCAGCTTGCCCTCCCGGATCTTCCGGTTGGCTATGCCCCAGACGGTGTGGTGGAAGCCGTCCGGTGCGCTCGCGTAGCGGTACAGGTGCTCCTTCGACTCCCAGTACTGGACGACGTAGTACGTCCGCGGCGAGGCGGTGAGCAGGATGCGGCCGCGCAGGCCGCGCTCGGGGCTGCGGGCCAGCTCGTAGAGCATCCGGAACATCGCGAACATCACCGGGCCCCAGTGGTGCACCGCCCAGAAGCGGTTGATCCGCATGCCGATCAGCAGCACCACGGTGTCGCCGGTGGCGGCGGCGGTGGTGTAGCCCGGTTGCGGCTTGGCGAACAGCGGCATCTGTGCCTCCCGGTACTCGCGCTCACGACTCGCGCTCACGACTCACGACTCGCGCTCATGTAATCGGCGATTACATCAGCGCGCACCAGGCCGGTCAAGGTTCGCCGCAGCCACAATTCCGTTACGGCTCAGGAGGGTTGACCGTCCCGGCGATCCCCGCGCGGAAGGTGTCCAGGACCCGGACGGCCAGCTCCTCCGCCCGCTCGGCGGGCAGGTAGCCGTCCACGATCATCTGCGCCAGCCCGTACACCAGCGCCTGCCCGGACAGCAGCACCAGCTCCGGATCGCCGGGGCCGACCCGCCCGGCCTGCTGGTCCGCCACCACCAGACCGGCGAACGCCCGGTCCAGGCCGTCCAGTTGCTCCCGCAGCTGCGGGTCCCGGGGGGCCGAGAACGCCCGCGAGCGCACCAGCTCGAACCGTCGCGGATGGCGCAGCGCGTACCGGACGAAGCCCAGCCCGAGCGCCCGCATCGCCGACCCGCCGACCGCCTCGGCGGCCGCCACCTCCGCCTCCTGCCAGCGCGCGAAGTCCGCCAGCACCCGGTCCGCCAGCGCCGTCAACAGCGCCTGCTTGTCGGCGAAGTGGCGGAACGGCGCCCCCGCCGAGACCCCCGCCCGACGCGCCACCTCGCGCACGCTCACCTTCTCCTGGCCCTGCTCGTCCAGCACCTCGAACGCCGCCGCCACCAAGGCCTCCGGCAGCGCCCCGTGGTGGTAGGCGCCCCGGTCCCGCTCCCTGATCCGTTCCGTCATACCCGTCTTGCTACCACAGCGCCGGGGTGTCGGGGCGGCGCGTCCCCGGCCCCTCGCGCACCGGCTCCTCGCGAACCCGGCTCCTCGCGAACCGGCCGCTCGCCAACCGGCCGCTCGCGCACCGGCCCCGGCACCCCGGACGGCGGGGTGCCGGGGCCGGGCGGCCCGCGGGTCTACCAGGCGTAGTCCTCGGGGGCCGGCTTGTGGCCGGGGAAGAGTTCGTCGAGGCGGTCCAGGGTCTTCTGGTCGAGGTCCAGGTCGAGCGCCCGGAGGGCTGCGTCGAGGTGGGCGGGGGTGCGGGGGCCGATGATGGGGGCGGTCACGGCGGGGCGGGAGAGCAGCCAGGCGAGCGCGAGGTCGGCCGGGTCGGTGCCGAGTTCGTCGGCGAAGTCCTCGTAGGCCTGGAGCTGTTCGCGGTGCCTGTCCAGGAGTTCGCTCGCGTAGCCCAGGGCGCTGCGGCCGCGGGTGCCCTCGCGCTCCTTGCGCAGGACGCCGCCGAGCAGGCCGCTGCGCAGCGGGGACCACGGGATCAGCCCGAGGCCGTAGTGCTGGAGGGCGGGGATGACCTCCAGTTCGATCGCCCGGTCGAGGAGGTTGTAGAGGGACTGCTCGCTGACCAGGCCGAGGAAGTGCCGGGAGCGGGCGGCCTCCTGGGCCTGGGCGAGGTGCCAGCCGGCGAAGTTGCTGGAGCCGACGTAGATGATCTTGCCCTGGGCGACCAGGACCTCCATCGCCTGCCAGATCTCCTCCCAGGGCGTGGCCCGGTCGATGTGGTGCATCTGGTAGAGGTCGATGTGGTCGGTCTGCAGCCGGCGCAGGCTGGCCTCGACGGCCTTGCGGATGGCGAGGGCGGAGAGCTTGCCGTCGTTGGGCCAGTCGCTGGTGTTCGCGTAGGCCTTGGTGGCCAGGACGGTGCGCTCGCGGCGGCCGCCGCCCTGGGCGAACCAGCGGCCGATGATCTCCTCGGTGCGGCCCTGGAGGTTGCCCTCGCTGTCGCGGCCGTAGGAGTTCGCGGTGTCGAAGAAGTTGATGCCGCGCTCGTGGGCGGTGTCCATGAGGCGGTGGGCCTCGGCCTCCTCGGTGTGGGGGCCGAAGTTCATGGTGCCGAGGCAGAGGCGGGAGACGGTCAGGCCGGTACGGCCGAGGTGGGTGTACTCCATGGCGCCCCACCTAAAGCCACACCGGCCACGGTGTCCAGCACATTACGGCGACCCGGCGGGTCACCGCCCGTGCGTGGCGAACTTCCGTACGGCCAGCGGCCCGCAGAGCGCCAGCAGGGCGGCGCTCCACAGCAGTGTGGCGAGGACGGCGTGCTGCATCGGCCACGCGGAGCCGGGCGCCGCCGGGTTGCCGAAGAGTTCCCGGCTCGCCTCCACCACGGAGCTGATCGGGTTCCAGTCGGCGATCACCCGCAGCCAGCCGGGCATCCCGCCGGTGGGCACGTAGGCGTTGGTGACCATCGCCAACGGGAAGACGACGACGGAGAGTTGCCCGGCGGCCTCCTCCTTGCCGACGGCCAGGCCGAGCAGCGTGCCGACCCAGGTCATCACGAAGCGGAAGAGCAGCAGCAGTGCGAACCCCTCCAGCGCGTCGGCGGCGCCGTGCCGGGCGCGCCAGCCGGCGGCCAGTCCGACCAGGGCCAGCAGGGCCAGGACGACGACGCTGACCAGCAGGTCGGCGAGGTTCTGCCCGAGCAGGAGTCCGGTGCGGGAGACCGGCATCGAGCGCAGCCGGTCGGTGACCCCGCGCCCGACGTCCCGGGCGGCGCCGACCATGGTGGGCATGATGCCGTTGGTGGCGACCATGGCGAACAGCCCGGGCATCAGGAACTCCCGGTAGTCCCCGCCGCCGGGCACCTGCATGGCGCTGCCGAAGACGTACCCGAAGACCACCACCATGACCACCGGAACGCCCAGCGAGGCGGCCAGCAGGCCGGGCGAGTGGCGGTAGTTGAGCAGGATGCGGAGCATCGACGTCCAGGTGTCGGAGACCAGCCGGGCGCCGAGCGAGGGGCGCGCGGCGGCGGGGACGGCGGTGCGGGCGGACGTGCGGACGGCGGTGGCCATCAGGCGGCCCTCCCCAGCTCGGCGTTCTCCCGGGCCTTCCCGGTGAGGGCGAGGAACACGTCGTCGAGCGAGGGCGCCCGGACGGCGACGTCCTCGGCGACGACCCCGGCCCCGTCCAACTCCCGCACCAGCGCGGGCAGCAGGACGGACGCCCCGGGTGCGGTCAGCACCGTGACCGTCCGCTCGGCGACGTCCACCTGGGCGTCGCCGCCCGACAGGGCGGACAGCACCACGGCGGTGGCGGCGAGCTGCTCCACGGTGGCCAGGGTCACCGAGACCTGGCTGCCGATCGCCGCCTTGAGCCGCTCGGGTGGGCCGGTGGCGATCGCGGCGCCGTGGTCGACCACCACGACGTCGTGGGCGAGCCGGTCGGCCTCCTCCAGGTACTGGGTGGTGAGCAGCACGGTGGTGCCGCCGTCGGCCAGCTCCTTGACGGTGTCCCAGATCCCCTGGCGGCTGCGCGGGTCGAGCCCGGTGGTGGGCTCGTCCAGGAACAGCACCGGCGGGCTGGTGACCAGGCTGGCGATCAGGTCGAGGCGCCGGCGCATGCCGCCGGAGTAGGTGCGCACCAGCCGGTCGCCGGCCTCGGCGAGGCCGAAGCGGGTGAGCAGTTCGTCGGCGCGCTCCCGGGCCCGGCGGGCGCCGAGGCGGTGCAGCCGGCCGAACAGCCGGAGGTTGTCCCGGCCGGTGATGCCCTCGTCCAGTGCGGCGTGCTGGCCGGCCAGGCCGATCGCCCGCCGGACCTCCTCGGCCTCGCGGACGGCGTCGTGCCCGGCGACCCGGACGGTGCCCTCGTCGGGGGCGACCAGGGTGGCGAGGACGCGCACGGCGGTGGTCTTGCCGGCGCCGTTGGGGCCGAGCAGACCGCAGACGGTCCCGGCGGGCACGGTCAGGTCGAGGCCGCGCAGGGCCTCGGTGGCTCCGAAGCGTTTCCGCACGCCCGCCATCTCGATGGCGGGTCGGGAGGTGTCGGACATGGCTACGCCCTTCTCTAGGTACAGCGTACGTAGAAGCTGAACGCCATGCTACTACGTACGACGTACGTATCTAAGATGGGGAAGCGAGGTGATCTTCCAGTGCCGTCCAGCAAGCCCCCCAGCACTCCCGACCGGCCCGACCGGCCCGACCAGCCCGAGCGGATCGAGCAGCCCGACCGGCCCGACCGGCCCGAGCGGACCGAACAGCCCGCGCGGCCCACGCCGCCCGAGGCCCCCGAGCTGATCTGGCTGCGCCCCGAGCGCACCGGCCGCGGCCCGCGGCCGGCCCACAGCCGCGACTCCATCGCGGCGGCCGCCATCGTCATCGCCGACGCCGAGGGCCTGGAGGCCGTCTCGATGCGCCGGGTCGCGGCCGCGCTCGGCGCGGGCACCATGTCGCTCTACAACTACGTGCCGAAGAAGGAGCACCTGCTCGACCTGATGCTCGACGCGGCCACCGCCGAGTACCGGCTGCCGCCCGCCCCGAGCGGAGACGTCCGCGCCGACCTGGCGGGCCTCGCGCACGAGCAGCTCGCCCTCCTGCGCCGCCACCCCTGGCTGCCCGCCCTGGTCCTCGCCCGCCCGGGCATCGGTCCCAACGCCCTGCGCTACACCGACCACTTCCTCGCCGTCACCGCCCCCACCGGCCTGCCGGGCGGGGCGCGGATGGAGGCGATGGCGCTGTTCAACGGCTTCATCTGCCAGTTCGCCCAGTACGAGCAGACGGCGGCCGCGGGCGCCAAGTGGCAGGCGGAGATGGTCGGTTACCTCACCCAGGCGGCGATGAGCGGCGCCTACCCCCACCTGGCCCAGGCCTTCGCCACCGCGGGCCCGCCCGCCGACCCGGACCAGGCCTTCGACCGCACCCTGGACCGGGTCATCCACGCCATCCTGGCGCCTGCGGCGGGGGGTTAGGGCGCACGGCCCGCGGCGGGGGGTCGAGACGCACGGCCCCGCCGCGGGGAGGTCAGCCCAGGACCTCCCGGGTCAGCACCCCGGCCGCCCGGCCGTCCACCAGCACCACCACCGCCGGGCGCCCGCCCGCCAGCGCCGCCCGCGCCTCGGCGGCCGACTGCCCGACCCCGACCGTCGGCAGGGCCGGCCCGAGCAGCGGGCGCACCGGGTCGTCCGGCCCGGCCCCGCCCTCGGCCAGCGCCGCCGTGAGCACCTCCCGGGACACCGAGCCGACCACCTCGGTGGCGCTCACCCCGTACGGGCGCGCCGCCCGCGCCAGCACCGCCGGGGCGATCCCGCCGGGCGCCGCCCGCAGCGCCGCCAGCGCCCCGGCCACGGTCAGGTCCGCGCCGACGGCGACCGGCGGCCCGGCCGCGTCGAGCAGGCGCCGCAGGCCGCCCCCCTCCTCCGCTTCCTCCCGGTCCTCCAGGAAGCCCCACTCCCGCATCCAGGTGTCGCTGTGCACCTTGGACAGGTAGGAGCGGCCCGAGTCCGGCAGCACCACCACGACCAGGTCCTGCGGCCCCAGCCCGCGCGCCACCCGCAGCGCCGCCGCCACCGCCGTGCCGGAGGAGGGCCCGGCCAGGATGCCCTCCTCGCGGGCGAGCCGGCGCGCCGTCAGCAGTGACTCGCGGTCCGGGATCCGCTCGAAGGAGTCGACCACCTCCGAACGGTAGGCCTGCGGCCAGCGGTCCTCGACCGTCTCGGGGTGGAGGAAGTGGCCGATGCTCTCGACGAACCACGGGCTCCCGTCCCCGCCGCCGTAGGAAGAGGACTCCGGGTCCGCGCCGACGACCGTCACCGAACCGCCGGACACCTCCTTGAGGTACCCGCCGGTGCCGGTGACGGTGCCGCCGGTGCCGACGCCCGCGACGAAGTGGGTCACCCGGCCGCCGGTCTGCTCCCAGACCTCCGGGCCGGTGGTCCGGAGGTGCGCGTCAGGATTGGCCAGGTTGTCGTACTGGTTGGCGAGCCAGGCGCCGGGGATCTCCTCGCTGAGCCGCGTGACCACGTTGAACAGGTGCCGCGGGTCCTCCTGCGCCACCGCCGTCGGTGCGAGCACCACCTCCGCGCCGTACGCCCGCAGGATGTCGGCCTTCTCCGGCGCCGACTTGTCCGCCACCCCGGCGATCACCCGGTAGCCGCGCTGCCGCCCGACGAGGGCCAGCCCGATCCCGGTGTTCCCGGAGGTCGCCTCGATGATCGTCCCGCCCGGGCCCAGCAGCCCGTCCCGCTCGGCGGCCAGCACCATGGACAGCGCGGCGCGGTCCTTCACGCTGCCGCCGATGTTGAGGAACTCGGCCTTGGCGTAGACCGGCGCGGCGATCCCGGCGCCCAGCCGGGCCAAGCGGATCAGCGGCGTCCCGCCGATCGCGTCCAGGACGGATTCGTGCACTGCGGTCATGTCGGCAGCTCCCTCACTGCGTACGGACGTGTCCGCCCGAGCCTGCCCACGCCCGCGCCCGGCCATCCGTCCCGTCCGCCCCGCCCACCCGGGCGGCCCCGACCGCCCCGGCGCACCACCCCGACCGCCGCGACGCACCACCCCGACCCGCCCGACCGGCCGCCCGCTAGAGTCCCCGGCATGTCCCGCCTCAAGATCGAGATATCCGTCCCGGAGAGCCACGTCGAGCAGGTCGTCGACGCCCTCCACGCCGCCGGCGCCGGCCGGATCGGCGAGTACTCCCGCTGCGCCAGCGTCTGGCGGGTCACCGGCACCTGGCTGCCCTCCGCCGCCGCCCGGCCCCACCTGGGCACGGCCGGCGAGGTGGAACGGGCCGAGGAGTGCCGGGTGGAGTCCTCCTGCGAACGGGAGCAGGCCGCCGCCGTGCTGGCGGCCGTGCGCGCCGCCCACCCGTACGAGGAGCCGGTGGTCAACTTCCTGCCGCTGTACGACCCCGCCGCGGACTGAGCCGGACGCCCCGCCGCCGGCCCGCCCACGGCCCGCTGACCACCCGCCGACGGCCCTCTGACGGCCCGCCCGCCCCATCCGCCCCACCCTCCCCGACCCGGGGAAATCCCCTCGTCCCGACCGTCCTGACGCCGTACCGTGGTCCGGTCAACGATCTTGGAGCACGCGGAACGGGGCGGTACACCATGCAGGACTACCAGGGCTGGGTCGACGAACGGTTCGGCGCCGTCGCGGACGCCTTCGCGGGCAACTTCGCCGAGTTCCCCGAACTCGGCTCCGCCGTCACGGTCTTCGTCGGCGGCCGCAAGGTGGTCGAGCTGTGGGGCGGCACCGCCGACCAGCGGACCGGCCGGGCCTGGACGCAGGACACCGTCGTCCCGGTGTTCTCCTGCGCCAAGGGCGCGGTGAGCATCAGCGCCCTGCTGCTCGCCCAGCAGGGCCGCCTCGACCTGGACACCCCGGTCGCCCGCTACTGGCCCGAGTTCGCGCGCCACGGCAAGCAGGACGTCACCGTCCGGACGATCCTCGGCCACCGGGCGGGCATCCCGGCCCTGGACGCGGTGCTCCCGTTCGAGGAGGTCGCCGCCTGGGATCCGGTGATCCGCGCGATCGAGGCCCAGCAGCCGCTCTGGGAGCCGGGCACCAGCTACGAGTACCACGGCCACGTGTTCGGCTTCGCCGTCGGCGAGGTGATCCGCCGGATCACCGGCCTGACCCCGGGCGCGTTCCTGCGCGAGGAGATCGCCGGGCCGCTCGGCCTGCCGCTGTGGATCGGCCTGCCGGAGAGCGAACTCCCGCGCCTGGCACGGCTGGTGGAGGCCGAGGGCCGCCGCCCGATGCCCGGCCCCGAGCACCTGCTCACCCGGATCGTCACCATGAACGGCGCCCTGGTCTTCCCCGGTCTGGACGTGCCGCACGGCTGGAACGACCCGGCCCTGCACGCGATCGAGCTGCCCGGCGCGGGCGCGGTCGCCTCCGCCACCGGGCTGGCCGGCCTGTACGCGGCCGCGGCCACCGGCCTGGACGGCGGCCCCCGGCTGCTCTCCGCCGACACCGTGACCGACGCGGTGCGCGAAGTCTCCTCCGGCCAGGGCTTCCTGGGCTTCGACATGGGCGCCCGCTGGGGCTCCGGCCTGCTGCTGGACTCCGCCGGGTTCCGCCCGCTGCTCGGCGCGCGCAGCTTCGGCAACGACGGCGCCGGTGGCCAGTTCGCCTTCGGTGACGACGAGTTCGGCGTCGGCTTCGGCTACGTCGCGAACCGGATGATCGGCCACGGCGACGCCCGCGCCAACCGGCTGATCGAGGCGGTGCGCGGGTGCCTGGGGTGACGGACTTCCTCGACCGGCTCACCCGGTTCTTCGCCACCGGCGCCCTCGGTGAACTGCGCTACGGCGCCCGGCTGTCCGAGCTCTCCGCCCGCTACGGCGCCCCGTGGGACGGCGGCCGGATCCACCGCGAGGGCCGTTGGCCGCACGCCTTCGGCTTCGGCGACGCGCTCACGGTGTTCTGCCACTGCCGGCAGCTCCGGTCGGTGTCCCTGGCGACCTGGCAGGGCGAACTCGAACTCCCCGTGGACGGCGGCGGGACCCGGACCTACCGGACCGCCGTCGTCGAGTCCGAGCTGACCGCCGCACTCACCGCGGCGGGCTGCACCTGGCGGACGGTGGAGTACGAGAACCTGCCCGACCAGCGGACCCTGGAGTTCTCGCCCGTCGAGGACGTCTGGGTGGCCCTGATCCTCACCGACCGCGAGAACCGGGAGGACCCACCGCTCGCGGACTGGATGCTGTACAAGGTGATGATGTGGGGCTGGGACCACGTCGACTGCCCGGGGCCCGACCCCTCCCTCCCGGACGACGGCTGGGACTCCTCCGAACTCTGAGGCGGCGCCGGGCCGTTCCGTCCCCTGTGCGGAACGGCCCGCCGCCTTCCGGCTCCTTGAGCGGGAACCAGCTCCTTGAGCGGGAACCAGCTCCTTGAGCGGGAACCGGCTACTTGAGCAGGAAGTCGTAGACCGCCTGCCGCCCCGCCGGGTTGGCCGCCCGGGTCTGCACCGAGTGCGCCGCCCCCGGGACGATCACGACCTGCGGGTCGTGCGTCAGCTTCGCCTGCTGGTACAGCCACTCGTACGGGGTGGAGAGGTCCCGGTCCCCGCCGAGCAGCAGCACCGGCACGTTCGGCAGCTTGCGGTGCGCCGGCGGCAGCGGCGGCACCTGCTCGCGCGGCCAGTCCAGGCAGACCAGCAGGCTGCCGAGGCCGGTCGCGGTCGCCGGGTCGTACGGCCAGGTCTGCTCGGCCGTCAGGTTGTTCCGGGTGCGCTCCAGCGCGGCGGCGCGGCCCGCGACGGGGGTGTCCGAGGAGCCCCACGGGTAGCGCCCGTCGGCGCACAGGGTGGCGGCGTGCAGGCCCTGGCTGAGCAGTTCGGCCGGGGCGGCGTCGTTCTTGTGGACGTCGTCGATGAAGGACTGGAGCTTCTGCGGGTTGCCGCCGGCCGCTTCGTGCAGGGCTTCCGGCACCCCGCCGTAGTTGGGGTCGGCGAACTCGTAGCTGGTGAGCGCGTCCAGGATCTGCGCGCCGTTGCCGTACTTCTGCACGGTAGCGGCGAGGTCGGCGGCCGGGTCGGTGGTGCAGCCGGTGGCCTGGCAGGCGGTGCGCAGCACCCGGGCGGTGGCGGGCAGCGCGATCAGGTCCATCGGGTCGTAGCCGCCCTGCGGCACGACCGAGTCGAGCACCAGCCGGTCGACGTGCGCCGGGTGGGCGAGGGCGTAGCGCTCGGCGACGAAGGTGCCGTAGGAGACGCCGTCCAGGGTGATCCGCCGGTCGCCGAGGGCCTGGCGCAGCAGGTCGATGTCGCCGACGGTGTCCGCGCTGCTGTAGTAGCGGGCGTTCGGGCCGAGGGCGGTGGCGCAGTCGGCGATGGACTGCTTGCGGGGTACGGCGAGGTCGGAGGAGCCCATGTCCTCCTGGAGGCCGGGGCACTGGAGGGCCCGCTCGCCGGTGCCGCGCTGGTCGTACATGATCAGGCGGTAGTCCTTGAGGACGGGCTCCAGCTTGCTCGCGATCCGGCGGATCAGCGGGACGCCGGGCTGGCCGGGGCCGCCGGCGAGGAACACCAGGTCGCCCTTGGGGGCGTCGGCGTTGCCGGTCATCGCCACGTCGAGCTGGAGGGTGCCGGGGGTCCGGCCGCTGTGGTCGAGCGGCACGGTGAGGGTTCCGCAGGTGAATTCGGGCGCGCCCTGGCAGGGTGCCTGCCCGGTGACGCCGCCGCCGTGGCGCTGGGGTTCGGCCGGGGCGGCGACGGCGGGGCCGGCCAGGGTGGTGCCGGCGACCACCGCGACGGCGCCCAGCAGGGCGGCGATGCGGCCGCGCGTGCTCGTCATGTTCGTCGGGGTTCCTTCCGCTCGCGCCGCGTCCGTGCTGACGCGGTCACGGGAGAAGCCTGCGCCCGGGCGACTTCGATGGCGAGCATTCGTGTCAGGATTCGACCAGGGTCGAAGGGTTGACGACCGAAAGGGCGACAAAGCCGACCGTTCCGGCCGGCTGGCAGAGGGGTGGACGGCATGATCCGGCTCACGATCGACTCGACCGGGCTCGCCCGCACCCGGTTCGTCGTCTCCCCGTTGCACGAGGCGGTCAACACCCTGATGGCCGCCTCCGCGCTCAACTCCCGCACCGGCCCGTACGCCTGGGTCGGCCGGACCCGCCGGGTGCTGCGCCGGGAGGGGCTGGAGCTGCTGTCCGGGCTGGCGCTGGAGCGGGCCGGCGGCTACCTCCCCGACTTCCTCGCCCCGCACCCGACCGGCCCGGACCCGACGATCGCCGAGCAGCTGACGGCCGTCCGCCGCGCCGACCCGGACCGGGTGCTGGCCGAGTTGGACACCGTCCGCCACGGGCTGCCCGCCGCCAACCTGGCCGGCCGGCCGCTGCCGGACGTGGTGCTGCGCACGCTGCGGCGCGGCCCGCGCCACTTCGCCGAGCGGGTCGCGGACGAGCTGGGCCGGTACTGGGAGCTGGCGGTCGCCCCGCACTGGCCGGACGCCCGCGCGGTGCTGGACGCCGAGATCGACCAGCGCGGCCGGCACGTCGCCCGGTACGGCACCGGTTCGCTGTTCAACTCGCTCTCCCCGGAACTCTCCTGGTCGAACGGGATGATCCAGCTGGAGAGCCGCTTCGAGGTGAACCTGCCGGCCCGCATGGTGCTGCTGATGCCGACGCTGGTCAGCCGCTCGATCCACGTCATCCTCGACACGGTCGACGGCTGCCACCGGGCGCCGACGCTGATGTACCCGATCACACCGTCCGTGCCCGCGCCCCGGACACCCGCGCCCGCCCTGGCCCAGCTGGTCGGGCCGACCCGGGCGGACCTGCTGGCCGCGCTGGTCGACCCGGCGACCACCGCGGCGCTGGCCGCCCGGCACTTCCTCAGCGCCGGGACGGTCTCGTACCACCTGGGGGTGCTGCACCGCTCGGGGCTGGTCAGCCGGGTCCGCAGCGGGCGGGAGGTGCTGTACCGGCGGACGCCGCGCGGGGAGGAGCTGGTGACGGCGCCCTGAGGAGCGCACCACGAAGGGCGCATGAGCGGGCGTGTGCTCCCGATTTCGCGCCCCTCAGGTCCGTTTCACACCAATGCGCGCGGGAGCACCACCCGCACCCATTCCTCCGGCTGCGACAGGTGCGGAGCGTGACCGGCGCCCTGGTAGAGGTGCCGTTCCGCCTTCGCGAGGGTGAGGTCGATGATGTCCAGCACCTCGCCGTACATCGGCGGGCTGTCGTCGCTCTGCGTGAGCAGCACGGCCTCGGTGAAGTCGCCGAGCGCGGTCAGGTCCAGATCCAGCGCGTCCGGGTCCCGCAACTCGTCCAGGTAGGTCGGGGCGTTGCGGATGAAGGTGTGCCGCACCGGTGCGGGCAACTGGGCCCACGCCCCCGGCCCGAAGGCGACCGTCTCCACGAACAGCTCCGCCGCCGCGGCCGACTCCGCCTGCTCCAGCAGCTCCCGGACGGCGGCGATCCGGACGGCGAGGGCGGCGGCGATCGGCCGCAGCTCCGGGTCGGTGAGCAGGACGCCGGTGCCCGGCGGCTCGTGCACGGCGATCCCCCGCAGCAGGTCGGGCCGGGCGGAGGCGAGCCGCAGCGCGATCAGCGCGCCGTACGAGTTCCCGCAGACGAAGGCCGGGGCGAGCCCGAGGCCCTCGATCAGCCCGGCCAGGTCGGCGGCGTCCTCGTGCACCGAGCCCTGGGTGAGCGGGTCCTCGCTGCGGCTGTGGCCCCGGCGGTCGTAGGCGACGACGGTGGTGGACTCGGCGAGGCCCGGCACCACCCGGGCCCAGGAGTCCGCGTCGGTCCACGAGCCGTGCACCAGGACGACACCGGGGCCTTCGCCTTGGGCCTCGTAGTGCAGCCCGACCCCGTTCACCCTGATCTCGGCCATCACGAGCCTCCCGATGTCGGCGGTGCTCCCTCACCAGCCTGACACAGGCGCGCGGAACGGACAGATCGGTCAGATCGGCCGGATCGCTCAGATCGGGGACTCGAAGAGGTGCGGCTCCCAGTGACCGAGCCAGGAGGAGGTGGAGGAGGGCAGGGCCAGGCCCTCGGTGGACTCGTCGTAGGGGAGGAAGGAGGTGGGCGCGAACCAGCCCTCGCCGGGGTCGATGCGCAGGCGGAGCAGGCGCAGCGGGCGGTGCAGCGCGAGGTACATGCGCAGGTCGTCGGTGGAGGGGCGGTGCTCCTCGTAGCGCTCCTGGACGCAGCGGCAGATGGTCAGGATGTCGGTGTCGGCGAGGAGGAGGTAGCGGGGGCCGGGCCCGAGGTTCACGCAGAGTCGTCGGCGGGCCTTCCGGCGCTCGCCGTAGGGGAGGTTCTGGTGGTTGTCGACGTGGAGGCCGGGGCGCCGGCCGGACTCGGGGAGGACGTGGGTAGTGGACTGCCCGGGCGGGTCGTCGGCGTCACCGAGGGTGACGGGGTGCGGATCGCCGAGGGTCTCGACCAGCGCGGCGAGGGTGTCGCGGTCGGTGACGGTGTCAGGGAGCCGGAACAGCTCGACCAGACCGGAGGCGGGGGTGAAGTAGCCGGGGGCGAACCGCTCGGGGTAGCCGCCGGGGAGGGGCTCCCAGGCGGTGGGGTCGGGGACGGCGGCGCCGGTCTCGTAGTCGGGCTCGAAGTAGAGGCGACGGGGGCGGCCGTAGTCGCAACGGGCGTGCAGGGCGGCGGGGTTGCGGAAGGCGATCGCGGCGGGGTGCATGGCGGGTGGACTTCCTTGCAGGTTCGTAGGGAGGTCAGGTGAGGAGGACGCGCGCCCAGACGCGCTTGCCCGAGCCCCGGCGGACGACGACGCCGAAGTCGAGCGAGAGTTCGCGGACGAGCTGGATGCCCCGGCCGCCCTCGTTGAAGCGGCGCAGGCGGGGCTTCTGGAGCGGCAGGTCGAAGCGCGGGTCCCAGACTTCGAGACGGCAGTCGCCGCTGAACTCCTGGAGGTAGAGGCGGACTTCGCCGTCGCCCTGGCAGGCGTGGACGACGGCGTTGGTGACGAGCTCGGAGCCGATGAGGACGAGGTCGTCGACCTTGTCGCCGCAGTAGCCCCAGAGGCCGAGTTGGTTGCGGATGTGGCGCCGGGCAATGCGGACCGAGGTGGAGTGCTCGGTGAGGGTGAGCTCGGAGGTGCGGAGGAGAGGTGTGCTCAACGCGGACATGGGTGCCCCTTCGCTTCGACACGACGTCAGTTACGTGTCCGTGCGGTCACGTTGAGTGTGACGGATGTCAATTCGAACCTGCAAGCCGAACGCAATCACAATTCCGTGGATCTTGAAACAGGCCGAGGCAACCGCAAGACTGACGGTCCACACCGATAGGGAGGGGCGCCACTTGAGCAAGGAGCTGTCCGCAATCAGGCAGATCCGCCTCGGCGAAGAGCTGCGTGCCTGGCGGCTGGACAACAACAAGACCCTGGCAGACGCCACGACCGGGCTGAAGGGTTGGAACCCCGCCCGACTCAGCAGAATGGAGCGCGCGCACCAGCCGATCGGTGGCGCTGACTTGAAGATCCTCTTGGACCACTACGGCATCACGGGCCAGGAGCGAGAGGACCTTGAGAGTCTGCTCAGCGCAAGCCCTGCGCGGCGTTGGTGGCGCAGCCTGGACTTCGCCGACAGCATCACGGCCGCTTTCGCCGAGTACCTCGATCTCGAAGCCGATGCCTCACAGATGTTCGACTACTTCCCTTCGGCCTTCCCCGGTCTGGTCCAGACCGAGGGATACGCCAAGGAGATGATCGCGGCCGGTCTGAGCGCGCCCAATGACGAGCAGATCGAAACCGCGACCGAGGTCCGGATGCTGCGTCAGCGCCGCCTGACCAAGGATTCCGTCCTCAACTTCGACGCGTACTTCGGCGAGGTGGCCCTGCTGGTCGCCGGCGACCGGAGCGTCCTGATCGACCAGATCCGCCACACGATCAAAGTCGCCCAGTATCCGAATGTCAGCATCCGGATAGTGCCGTTGAGTGCCGGGCGACAAGGCATCTTGACCTCGGGACTCACCCTGATGAGGTTCCCCGACGATCCCGAAAACGGCTTCGTATTCATCGAAGCCGTTGGCGGTATGCTCCCGCGTAGGACCGGCCGCGACGTTCGACGCGCCGAACGGGCCTTCGCCCGACTCCAGCGCTGTGCCCTGTCGCCGGAGGAGACCATCGCTGCCCTTGAGCACAAGTTGGAAGAGCTGACGTGAGCAAGAAGCACAACCCTTACGACCACAACTCAACCGATGCCGAGTGGGCCAAGTCCCCCTTCTCCGGCGATGACAACGGCAGTTGCGTGATCATCGCCCGGTT